>CAIKMZ010000157.1 GCA_903828665.1 uncultured beta proteobacterium
GTCTCAGGGCGCGGCATTCGGCAGCCAGCCGCGCAACGGGCATCGCATGATGGTCGAGTTTGTCTCGGCCAATCCGACCGGCCCGCTGCATGTCGGCCATGGCCGGCAGGCCGCGTTGGGTGACGCCATCTGCAACCTGTATCAGACGCAGGGCTGGGATGTGCACCGCGAGTTCTATTACAACGATGCAGGCGCCCAGATTGCGACGCTGGCCGCCAGCACGCAGCTGCGCGCCAAAGGCTTCAAGCCGGGCGACCCCGAGTGGCCCAGCGGCGAGAACGCAGCCGCCTATAACGGCGACTACATCGCCGACATCGCGAATGATTTTCTGGCGAAGAAGACCGTTTCCTCGGACGATCGGGAATTCACGGCCTCGGGCGATGTCGAGGCGCTCGACGATATCCGCCTGTTTGCCGTGGCCTATCTGCGCCATGAGCAGGACCTGGACCTGAAGGCGTTTGCCGTCAAGTTCGACCACTACTTCCTGGAGAGCAGCCTGTACATCAGCGGCAAGGTTGACGACGTGGTGAAGAAACTGCACGACGCCGGCAAGACGTATGAGCATGACGGCGCGCTCTGGCTGAAATCGACCGAGTACGGCGACGACAAGGACCGTGTCATGCGCAAGGGTGACGGCAGCTACACCTATTTCGTGCCCGATGTGGCCTACCACATCAGCAAGTGGGAGCGCGGCTTCGAGAAGGTGGTCAATGTGCAGGGAACGGACCACCACGGCACCATCGCGCGCGTGCGCGCCGGCCTGCAGGCGGCCAACGTCGGCATCCCGGCGGGTTATCCCGACTATGTTCTGCACACCATGGTGCGCGTCGTGCGCGGCGGTGTCGAGGTCAAGATATCCAAGCGCGCCGGCAGTTATGTGACCCTGCGCGACCTGATCGAGTGGACCTCGAAGGACGCGGTGCGCTTCTTCCTGCTCAGCCGCAAGCCCGATACCGAGTACACCTTCGACGTCGATCTGGCGGTGGCCAAGAACAACGACAACCCGGTCTACTACGTGCAGTACGCGCATGCCCGGATCTGCTCGGTGCTGGCAAGCTGGCGCGAGAAGGACGGTGGCGCCGCGGCCGGTCTGGGTCAGGTCGACCTGAGTCCCCTGGAGAGCGCGCCGGCGCAGGCGCTGCTGCTGCTTCTGGCGCGCTACCCCGAGATGCTGAGCGCCGCGGCAGCGGATTTTGCGCCGCACGATGTGACCTTCTACCTGCGGGAACTCGCCGCCTGCTACCACAGCTACTACGATGCCGAGCGCATTCTGGTCGATGACCCCATCGTCAAGCAGGCCCGGCTGGCGCTGGTGGCCGCCACGGCCCAGGTGTTGCACAATGGGCTGGCCGTGCTGGGCGTCAGCGCCCCGCAGAAAATGTGAAGCGAGATCGAGATGCAACATAAAAAACAACAAGGCGGTGGAACGGTTCTGGGCTTCATCCTGGGTCTTGTGGTTGGCCTGGCAGTGGCCCTGGCGGTCGCCGTCTACGTCACCAAGGTTCCGATTCCCTTCGTCAACAAGGGCCAGAGCCGCAGCCCGGAGCAGGACGCGGCCGAAAACAAGAAGAACAAAGACTGGGACCCCAATGCCCCCTTGTATGGCAAGAATCCGGTCAAGCAGGCCTCTGCCGCATCAGCGGCGACGCTGCCGGGCATCGCTGCGCCGATGCCCATGCCACCGGGCAAGACGGAAATCAAGCCGGCAGTCACTGCTGATCCGCTGGGAGACCTGGCCAAGACACGGGCTGCTGGCGTGGCGGCCGACCCCTTTCTGTATTTCGTCCAGGTCGGTGCCTATCGCACCATGGAGGACGCGGAAAGCCAGCGCGCCAAGCTGACCCTGAGCGGCGTCGAAGCCAAGGTGTCGGAGCGCGAGCAGGCCGGGCGCGTCGTCTTCCGTGTGCGCGTCGGTCCCTTCGAGAAGAAGGAAGACGCCGACAAGGCCAAGGAGCGGCTGGATGCGGCTGGCCTGGAGACCGCGCTGGTGCGCGTGGCGCGTTAGGGAACTTATCGGGGCGGTCCCGGGTCTGTCATCCCGAGTCCTCTCATTTTCGTCATCGCAAGGCCGTCCTTGCTGTGGATTGCCCTTTTTTCTGGAGTGTCTGTAGATGAAACGTCGTGATTTTTCCATGGCCGTGGGTGCTGCCGTGACAGCCAATGTCCTGTTGCAGACCCCTGCGTTGGCCCAAGGCAAGAGCCCGGAAGCGGGCACCGATTACCGGGTGGTCGATACGCGCGCTGTGGTTGAGGCGCCGGCCGGCAAGATCGAAGTGGTCGAGTTCTTCTGGTACAGCTGCCCGCACTGCAACCACTTTGAACCGACCTTCGAGGCCTGGCGCAAGCGCGCGCCCAAAGACCTCGCGATACGGCTTGTGCCGGTCGCGTTCAACGACAGTTTTGTGCCGCAGCAGCGGCTGTACTACGCGCTGGAGGCCATGGGCCTGGTCGACCGGCTGCACGCCAAGGTCTTCAAGGCGATTCACGAGGAAAAGCAGAACCTGACCAAGGGCGATGCGATCGCGGACTGGGTTGCCAAGCAGGGCGTCGACAAGACCAAGTTCCTCGAACAGTACAACTCGTTCAGCACCAACACCAAGGTGACGCGCGCCACCCAGTTGCATAACGCCTACCGGATCGAAGGAGTGCCGGCACTGGGCGTGGCGGGTCGCTACTGGACCGATGGCGACATGGCCAAGACCATGGAGCGCGCCCTGCAGGTGGTTGAATTCCTGGCCGCCGGCATCCGGGCCGGCAAGTAAGGCAGATAAGCGGACGGCGAATCGTCCGCTCATGACGTCGCGCACCGCCAAGACGGCAGCGGTGCTCGTTACAATCAAAAGGCAAGATATCTTTGCAAGATTCGTGCCTTTATGAAATCACCCATTTTTCCCCTGTTACTGATCGCTGCGCTGGGCTTGCCCGGCAGCCTGACCCACGCGGAAAAGGCCGACCGGGACAAGCCGATCAACCTCGAAGCCGGCACGCTGCGCTACGACTTGAAGAAGCAGGTCATGGTTTACGGCGGCGGCGTCGTCGTGACCAAGGGCAGCATCGTGATCCGCGGCGACCGGCTCGAGGTGCGGGAGGATCCGCAGGGCCACCAGTTTGCGACCGTCAGCGCCGACGCCGGCAAGCGTGCGTTCTTCCGTCAAAAGCGCGAGGCCATGGACGAGTTCATCGAGGGTGAAGGCGAATCGGTCGAGTACGACGGCCGCGCCGACACGGTCAGGTTTGTCAACAACGCCCAAATGCGGCGCTATCGCGGTGCCACGCTCAGCGACGAATTCACGGGTCACATCATCTTTTACAACAATAGTACGGAAGCATTCAGCATCGATGGCGCGCCGACCAGCGCCGGCACCCCGGCCGGACGGATTCGCGCCACGCTGACGCCCAAGCCGGGGGCCGAGACGCCGGCCGACAGGGCCGCGCTGCCGCTGCGGTCTTCCGGCACGTTGGGCGGAGAGAAGAAGTGACTTCCGACATGACGGCGCCCGAAGCCGCACCGAGAAGCGATGGCGGGCGCTGCGAGAGCCGGCTCGAAGTGCGGCATCTGCAGAAGTTCTACGGCAGCCGCAAGGCGGTCAAGGACGTGTCGCTGACGGTCTGCAAGGGCGAGGTGGTTGGCTTGCTCGGACCGAACGGGGCCGGCAAGACCACGTCGTTCTACATGATTGTCGGACTGGTGCATGCCAGCGCGGGCGATATCACGATCGATGGCCAGTCGGTTGCCCACATGCCGATGCACCGGCGCGCACGCCTGGGCCTGAGCTACCTGCCGCAGGAGGCGTCCATCTTCCGCAAGCTCAATGTCGAAGACAACGTGCGTGCGGTGCTCGAGCTGCAGCATGACGCCGACGGCAAGCCGCTGGCACGCAACGAAATCGAAAAACGCCTGACCGGCCTGCTGCAGGAACTTCGCGTGGACCATCTGCGCCAGACACCGGCGCTGGCCCTGTCGGGCGGCGAGCGCCGGCGCGTGGAAATTGCACGTGCGCTGGCGACCCAGCCGCGCTTCATCCTGCTGGACGAGCCGTTCGCCGGCATCGACCCGATCGCGGTGATCGAGATCCAGCGCATCATCAGTTTCCTGAAAGACCGTGGCATCGGCGTGCTGATCACCGACCACAACGTGCGCGAGACCCTGGGTATCTGCGACCACGCCTACATCATCAGCGATGGCAGCGTGCTGGCACAGGGCACGCCGGCCGAGATTGTCAACGACGCCGAGGTGCGGCGCGTGTACCTCGGCGAACATTTCAAGATGTAAGCATGTGGCCCCCACGCTTGTCACTTCGTGTACTGCGCTGCCCCCCAGAGGGGGCTGTTTCATCTTGGGGCGGCCCGACGGTGAAACGGACCTTCACGACGGACCTGATTTGAACTAATGAAGCAAGGGCTATCACTTCGGGTTTCCCAGCACCTGGCATTGACACCGCAGTTGCAGCAGTCGATCCGCTTGCTGCAGTTGTCCACGCTCGAGCTCAGCCAGGAGGTGGGGCAGATGCTCGACGAGAACCCGTTTCTCGAGCTGAGCACGGATGAGGCACCGCGCGAGGAGTTTGGTTTGGCGCAGGCCGATGCGCCGGTGCCGCGCGATGTGCTGGAAAGCGAAATGGCGGCCACGCCCGGTGCCGATTACGCGAGTCCGACCACCTCGGTCGTCGAGAGCGACGCCGAGGTGATGCCGCTCTCCGCCGACGATGGACAGAGCTGGGATGGCGACGGCTCGGTCGAGATGAGACCCGACGACAGCGAATGGGGCGGCGACGCGAAACCGGCGGGCAACAACCTGGATGGCAATGAGGACGCCGATGCGGGCGAGTTGGCGCGCTCCCAAGTGTCGCTGCAAAGCCATCTGCACAACCAGGCAATGTCCCTGCACCTGAGCGAAGAAGACAGCGCCGCGCTGCGTTTCCTGATCGAGTCGCTCAATGACGATGGTTACCTGGAAGACTCCCTGACTTCGCTGGCCCAGGGCCTGGCCGGCAGCGATGAGGAACAGGTCGAGGAATTGGTGCACCATTTCACCGTTGCCCTGTTCCTGTTGCAAAGCCTGGAGCCGGCCGGTGTTGGCGCGCGCAATCTGGCGGAATGCCTGAGCCTGCAGCTCAAGGCACTGCTGGCGCAGCGCGCGGCCGACCCCGACGCACTGGTATCTGCGAACACCGTCAAGGTGGCACTGCGCATCTGCGCCCAGCCGATGGATCTGCTGGCGCGGCGCGACATCAAGCGCCTGACGCAGTTGTGCGGCGCCTCCGACGCCGCGGTGCGCGAGGCGATTGCGCTGATCGGCCATCTGGAGCCCAAGCCGGGGCGGCGCTTCGTCGATGTCGAGCGCAACATCGTGGTGCCCGACGTGCTGGTGGTGAAAGTCGGCAAAGGCACCAACGCCCGTTTTCAGGTGCGGCTCAATCCCGACGTCATGCCGCGCCTGCGCGTGCACGACATCTATGCCAATGCGCTGCGCCAGCACAAGGGCGGCGGCAATGATGCCGCCAACTACGCGGCGCTGCAGCAGCGCTTGCAGGAGGCGCGCTGGTTCATCAAGAATATCCAGCAACGCTTCGACACGATCCTGCGCGTGAGCTCGGCCATCGTCGAGCGCCAGAAGAGTTTCTTCACGCACGGCGAACTTGCGATGCGACCGCTGGTGCTGCGCGAGATCGCCGACGAGCTCGGGCTGCACGAGTCCACTATCAGCCGCGTCACCACGGCCAAATACATGGCCACGCCGTTCGGCACGTTCGAGCTCAAGTATTTCTTCGGCTCCGGCCTGGGCACCGATTCGGGCGGCAATGCGTCGAGCACGGCGGTGCGCGCCCTGATCAAGCAGTTCATCGCCGCCGAGGACGTGAAGAAGCCGCTCAGCGACAACCAGCTTTCCGAAATGCTCAAGGAGCAGGGCATCGACTGCGCCCGCCGCACCGTGGCCAAATACCGCGAGGGCCTGCGCATTGCGACGGCCTCGCTCCGCAAGGCGCTATGAACCAGATCCAACTCTTCCTCCCCTGCGCCGCCGGCGTCGAGGACTACCTGGCACCCGAGGTGCAGCGCATCACGGGCTTGACCGATGCGAGCGTGCAAAAGCAGCGCGGCGGCGTCGCGCTGCGCGCATCCTGGCGCGACGCCATGCTGCTCAACCTGCACAGCCGGCTGGCGCAGCGCGTGCTGATCCTGCTGTCCTCCACCGAGTACCGCCACGAGCAGGACCTGTACCGCGCGGCCAGCGAGGTGGCGTGGGAGATCTGGTTCACGCCGCGCGAATCGATCAAGGTCGAGGTGACGGCGCAGCACAGCCCGCTCACCAGCCTGAACTTTGCCGCGCTCAAGATCAAGGACGCGGTCTGCGACCGCTTTCGGGTCAAGGCCAACGGCGTGCGCCCCGATGTCAATACCCAGTGGCCCGACGTGCGCATCTACACGCACCTGAGCACCGACCGTTGCTCGCTGTACATCGACACCTCGGGCGAGCCGCTGTTCAAGCGCGGCTGGCGCGAGGACAAGGGCGAGGCGCCGCTCAAGGAAACGCTGGCCGCGGCCATGCTGGCTGCCAGCGGCTGGGCTGACACCGATGGCGATCTGCTGCCGCTCTACGACCCCTGCTGCGGCAGCGGCACGATCGCGATCGAGGCCGCCCAGATCGCCTGCAACATCGCGCCGGGCTCGCTGCGCCGCTTCGCCTTCGAAAAATACCTGCCGTTCCAGCGCCACGTCTGGGACGGCATCAAGCAGCAGGCGCAGGACGCCGAACTGGAACTCGCGCCGGGCCAGCCGCCGATCATCTTCGGCAGCGACGTGGCGCACCGCATGGTCGACTTCGCCCAGCGCAATGCGCAGCGCGCCGGCGTCGCCGATGCCATCGAATTCCGCGGCGGCGATGCCCTGCAGCGCCTGCCGCCGTGCGAGACGCCGGGCATCATGCTGCTCAACCCGCCCTATGGCGAACGCATCGAGGTCGCGGGTGTGGCCGGTGCCCAGCGCGGCGGGCGCGAAGAAGCGCAGATGGAAGAGGGCGGTGAATTCTTCAACCGGCTCAGCGCCCACTGGAAGAAGAACTACCCCGGCTGGACCGCCTGGGTGCTCTCGCCCGATCTCAAACTGCCGGGCAAGATGCGCCTGAAGGAATCGCGCCGCGTGCCGATGTGGAACGGCCCGATCGAATGCCGGCTGTTCCGCTTCGACATGGTCAAGGGCTCGGCCCGGCCGGCATGATCGTCACCGCATGATCGTCATCGACACCAACATCGTGCTCGATGCCTTTGTCTTCGACGACGCCAGCACCGGCGCGCTCAAGGCGGCGCTGGGGCAGCGAAGCATTGCTTGGCTCGCAACGCAGCCCATGCGCGATGAACTCGAGCGCGTGCTGGCCTATCCGCTGATCGTCAAGCGCCTGCTGCGCCAGCAGCGCAGCGCCGCCGAGGTCTTGCAGCAGTTCGATGCCCAGGCCAGCCTCGTTGATGTCGCGCCGCGCGCCCATGTGCGTTGCCGCGACCCGGACGACCAAAAATTTGTCGATCTGGCCGTAGCCCACCAGGCCGGTCTGCTGAGCAAGGACCGCGCCGTGTTGTGCCTGTCCAAGCGACTGCTGCCGCACGGTGTGCGCGCGCAGGCCATCTACCAAACCTCACCATGAATACAGATCTGAGCCCGCTTGAAACGCCACCCCTGAGCCCGCAGGAGTTCGACGAGATCGACGCCATCCTCGACGATCTGCGCAGCCGCTACGACGAGACGCCGCAGTGGGAATTCTGCGAAGGCTTCATGGCCGCGCTGATCTGTTGCCGGCGAACTATCGCGCCTTCCGAGTATCTGCCGGTGCTGTTGGCGATTGGCGCCGAAGGAGAGGAAGAAGGCTCGTTTGCCGATGCGGCGCAAGCGGCGCGTTTTCTCGAACTCTGGTCGCGGCGCTGGGACGAAGTGGCGCGCGCGCTTGATGCAGAGGTCGATTCGCTCGATGACGACGCGGCCTACCAGCCCGAGGTGATGGATTTGCGCGGCGCCATCGCGGCCCTGCCGGAAGAAGAGCGCGCGGCCGTGGCGCACGAAGCCGTGCCGTCGTTCGCACAGGTCTGGGCGCTGGGCTTCATGTTCGCGGTCGAGGCCTGGCCCGAGGAGTGGACGGCGCCGCGCGACAAGGAAGCGGTCAAGTGGCTCGACGGCGCACTCGAGGCCATGGTGGCCCTGACCGAGGACGACACGGATGCGCCCACGCTGTCGGTCTTTGACGAGAACGGTCCGCCGAGCCTGAGCGTCAATCGCCTGAACGCGTTTGCCGACGCGGTCTGGGCGGTCTACGATCTGCGCGAACTGTGGCGCAATTTCGGGCCGCGCGTGGCCACCGTGCATGCCGCCGCCACGCCGGGTCGCAACGACCCCTGCTCCTGCGGCAGCGGCAAGAAATACAAGAAGTGTTGCGGCGCCTGAAGGCTGCGCCGGCTTTCAAAGCAGTTTCGGCAACGCATCGGCCAGGAAGTCGTAGACGGCCCGGATGCGCGTGCTGGTGCGAATTTCACGGTGCACCGCCAGCCATATCGGCAATGGCGGGATCTTGAGCAGGCCTGGCAGCACCGGCAGCACATCGGGGTCGTTGCGCGCCATGTAATCGGCGCAAAAGCCGATGCCCAGGCCGGCGCGCACGGCCTGCCATTGCACGATCAGGTCATCCGTTCGCAGCGCAAAGGCAGATGGTGTGACCGGATAGCCCATGGCGGCGAAGCCCTGCAGGATGGCGCGGTCGGCGTCATTGCCGATCAGTTCGTGCCGCAACAGATCGGTGGTCTTGTGCAAGGGGCTGCTGCGTGCCAGATAGTCGCGGTGGGCCCAGGCGCCGACCTTCACCTCGCCTAGCTTGCGCGCGATCAGCGAGCTTTGCGCCGGGCGCACCATGCGCACCGCGATGTCGGCCTCGCGGCGCAGCAGGTTGCTGATCTGGTTGCTCGCCACCAGCTCGACCTGTATGTCGGGCAAGCGGATGCGCATGGCGGCCAGTATCGGCGGCATCAATTGCACGGCCACCGGCACGCTGGCGGCGATGCGCACGCTACCGGTCATCTGCTTCTGCGCGCCGGACAGCGTCTGCGCAAGCAGCAGGGCGCCGGCTTCCATTCGCCGCGCCGCGTCGGCCAGCGCCAGCGCCGCGCTGGCCGGGACCAGGCCGCGCCCGGTTCGCTCGAACAGCACGATGCCGAGTTGCTGCTCCAGTTCGGCGATGTGGCGCCCGACGGTCGGCTGGCTCATGCGCAGCAGACGCGCCGCGCCGAGCAGGCTGCCCTGATCGAGCACGGCCAGAAACGAGCGAACCAGGTGCCAGTCAAATCCGCGGCTCGGGTCGGTATTCATTCATGCATTCCTGTTATTACCATTTATGCAATTGTGGACTGGAAGCGTCCTGCCGACAATTCGTTCAAGTCGTGTGGCAACGCAGGCAATCATCACAGGGAGGAAGTCATGCAATCAACGGTCCTGATTCTGGGCGCGCGCGGGCGCTTCGGGCTGGCGGCGGCGCGCGCCTTTGCCAAAGCCGGCTGGCGCGTGTTGGCGCAGGTGCGACCCGGCGCTGCGGCGCCGACGGAATCGGGCATCGAGTGGCTGGTCATGGACCTGGGCGACAGCGCCGCGCTGGCGCAGGCGGCGCAGGGCAGCGCGGTGGTGGTGCACGCTGTCAATCCGCCGTATCCGAAGTGGGAACAGCAGGCCTTGCCGGCGCTGGAGCAGGCGATTGCGCTCGCCGTCCGGCTTCGCGCCCGGCTGATGCTGCCGGGCAATGTCTACAACTTCGGCTCGGGCATGCCAGTCTTGCTGCGCGAGGACACGCCGCAGAATGCCGACACCCGCAAGGGACGGATTCGCGTCGCCATGGAGCAGCGACTGCGCCAGGCGAGCCTGAGCGATGGCCTGCACAGCGTCGTGCTGCGCGCCGGCGACTTCTTTGGCAGCGGCCGCGGCAGCTGGTTCGACCTGTCCGTGGCAAAGGACTTGCGCAAGGGCAAGCTCAGTTACCCCGGCGTCGGGGACGTATCCACCGCCTGGGCTTACCTGCCCGATCTGGCCATTGCCTTCGAGCGCGTCGCCAGCCGTTCCTTGACCGAGCCTGCACGCTTGCAGCCCTTCGAGGTGTTCCACTTCAAGGGCTACCAGCTCAGCGGCGCTGACTGGCTGGCGACGTTGACGCCGCTGGCGCGCGAGCAGGGCTGGCTCAAGGGACGGGCCGCCCTGGCGCGCGGCGCCATGCCCTGGTGGCTGATCAAGTCGCTGCGCTGGGCGGTGCCGATGTTTCGCGAACTGGCGGAGATGCAGTACTTGTGGCAGACGCCCCATGCGCTGGCCAACGACAAGCTCACGGCCTTGATCGGTGCCGAGCCGCATACGCCGTTGCAGCTGGCAGCGAGGGCCGCGCTGGTCGATCTGGGACTGCTCACGCCCGGACCGGCCCATGCAGCCACGTGACGAATGAGCCCCTTGTTGTTTGCTTTCCTGGCAGGAGATGGATGATGAAGCGCCGAAACTTTGTTCGCATTGCCGGTGGTGGCGTCGTGATGGCCGCCGCCGTGAGTGCCATGGGCCTGACCAGCTGCAGTTCCGCCATGCCACCCGAGGCCATCGAAGCCTGGCGCGGACCTGCAGCCGACGCCGCCCCCGGGTCCGATCTGCGGCGCTGGCTGCTGAGCTATGCGATTCTGGCGCCGCACTCGCACAACCTGCAGTCCTGGATTGCGGACCTGGGCACGCCCGATGAGATCGGTCTGTATTGCGATCTGAAGCGACTGCTGCCGCAGACCGATCCGTTCTCGCGCCAGATCATGATGAGCCATGGCACCTTCCTGGAACTGCTCGATCTGGCGGCGCGCGAGCGCGGCCTGCGCGCCGACATCGCCCTGTTTCCCGAGGGCGCGTTCGGAGCGGACAAGATCGATGCGCGGCCGGTGGCGCGCATCCGGCTCCGGCCCGATGCGAGCGTGCAGAAGGACCCGTTGTTTGCGCAGATCCTGCACCGTCACACCAACCGCAACGCCTACGACCTGCAGCGCGTGGTGCCGGCCGCAGCTTGGCAGGCGATGGCGGCCGCCGTGCAGCCGCATGCGCTGCGCTTTGGTCAGGTCGGCGCCGAGCAGGGTGCCGCACTGGCCATGCATCGCCGGATCGCGCTGGAGGCCTGGCGCATCGAGCTGACCACGTCGCGCACCATCATGGAATCGTTCGACGTGATGCGCGTCGGCGCGGCCGAGGTTCTGGCGCATCGGGACGGCCTGAGCGTGATGGACCCGATGGCCGTCATGGCGGCACGCCTGGGCCTGCTCGATCGCAGCAAGGCGCCGGCGCCCGATGCCTTCGCGACGACCAGCCAGATCACGGACTTTGCGCAAAAGCTTGAATCAACACTGGGCTTCCTGTGGCTGGTGACCGACGGCAACGATCGCGCGACGCAGGTCAATGCCGGACGCGCCTATGTTCGCGTCCAACTCGCAGCCAGCATGCACGACGTGTCGATGCAACCGCTGTCGCAGGCCTTGCAGGAGTACCCGGAACAGGACAAGACTTATGCCGGGATCCATGCCCTGGCCGGTGCCGCGCGACCGGCTCAGACCGTGCAGATGTGGGCGCGCGTCGGTTATGCGCCGCCGGGCGAAACGTCACCGCGCCGGCGTCTGCAGGATTTCATCAGCGCCTGACATCCGCAGGCGTTCGCGCCGGTCCGCCGAGCAGTTCCACCAGCCGAGCGAAAGCGTGCGCAACGGTGGCGGCGCGCACGGCTGCGCGGTCGCCCGCAAAGCGGCATTTCTCGGTAACCACGTGCCCCGGTACGGCAAAGCCGAACCAGACGGTGCCCACCGGTTTGGCCGGGCTGCCTCCGGTCGGGCCCGCGACACCGGTGACGGCCACCGCCACCTGCGCCTTGGCGTGGGCCAGCGCGCCTTGCACCATGGCTCGCGCCACGCCTTCGCAGACGGCGCCGGCGCGGCGCAGGATGCGTTCTTCAACGCCAAGCAGCTCGATCTTGGCCTCATTCGAGTAGGTGACAAAGCCGCGCTCGAACCAGGCGCTCGATCCGGCCAGATCGGTGCAGGCCGCGGCAATCATGCCGCCGGTGCAACTCTCGGCCGTGACCAGTTTGAGTTGTTGTTGCAGCAGCAGTTCGGCCAGCCGGCGTGACAGATCGTGCGTCGAAGGTTGCGGGGATGGTGCTTGTGTCATTGAAAAAACCTCCAGCCGGCAATCACGAACACAGTGCAGGCTGCCGCCACCAGATCGTCGAGCATGATGCCAAAGCCGGCCTTGCGCCAAGCGGCGCGGTCGCGCAGCGGATCGACATCGTGGAACAAGCGGTCGGCCCAGCCGACCGGCCCCGGCTTGACGGCATCGAAGAAACGGAACAGGGCAAAGGCCAGCAGTTGGCCCCAGAAACCGGTCGGCGTCACCAGCCACAGCACCAGCCAGAAGGCAGCGATCTCGTCCCAGACGACGCTGCCGGGGTCGAGCACGCGCATGTTTCTTGCCGTGATGCTGCAGACCCACCAGCCCAACGGCAGCGAGGCGGCAATCAGCGCGGCCCAGCGCAGGTCGGTCATCCAGGGCTGCAGCACCCAGAACGCGAGCCAGGCCCACAGCGTGCCGGCGGTGCCGGGTGCCACCGGGCTCAGCCCCGAGCCGAAGCCCATGGCCATGAAGTGTGCCGGCTGAGCGAGCATGAAACCGGCCGTGGGCCGCAGCGGGCCGGCAGGCAAAGGGGCGTGTTCGTTCATGGGTCAGGCGAAGTGATCGAACGAGACATAGGTGTTGGGCAGGGACTGACCCGCGGCATCGACCAGACGCAGGCCGCGCTCAGCGTCGATCCGGCCCATGCGGGTGACCGCGGTCTGGCTGCTGTGCGCGGCGGCCGCGACCGCGTCGCGCTGTGATGGCGGGGCGCAGAACAGCAGTTCGTAATCGTCGCCGCCGGCCAGTGCCCAGTCGCGCCACTGGCCTTGTTCCCTGTCGCTGCATTGTGCGCGGGCGGCGACCCGGCTCGCCGCGATGTCGGCGTCGACCGTGGCACCGACGCCCGAGCGCTTGAGAACATGGCCCAGGTCGCCGAGCAGGCCGTCGCTGATGTCGATCGCTGCCGTGGCGATGCCGCGCAAGGCCATGCCCAGCGCGACGCGCGGTGTCGGTTGCTCCATGCGGCTGCGCGCCGCTTCAAACACCGCCGCCGGCAATGCCAGCTTGCCGCGGAAGACCTCGAGCGCCATGCGCGCATCTCCTACCGTGCCGCTGATGTAGAGGTCGTCGCCGGCCTGCGCACCGCTGCGCAGCAGCGCCTGCGAGCGGCCGTTCACGAGAGGCACCTCGCCGAATACCGTGATGCAGATGTTGAGCGGGCCCTGCGTCGTGTCGCCGCCGATCAGTTCGCAGTCATGGGCGTCCGCGAGCGCGAACAGGCCCTGGGCAAACGGCGCGGCCCAGGCTGCATCGGCGCGCGGCAGCGCCAGCGCCAGCGTGAACGCCAGCGGCCTGGCGCCGCAGGCGGCGAGATCGCTCAGATTCACGGCGAGCGCCTTGTGCCCGAGCTTGAACGGGTCGACCGTGGAGAGAAAGTGCCGGCCCTCGACCAGCATGTCGCTCGAGATGGCGAACTGCGTGCCGGGTGCGGGCTGCAGCAGGGCGCAGTCGTCGCCGACGCCGAGCGCCGCCTGGCGCGTCGGGCGCTTGAAGAAACGTTCGATCAGGTCGAATTCACCCACGGCATTCAATCCTTGATGGCGGGCAGCGTCGCCGCATCCCGTGTTGGCCAGAGAAAACTCAGGGGCGCATGACGCCAGCGCTGCGTGATCGCCTGCGTGACGTGCACGCGGTCGATGCCGGTGACGTTGTGGCCAGGCGAAAGGCCAGATAGAAGCTCACGAGCAGGTTGAGGGCGCCCATCAGCGGCAGCGAGGCCACAGCCCACCACAGCGCCGGTTCGTAGACAACGTTCCAGCCCACGGCGGCGCAGGCCGCGCCCAGTTGCCCGGCCGACAGCGTGACGTGGCGCACTTCCAGCATCAGGCCGAAGAAGCCGGCAAACGCCGGCACCAGGCCGAGCATGAAACCCAGCGAAATATTGGCGGCGAAGCCCGAGATGTTCAAGCGCGTGAAGGCGGCCCAGCGCTGCGCGCGCGCTGCCTAGCAGGACCGTGATGCGCGGGTTGTAGCGCATCGCGGAATCGAGCCGGTGCAGCACAAACCAGTTCTCGACCCAGCCCGCGATGATGCTCGATGCAAACAGCAGGACGCCGGTGAAGGCGGCAAACAGGGCGGTTGGCCCGAGCAGCGTGAGCGAATGGAAAACATGCTCGGCCTCCTTCAGGTCGATCATCGGCCGACCGGTGAGTTGCTGCAACGCAGCCGAGATCAGCAGCACGGCCGGAAACACCAGCAGCACATTGCCCAGCACGGCCGCCACCTGCGAGCGGACCAGGTGCGTGACCTCGTCGGCAAATGCGGTGAAGGCGTTCGGGTCGCCCAGGTCCTTGAGCTTGGCCGCCATCGCGGGCGCGGTCATGGCCGGCTGTTTGGTGGCCAGCGTGAAGTGCAGCAACTGGATCACGACAAAGCTCGCCGCATAGGCGGCGCCGGCCCAGAAGCCGCTCCAGAATGCTGACAGCCCGAGCGCCAGCACGGCAAACTTCATCCAGGTGGTCAGGGCGGTCAGGGCGCCGCCGCCGGCGGCCTTGCGCAGCATGTCGCGGTATTCGGCCTTGTTGCGCGTGATGTAGTGCTCGCCGGCCTCGGAACTGCGCTCGGCCACCTTGGCCGCGAGCAGCGAGGTGTTCGCCGCGATCAGCGCGCCCAGGCTGCGCCGCTCCTGGCCGACCGAGACTAGATGCGCCAGCAGCCGCGCTGTGCTGGCGGCGGGGCTGCTCGAGAGCAGGCAGTCGAGCAGGGCGCGGATGCGCAGCACGCGTTCGCGCATCTGACGCAGTTGGAACACTAAGTTGACCGAAATGCCGTGGGCGTCCAGATGCGTGTAGACCGAAGCGGCCGCTTGGCGACAGCCTTCCAGGCGTTCGCGGAAATTCAGCAGCGCCGCTTGCCGCGCATTGCTGTCGTGTTCCGGTGATGCGAGGTAGGCATCGCGCAGACGGTCAAAGTCGTGTGCCAGGGCATGAAACGGACCGGCCTCGCGCGCCGGCGCGCTCATGCGCAGGCGTAACTCGGGCGAGAAGCCGGCCGATCGGACCTGGCTGGTGCAAAAGGTGATGGCCTCCAGCACCGTGTTCTGCCACGGGAAGATCGCCGCGCCGTGCTCGACGGCCGCCGGCGCTGGCAGCAGCAGGCCGGCGATGCGCTGCAGCGTGGCTTCGTCGAGCGCGGCGAGCAACTGGGCGTCGAACGCGTCGCACAAGACCAGCGAGAACAGCGCCGAAGCGTCCGCGGTCTCGGGAGTGCCGGGCAGCAGCTTCTGGCGCAAGCGCTCAAAGAACTCGCTCAGAAAAGCGCTGCGGGAAGAGAATCCGAAATCCGCCAGCAGCGTCGTGGCATCGAGCGTGTCGATCAGCGCTTGCCACCATGCGTGCAGGCGCTGCTGCGTTTGTGCCCGGACCTGCACCGCGTCGAGCAGCAGGTTGACGCGGGCCAGTGACGCGGCGACTGAACGGCAGTCGCCGCGCAGCCACTGGAACAGGGCAATCAGCCACAGGTGGCGCTGCACCAGCTCGGCCTGCGGGTCCAGGGTGTCGAGCAGTTCGGGCAGGTCGTGCGGGGGTCTCATCCAGCCGGACTTCAATGCAGTGTGCGCCTGCCGCCGCTCGGGCTCAGCGCGTCGAGCACGAACATCGGGATGTCGGTATCGAACTTCTCGCCATCTTCGGCCACGCAAAAGAAGCTGCCGTGCATGGTGCCAGTGGCAGTGCGCAGGCGCGTGCCACTGGTGTACTCGAACGACTCGCCCGGATTGAGCAGCGGCTGCTGCCCGATCACGCCCAGCCCTCGCACACGTTCGGTGTGACCGCGCGCATCGTTGATGTTCCAGTTGCGCGAGATCAGTTGCGCGCTCACCTCGCCGACATTGGTGATCGTGACGGTGTAGGAAAACACAAACAGTTCCTGCTCCGGGACCGATTCATCGGCCAGGTAGCGGGGCGTCACATTGACATGAAACTGGTACTTGGACATGGCGCAATGCTATCCTGAAACTTTGCGGGACAGACCCGCAACCGCACGCAGTGCGCCAGCAGCGGCTTGTGCTGTCTAGAATCCTGCCATGACCTACCGCATCGCTCCTTCTATTCTCTCGGCCGACTTCGCCCGCCTGGGTGACGAATTCAAGAACATCATTGCCGCCGGTTGCGACTGGATCCACTTCGACGTCATGGACAACCATTACGTGCCCAACCTCAGCTTCGGGCCGATGATCTGCAGTGCTTTGCGACCGCATGCCAAGACCGCTGCCGGCGTCGCCGTGCCGATCGATGTGCACCTGATGGTGCAGCCGGTCGATGCGCTGGCGGCTGCCTTCGCCGAGGCCGGCGCTGACTTCATCAGTTTTCACCCGGATGCCTCGGGCCACGTGCACCGCAGCATCCAGGCAATCAAGGCGCAGGGCTGCAAGGCCGGCCTGGTGTTTAACCCGGCGCAGCCGCTTGATGTGCTGGACTGGGTGATCGAGGACATCGACCTGATCCTGATCATGAGCGTCAACCCGGGCTTTGGCGGGCAGAGCTTCATTGAATCGAGCCTGCGCAAGATCGAGGACGTGCGCCGGCGCATCTCGGCCAGCGGCAAGGACATCCGCCTCGAAGTCGACGGCGGCATCAAGACCGACAACATCCGCCGCGTCGCCGATGCCGGCGCCGACACCTTTGTCGCGGGGAGTGCCATCTTTGGTAAACCGGATTACAAGGCAGTGATCGATGCCATGCGGGCTGCACTCGCGGCATCCTGAGGCTTTCCTATTTCATCATCGCGAGCGCAGCGTGGCGATCCATGGCTTCGAGCTGCATGGATCGCGGCGGCACTATGTTCCTCGCAATGACGACGCACAGGTTCAAAGATAGGGCTTGACCCAGCCCAGCCCCGCTGAGGTGCCGCCGGCCTGCTGGCTGCGCGCCGGCCGGTACTCGCAGCCAATCCAGCCGCTGTAGCCCAGTTCATCGAGCAGGGCGAACAGATACGGGTAGTTGACCTCGCCCCGATCGGGTTCATGGCGCTCGGGCACGCCCGCAATCTGGATGTGGCCGATCCTTCCCGTGGGCAGGTAACGGCGAAGCTTCATGGCCAGGTCACCTTCGACGATCTGGCAATGGTAGAGGTCCATCTGCACTTTGAGGTTGGGCGCGTCGACCGCGTCCAGTACGGCATGGGCCTGCTCCTGGCGGTTCAGGTAGTAGAGCGGCATATCGCGCGTGTTGATCGGTTCGATCATCAGGTCGACGCCGCGCTGGGCCGCCTGCGCCGCGGCCCAGCGCATGCGGCTGATGTAGGTCGCATCGTGCATCTCGTGCGCGCCGTGCGCTGGCCGCAGGCCGGCCATGACATGGACGCGCGGGCAGTTCAGCGCTGCCGCGTAATCGAGCGCCGCATCGACGCCGGCGCGGAACTGCGCGTCACGGTCCGGCAGACAGGCCAGACCGCGTTCGCCGACGTCCCAATCGCCGGGCGGCGCGTTGAACAGCACCTGCTGCAGGCCATTGCCTGTCAGGCGCGCTGCGATCTCGTGGCTGGCGAAGGCGTAGGGAAACAGGAACTCGACGGCCTTGAAGCCGTCTTTGGCGGCGGCCTCGAAACGCGCCAGAAAATCCAGTTCGGGGTAGAGCAGGGACAGGTTGGCGGCGAATCTGGGCATGGGAGGGAATGTCGGTGTCAGGCCTGGCCCTACGGGCCGGTCATTCCGAGTTGGAATCTGACCTGGCAGCCCTGACCCGGGGCTTGATTTCAGGCCGGTTTGCGGGCGCGCTTTCGGTCCGGCTTTCGTCCTTGACTTCCACCGCGGCGTCGGCCTTGCTGGCTGGTTTGCTTTCGCTGCGGGCCAGTGTCGGCAGTTCGAGCGTGAAGGCGGCCGGTGCGTTCAGGCTGGCCCCCAGCGCCGCACTGCGGGTGGCGACCGACTGCAGCACCAGCGTGTCGCTGACGGCAGCACCGACCCGATACGATTTGGCGACCTGGCCATCGGTGGCAATCAGGGCGTAACCGCCCTTGGCACCGCTGGTGACAACACCGGTCAGTTTGAAGCGACTGGCCGCGCGGTCAACCACGGCGGCCACCACGTTGCTTTGACCACCGCCGAGCAAACGCGCCACCAGTTGCGGGTCGGTCTGTGTCGGTCGGCTGATGGTCGGCGCGGCGCTGGGGGTCGGGGTTGCGCCGGCGGTCCACTTCAGCACCCAATACGCGGCGCTTGCGGCGGCCAGGGCTGCGAGCAAAAAGGTGGCAATTCGCAGCCACCAGATATCGAACGAAAGAGTCTTCATGGAACGATTATCATAGAACCGACTCCGATACAAAAGTGATGCCAGCCCATGAAAGTCAATCCCGCCCCATTGCGCCGCCGAATTCAGCAGGGTTTTACCTTGATCGAATTGATGGTGGTGCTGTTGATCATCGGCGTGCTCGCCGCGCTGATTGTGCCCAACGTGCTGGACCGGGCCGATGACGCGCGCGTCACCGCCGCCAAGACCGACGTGCACAACCTGATGCAGGCGCTCAAGCTCTACAAGCTCGATAACCAGCGTTACCCGACTGCCGAACAGGGTTTGCAGGCACTGCTGACCAAGCCGACCACGGCGCCGGTGCCGCCGAACTGGAAATCCTATCTCGATCTGCTGCCCAACGATCCCTGGGGCAAGCCTTATGTCTACCTCAATCCCGGTGTCAAGGGCGAGGTCGATGTGATGTCGCTGGGCGCCGACGGACAGCCCGGCGGCGAGGGCAAGAATGCAGACATTGGCAGCTGGCAGCCCTAGGCGCCATCGCGGCTTCACCCTGCTCGAATTGCTGGTGGTGATGGCCATCGTGGCAATGGTCTCGCTCGGTGTCGGCTTCGCCCTGCGCGATGGCGCGTTGGCCCAACTCGAACGCGATGCTGACCGCCTTGGGGCCATGCTGGAATCGGCGCGTGCGCGCTCCCGCGTGACCGGCGTGCCGGTGCGCTGGTACGCCGATGCGCAGGGTTTTCGCTTCGAGGGACTGACACCGCCCGAATTGCCGCAGGCCTGGCTCGATAGCGATACCCGCGTCGCCGGCATACCTGGTCCGACCGGCGCTGCCGACACCGCGACCCTGCTGCTCGGACCCGAGCCCATCATCGGGCCGCAGGAAGTGGTGCTGGTCTCCACCAGTCAGACTGGACGCAGCGTGCGCTTGGCGACCGATGGGCTGCGCCCGTTTTCTGTCCAGGTGCCAGGGCCGTGAAGCACCGCCGGGGTCAGCACGGCTTCACGTTGGTCGAGGTGCTGGTCGCGCTCGGCATTGTGGCTATTGCGCTAATGGCTGGTTTGCAGGCCACCGGTGCGCTGACCCGCAACGCACAACGTCAGTCGGACCTGCTGCTGGCGCAGATGTGCGCCGAAAACGAACTCATCAAGGTGCGGCTGGCCAAGCAGATGCCCGGCGTTGGCGATACCAGCGTCAGCTGCGAGCAGGCTGGCCTGGTCCTGACCGTGGCGTTGGCGGTGCGCGCCACTCCGAACCCTAATTTCCTGCGGGTTGATTCGCAAGTGTTCAAGGACGCAGAACCGGTCGTGCGCCTTTCCACCGTTGTGGGGCGTTACTGATGTCAGACTGCCGATCCCGGCGCGGCCGCTTGCGCGGCTTCACCCTGATTGAGTTGCTTGTTGCCGTCGGCCTGATGGCGCTGATGGCGGCGCTGAGTTGGCGCGGGCTCGACGGCATGACGCGCTCGCAGGCGCAGATGCGCCAGTACGCTGACGATGTGCTGGCCTTGCAGTCGGGCCTGGGTCAGTGGGGCGCTGACCTGGATGCGATGGTGACAGCGCCCGATGCCGCAGCCAGCTACAAGTTTGTGACGCTGGACTGGGATGGGCGCGTCCTGCGCATCCTGCGCCGCGACGCGGCCAATGCGGGTGCGGGTTTGCGCGTGGTGGCGTGGTCGCGCCGTGTGGTTGACGGCGCCGGCCAGTGGCTGCGCTGGCAGTCGCCACCGTTGCAGACGCGCGCCGAGTTGCAGGTGGCGTGGCAGCGCGCCGCGCAGTGGGCGCAGAGCCCGGGCGCGGACGACGCCCAGCGCGAGGTGCGCGTTGCGGCGCTCGATCAGTGGCAAATCTTCTATTACCGCAAGGACGCCTGGAGCAATCCGATGTCCAGCGCCGGCGCCGCGAATGATGGCCAGACCGATACCCTGGACGCCGTGCGCTTGGTGCTGACGCTGACGCCGGGGCAGGCGATCAGCGGCACGATCACGCGCGACTGGTTGCGACCGGGCGTCGGAGGCGGTAAATGAGGCAGCGCAGCGCGCGAACCGGCTCCGCCTTGCAGCGCGGCGCCGCCATTCTGACCGCCATGTTGACCGTCGTGCTGGTGGCCAGCCTAGCGGCCAGCGTGCTCTGGCAGCAATGGCGCGCGGTCGAGGTCGAGGCGGCCGAACGCGCGCGCACACAGGCGGCCTGGGTGCTCACCGGCGCGCTCGACTGGGCGCGCCTGATCCTGCGCGAAGACAAGGGCGACACCGACCACCTGGCCGAGCCCTGGGCGGTGCCGCTGGAGCAGGCGCGACTGTCGACCTTTCTCGCTGCCGATCGCAGCAGCGACACTCTGGATGAGGATGGGACCCAGGGTGCGTTTCTCTCCGGCCAGATCATCGACCTGCAGTCCCGGCTCAATTTGACCAACCTCGTGCTGCAGGCCGGCACGGAAGTTGAGTCGGCTCACCAGGCTTTCATCCGGCTGTTCGATGCGCTCAACCTGCCCGCCAACGAACTCACGCTGATGGTCGAGAACCTGCGCCTGATGAAGGACAAGAACGTGGATAGCCCGAAGAACAGTGCCCTGCCGCTGGCGCCGCAAGACATCGATCAGCTGCTCTGGGTTGGTTTGTCGGCCTCGACCATTGAACAGTTGCGTCCGTATGTGACTGTGCTGCCGGTCGCGACGCCGGTCAATCTCAATACCGCCCCGGCCGAGGTCATCTATGCCTGTGTTCCGGCGTTCGAGATGGTCGACGCCGTGCGCCTGGTGCGCGCGCGTGGCGCCGTGCCGCTGGCCAAGTGGGAGGATGTCCAAAAGGCGTCAGGCAATGCGGCGGCCAAATTGGACGAGGTCATGCACAGCTTTGGCAGCAGCTACTTTGAGGTGCGCGGCACGCTGCAGCTGGAACAGGTGACGGTTCAGGAGCAATCCATGGTGCGCCGCGATGGCAAGACCGTGACGACCCTGTCGCGCCGGCGCAGTGCCGCACCGCCGGGTGCCCCCGTACAATGAGCGCCGAGAACCGCGCATGACAACTCTTATCGTCACCCTTCCTTCCGATCCGGCCGATGGCGCAGCCGGATACGAATATTTGTTGACGCCCGACGGCAGCACGCTGGCCGAACAATCGCGCGCACCGCTGGCCTTGTTGCCGCAACTTGGCAGCAGTGACGAAGTGGTGGCGCTGGTGACCGCGAACAAGCTGTCCTGGCACCGCGTGCAGTTGCCCAAGGGTAGCCTGGGGCGGCGCTTCATGAGCGACGCGGGCGCCCCGCGTTTGCGCGCCGTGCTCGAAGGCCTGCTGGAGGACTGCTTGCTCGATGAGACGGCGCAATTGCACTTTGCCATCGAACCGGCTCCCGACGCCGACGCGCCCGTGTGGGTGGCGGTCTGCGACAGGGTCTGGTTGCGCGCGGCCCTGCAGGTGCTCGAGCAGGCCGGCCGGCCGGTCAGCCGCATCGTGCCGGAGTTCACCCCGGATGGGCTGGCCGGCGAGCTTGTTGTGATGGGCGAGCCGGAACAGGCGAGTCTGGTTTTCTCCGGCGCAGAGGGGGTTGCGCTATGGCCCCTGTCAAAGGCAACCGTGGCGTTGTTGAACTGGCCGGCGACGCAGGCCATCGTGGCCGAGCCGGCTGTGGCGGCACTGGCCGAGCAGATGTTCCAGCGCAGTGTCACGCTGCAGCAGGTCGGACAACGGCGCTTGCGCGCGCTGCAGTCGGCCTGGGATCTGGCCCAGTTCGACATGGTGAATTCGAGCGGCGCCCGCACCCGCAAACGCCTGTCGGAGTCGCTGCGCAGCCTGTTGCGCGCGCCACGCTGGCGTGCCGCCCGCTATGCATTGCTGGCGCTGCTACTGGTCAATCTGGCGGGCTTGAATGCCTGGGCCTGGCGCGAGCAGGCAGCGCTCAAGACCCAGCGCGCCGCCATTGCCGATGTGTTGACCCGAACCTTTCCCAAGGTGCTTGTGGTGGTGGATCCGCTGGTGCAGATGAGCAAGGAAGTCGATGCCCTGCAGCAGGCCAGTGGCGCTGCGTCGGCACGCGACATGGAGGTCATGATGGGCGCTTTCGCCGCCCAGGCACCGGCCAATACGACGCCGACGGCGCTTGAATTCAGCGTCGGCGAACTGCGTTTGAAGGGTCTCAAGCTCAAGGCCGAAGAGCTTGACGCGATCTCCTTCAAGCTCAAGCCTCAGGCCTATGCCGCCAGCGCGGAAGGCGACAGTGTCGTGATCAGACAGGTGGGCTCTCCATGACGCTATCGGCATCGCTAAACCAGCGCTGGCAGGCGGTTTCGCCGCGCGAGCAGCGTCTTGTGCTGGCCGCGCTCGGTCTGGTTCTGCTGGCGCTGCTCTGGTGGGTCGGCGTGGCGCCGGCTCTGGCCACGCTGCGCTCGGCCGAGAACCAGCGCCATTCGCTTGAGGCGCAACTGCAGCAGATGCAGCGCCTGCAAGTGCAGGCACAGACCTTGCAGGCGCAGCCGCGCATCGGCTTTGAGGACGCGCGGCGCTTGCTCGAGGCTTCCCTCAAACCCTTGGGAGCGACCGCACAGATGGTGCTGACGGGTGAGCGCATGACCGTCACTTTCAAAGGGGTCTCCGCTGACACCTTGACGCAGTGGCTGGTGCAGGCGCGCCTGACCGCGCGCGCCGTACCGACCGAGGCCCGCCTGACGCGCAACGCGACGGGCGCTTGGGACGGCATGCTGGTGCTCAAGCCCGGCAGCGCGCCGCCGCGCTAAGGTCAGTGCCATGGCACGCATTCAGCTAACGCCCGCAATGGCACGTCAAGCGACGACGCCCTGGGCTTGGGCGCGCGCCGGAGCCGTGCTGGGCCTGCTGATGGCGATCAGCATCAACACGCCGGCACTCTGGTTCACCGCGCCGCTCGAACGCAGCCTGGGTGGACGTCTGCTCTTTGAAGATGCCCAGGGCACGCTGTGGAACGGTTCGGCCCGTTTGCTGCTCTCGGGTGGCGCCGGCAGCCGCGATCTGGCGGCCCTGCCGGGACGGCTGGTCTGGTCGGTGCGACCGAGCAGCGAGGGCCTGTCGGTCGATCTGCTGGCCGATTGCTGCATGCAGCACGCCTGGCATGTGAGCGTGCAGCCGCTCTGGGGTGGCGCCAGAGTGGTGCTTTCCGACAGCCTGTCGCAGTGGCCGGCACATTGGCTCACCGGTCTGGGCACGCCCTGGAATACGGTGCAGGCCGAAGGCCAACTCATCCTTGCGACCAAGGGCCTGGTGGTCGAATGGGCGGCCGGGCGCCTGGTGCTGGCCGGCCGCGCGCAACTCGATGCGGCCAAGATTTCTTCGCGTCTGTCCACGCTCAAGCCGATGGGCAGTTACCGCATCACGATGCTCGGTGGCGCGACACCCAGTCTGGCACTCGAAACGCTGGAGGGCAGTCTACAATTGTCCGGCAGTGGTCGATGGGTTGGTTCGCGGCTGCGCTTCGAAGGATCGGCCAGCGCCGCGCCGGATCGACTGGATGCCTTGTCCAATCTTCTGAATATCATCGGGCGTCGCGACGGCCCACGTTCCATCATCAAAGTGGGTTGAATCGGTATGAAATTGAGTATCTTCCGGCCACAGTCAAACGCGCCTCGTGCTTTGACCATCAGTCTTCTGCTGGCGCTGACCACCGGCCTGTTTTCCGCCGCCTTGCAGGCCCAGACAGCCGCCCATGCCAGGGCAGGCGAGCCGGTCACGCTGAACTTCAGCAATGCCGAGATCGAGGCGGTGGCGCGCACCATGGCCAGCATCACGGGCTACAACGTCGTGGTCGATCCGCGCGTCAAGGGCACGATCACCCTGGTCACGGAAAAGCCGGTCAGCCGCAGCACGGCGATGAACCAGTTCCTGGCCGTGCTGCGCCTGCAGGGTTTCACCATGGTGGA
Organism: uncultured beta proteobacterium; assembly: GCA_903828665.1. Taxonomy (GTDB): domain Bacteria; phylum Pseudomonadota; class Gammaproteobacteria; order Burkholderiales; family Burkholderiaceae_C; genus Rhodoferax. Next base: position 24,280 of record CAIKMZ010000157.1, read on the forward strand.
ATCGGCCGGCCTTTACAAGGTGGTGCCCGAGGCCGACGCCAAATTGCAAAGCGCTGGCGTCACAGTGGTTGACAGCGGCACGGGTGCGGCGGCCGGCACGAACCAGATCGTCACGCAGATCTTCAAACTCAACTTCGAGTCGGCCAACAGTCTGGTGGCGATCCTGCGTCCGTTGATCAGCCCGAACAACACCATCAACGTCAACCCGGGCAACAATTCGCTGGTCATCACCGACTACGCCGACAACCTGCGCCGTTTGGCGCAAATCATCGCGGCGATGGATGTGGCCAATGCCACCGATGTCGAAGTCCTGTCGCTCAATCACGCGATTGCCACCGATCTGGCGCCGCTCGTGCTGCGCTTGGTGGAGTCGGCGCCCGTCGGCTCTGCACCAGGGCAGGCTGATACCTCCTATAAGACCACGCTGGTCGCGGAGCCGCGTTCCAACACGCTGATCCTGCGCGCAGCCAATCCGGCGCGTGCTGCCCTGGTGAAGGCGCTCGTGACCAAACTGGATCAGCCGGCCAGCGGCGGGTCCAATGGAGCGGCAGGCAACATTTATGTCGTCTACCTCAAGAACGCGGACGCTGTCAAACTGGCGGCGACGCTGCGCGCGGCCATGACAGGGCAGTCCCAGACCACGACCGCCGCGGCGCCTGCCACTGCTGGCGCACCGGCCGCGGCCAGTGCAGCCACCGTGTCTGCCACGGGTGGCCAGGTGCAGGCCGATGCCAGCACCAATTCGCTCATCATCACGGCGCCCGAACCGCAGTACCGGCAGTTGCGCGCGGTCATCGACCGGCTCGACGGCCGTCGGGCCCAAGTGCTGGTGGAGAGTCTGATCGTCGAGGTCAATACCGACAAGGCAGCCGAGTTCGGTATCCAGTGGCAGGGGGCCCTTGGCAATGCGGGTAGTTCCAACGTAGGTTTGCTCGGTACCAACTTCACGACCAACAACATCATCACCCTGGCAACGCAGGCCGCCACCGGTGGAGCGGTGCCGGGCATCGGCATCAACGCGGGGATTGCGCACAAGACCAATGGCGTTTACGTGCTCGGCTTTCTGGCCAACTTCCTCGAGACCAGCAACAGCGGCAACGTGTTGTCCACGCCCAATCTGCTGACGCTCGACAACGAGGAAGCCAAGATTGTGATTGGCGAGAACGTGCCCTTTGTCACCGGTTCCTACACCAGCAACAACACCAGTACCGGCTCGGTCAACCCCTTCACGACAGTTGAACGACGGGACGTTGGTCTGACGCTCAAGGTCAAACCGCAAATCAATGAAAACGGGACCATCAAGCTGTTGATCTACCAGGAGACCTCGTCGGTCAAGGCCGGCACCGAGAAAGACGCCAATGGTCCGACCACGACCAAACGCACGATCGAATCGAGCGTGCTGGTCGAGGACGGCAGCATTGTGGTGCTCGGCGGCTTATTGCAGGACACCTACACGGGCAACCAGGAAAAGGTGCCGGGTTTGGGCGATCTTCCCCTTTTCGGCAATCTGTTCAAAAGCGAATCGCGTGGCCGCACTAAGACTAATTTGATGGTGTTCCTGCGCCCGGTGGTGATGCGCGACGGGCAGGCGACCGATCGCTTGTCGATGGACCGCTACGAGTTGATGAAGGCTGGTGTCAAGGACGTGCAACCGGTGCCGAGCAATATCCTGACGATCAACACAGCGCCGCAATTGCCGCCCCTGCCGATTGCGCAGCCGATGGCTCAGCCGCTTCCGGCACTTGGCGCCGCGCCCGCTGCTAAGACACAACCCTAGGTTAGGGACCGGCCGCCATGCGATACCCGCTGCCTTATGCCTTCGCCCGCACGCATCAGTTGCTGTTGCAGGAGGACGAATCAGGTGTTCTGACGCTGTGCCTGCATCCGGAATCGGGTGCTAGCGCCGTGAGCGAGGTGACCCGCAAGTACGCGGTGCGCCATATCGACGGCATCAGCGCCCCGGCGCTGATCCAGCGCATCAGTGCCGCCTACGCGCAGGGTGAGTCCAGCGCGGCGGCGGTGGTCAGCGAGGTCGAAAGCGATGCCGATCTCTCACGCATGATGCAGGACCTGCCGGCCATCGAAGACTTGCTGGAAACCTCGGACGATGCACCCATCATCCGCATGCTTAATGCGCTGCTGACACAGGCTGCGCGCGATGGCGCCAGCGACATCCATATCGAGCCCTACGAGCGCCATTCCAGCGTGCGCTTTCGCGTCGACGGCACCCTGCGCGAGGTCGTTCAACCGAACCGTGCCTTGCATGCGGCGCTGATTTCGCGCTTGAAGATCATGGCCGATCTCGACATTGCCGAGCGCCGCCTGCCGCAGGACGGTCGCATCTCGCTGCGCATCGGCACCCGTGCGGTGGATGTGCGCGTGAGCACGCTGCCGAGCGCGCACGGCGAGCGTGCCGTGCTGCGTCTGCTTGACAAGTCGGAAGGGCGCCTGAGCTTGGAGGCGCTGGGCATGCAGGGCGATGTGCTGGCGCGTTTCGAGAAACTGGTGACGCAGCCGCACGGCATCGTGCTGGTGACGGGACCGACGGGTTCCGGCAAGACCACCACGCTATACGCGGCGCTGAGCCGTCTTGATGCCGACCACAGCAACATCATGACGGTGGAAGACCCGATCGAGTACGAACTGGCGGGTGTCGGCCAGACCCAGGTCAACGCCAAGATCGAGCTCACGTTTGCCAAGGCCTTGCGCGCCATTTTGCGACAGGATCCGGACATCATCATGATCGGTGAAATCCGGGACTTCGAGACCGCGCAGATCGCAATCCAGGCCTCGCTCACCGGTCACCTGGTGCTGGCAACGCTGCACACCAATGATGCGAGCAGCGCGGTTACGCGCCTGACCGACATGGGCGTCGAACCCTTCTTGCTGAGCTCTTCACTGCTGGGCGTGCTTGCGCAGCGTCTGGTGCGCAAGCTTTGTGTCCACTGCCATGGCGCCGGTTGCGCTGAATGTGGCCAGACCGGTTATGCAGGACGCTCGGGTGTCTTCGAGTTGCTGGTGACGGATGACGCCATTCGTGCGCAGATTCATAACCGCGCCTCCGAGGCTGATATTCGTACCGCAGCGCAAGCGGCCGGCATGATGCTGATGCGCGAGGATGGCGAACGCCTGGTGCAGTGCGGTTTGACGTCGCGCGAAGAATTGCTGCGTGTGACAAGGGATTGACTTGAAAATGCATCGTCATTGCGAGGCGCGTAGCGACGTGGCAATCCGGGAAGTCCGGGAGCATGGATTGCTGCGCTTTGCTCGCAATGACGAAAGTGGCGGTCTGTCTGCGGTAACGGCGCGAGCTGAGTAATGCCCGTCTATTCATTTGAGGCCCTGACGGCCGAGGGACAAACCCGCAAGGGCGTGCTGGAGGCCGATTCGGCCAAAGCGGCGCGCTCCCAGCTGCGTGGCCAGTCGATGGTGCCGCTCAAAGTTGAACCGATTGGTGCTGACGGCGGACAGCTCGCGGGCAAGGATGGGGCGGGATCGGGTGGCGCGTTGACGCGGCGCCGGCGCGTCTTCAATGCGACCGGCCTGGGTGTGTGGACGCGCCAGCTGGCCGGGCTGGTGTCATCCGGTCTGCCGCTGGAGCGCGCGCTGACCTCGCTGGCCGAAGAGGCCGAGTCGCAGCCACAGCACCACCTGGTGGCGATGCTACGGGCCGAGGTCAACGGCGGCTCTACCTTCGCGCGCGCCTTGGGCCAGCACCCGCGAGAATTCTCGGATATCTTCGTCGCCGTCATTGGCGCCGGCGAGCAAAGCGGCAATTTGGGACTGGTGCTGGAGCGCCTGGCCGATGATCTGGAAGAGCAGCAGGCGCTCAAGGCGAAACTGGTCGGTGCCGCGCTGTACCCGGCGATCGTGACGCTGGTCGCCATCTCGATTGTGCTGTTCCTGGTCACCTACGTGGTGCCACAGGTGGCACATGTGTTCGCCAGCAGCAAGCACGCCTTGCCGATTCTGACGGTCATGATGATTGGTGCGAGCAACTTCCTGCGCAGCTACGGCTGGCTGCTGCTGATTGCCCTGGTGCTTGCAGGATTCGGTCTGCGCATGGCGCTGGCGAATGCCATTTTTCGCGAAAAATTCGACGCCGGTTGGCTGACGTTGCCGATACTGGGCAAGCTCACACGAAGCTACAACGCCGCACGTTTTGCCAGCACGCTGGCCATGCTGGCCGCTGCCGGCGTGCCGATCCTCAAGGCGCTGCAGGCTGCGGCTGATACCTTGTCCAATCAGGCCATGCGAGCCGATGCGCTCGACGCATTGGTGCTGGTGCGCGAAGGCGCGCCGCTGGCTTCCGCGCTGGCGCAGAAAAAGCGCTTCCCCGGGCTGCTCGCGATGTTCGCGCGACTCGGTGAGCAAACCGGCCAGTTGCCCGTGATGCTACAGCGCGCTGCCAAGCAACTCGGCACTGAGGTTGCGCGCCGCGCCATGCAACTCGCCACGCTGCTCGAGCCGCTGCTGATCGTGGCCATGGGCCTGGCCGTGATGCTGATCGTGCTGGCGGTGCTGATGCCCATCATCCAGCTCAACCAGCTGGTGAAGTAGGGCGCAGGGCATGGCGTCGGTCAATGGGCGATTCGTGGTTCGCTTACGGACAAGTATTTGCAGCCGCAAATCGGCACGATTACGCGCATCAATCAGCGAACCGCTTCCGTCGAATGCGATGGCGGCTCTAGCCGGCGTGTTCCGTTCGCAATGCTGCTCCGCGTGATGGACATCTGACGGCAAGCCGCGTTCAAGTCAACAACGGTACAGGGTCGAAGCGTACGCACGCACTCATTCTGCAGTCAAAAAATGCCCGCATAAGGCATACAAATTGCCGATGCGGGCAGGATGTTTTGTTGCGGGGGAGATCTAGTCTATCGGGCGGCAGTCGCGTGTTTTGGTTGGAGTCGGGACAGGTAATAGTTACGTCGCCGCTCCTCCCAGACAAACTCTTGCATATCGGGATCCATTGCATTTCTGGAGGAAATGATCCCGATTGGCTTGCCGTTTTCAACCACGGGCATGTGCCTGAAGCCATTCTCGTGCATCAGCAGCAGCGCATGGCCATATGTCTTGTCGGGACCAAGTGCCATCGGTTCAGGGGTCATTACCTTTAGCAGCGAGGTCTTTTCGGGATTGAGGTCTTGCGCGATCACGCGGAATACTACATCCCTTTCGGTAAAAATCCCAGTGAGATTTCCACCCATGATGACCAAAACGGCGCCCGCCTTTTTGGCTCTCATCAGTTTGCAAACGTGAGTGACGGTCTCTTCCGGTGAAGCGGTAAGAAACTTCCTTGCCTCCAACATGTTCCGTATAGTCTCATTGAACATAAGCCTCTCCTCCATCGAACGGTTCCCTGGATGAGGGGAAATGACGTCGACACACTTGGTTGCCGCCATCGGAAAATTCTGTTCGCCCAATCAAGTGGCGCAAGCAGCCATCAGACACAAGGTCGGTCGAACTGTCATACCCTTTGATGTCATAACCCATCGGTGATCTTTCCTATCATGGTGTCAGCAAGGTATATCGCTCGCAAAGAAATCTAAGGAACGGCGCTTACTTGATGGACAAGATCCAACTCGCCAGGGTCTTGGCATCAGCCTCGCTGACGCCAGCGTTTGGAGCCATCGGAGTAGTTCCAAAACTGCCAGTACTGCCTTTGAGGATGGATGTGACCAATTTGGATTCGGCATCCTTTTGACCGGCGTATTTCTTCGCAACGGCCTGATAGCTGGGCCCTACTTTAGTCTTTTCCACAGCGTGACATACCGTGCATTTTTTTGCTTTCGCGAGCGCCTCATCAGCAAATGCAGGCGAAGTGACAGCGATGGCGGCGGCCGTGGTGATCAATGCAATACAAATAGTTTTCATAGGATCTTTCTTGATTAAGGTTGGTTGAAGAATGGGTTGAACTCTACGCTTGGGGAACCTCTGACGTTGCGTCACTTGACTGAATTGGAGCGGACCTTGGAATCTGTGGTTGCTCCAACTGTTTTGCCAAAGCGGTCATGCCGGCCATGGAGCCGAGGCCCATAGTTTCCACGGCGCTTGAAGGAACAATGACGATGGTGGAATTCTGCCGCATGCCTTCCAGCAGGATGTTCATTCCCCGAAGTTGAAGTGCGACCGGGTTGCCGGTGTAGGCTTTGGCGGACTCTTCAAAGACCCGGGAAACCTGGCGCTCCGAATCGGCCAAGATCACGCGTGCCTGGCGCTCCCGGTCCGCTTGCGCTTGCATGGACATCGCATTTTGAAGGCCCTCAGGGATCTTGACGTCGCGGATTTCCACCGAAAGGGCCTTGATTCCCCAGGCCTCAGTCCTTTGGTCGATCATCTGGCAAAGGTCGTGATCTATTTTTTCCCGGCCCCTGAGCATCTCGGCAAGGTCGGTTCTGCCGATCACGTCCCGCAGGGCGGTCTGGCTCGACCAAGCTATGGCATGACGATAATTTTCAACTTCAATCGCCGCCTTTTTTGGATCGACAACACGCCAGAAGAGGACGGCATCCACGTCCACCGGAACACTGTCTTTGGTGAGTGTCTCTTCTGCATTAAAGGGGGTTGTGACTGTTCGCAGATCTATCCAATAAGGAATGGTATCAACGAAGGGAACTATGTAAAACAAGCCCGGACCCTTCAAACCCTGGTATTTCCCAAGCCTGAGAACCACCGCCTTTTGCCATTGCCGTGCTACGCGCAATGCAATGAGAAGCAAGACCGCGAAGGCGCAAACAACGCCACCGATGATCACGCTCTGAAGCCCAATGCCTAGCAGGAGGCCAATGAGCAACACAACAACAAACACAACTATCGTTACAGGATGGATACCCATTACTTATCTCCTTAGACTACTCACTTCACTTTCACCCATTCAGTTTGCGGTTCATCCGATGTGGGTGCACTTGCAAAAACGATCAACTCTCAGAATCCCAGTTTCTCGACCACAGCAACCAGATCCTCAAAACTGGCGGCTTCAAGCCTTTGCGCCAATACTTCTTTGTTCAATCCTTCGCTTTCGAATTCGGTCAGTCTCACCTCGAACGGCAGCTCACGGATTTCCTGCGGGGCCACGAAACCGAAGTCGCAGACATACGCGATGCAGTCGCGCTCGACCTGCGACAAATCGAGGCCGCGGTGACGCATGATCTCGAGGTAGCGTTCCGCCGTGCGATTGATCTTTCCGCTGATGGCCAACGTATTGGTCTGCTGTGCCGTGAGCAAAGCCAGCGGTGGGCCAAAATGAATTCTGGTGTTCTGAATCATGGTTTGACTCCGAGGGCTTGATCTGAATGCCCAGCACCTTGGCCTGTTTCTGTGGCTTTGGCATGCGGCGCGGGCGGAACCGGAGCGGGCCGCACCATGTTGGTTATTCGCTGCATAAATTGCATCAATCGCTCTACAAATCCAACTTCACCGGGATGGACCGCGCCGTGCTTGTCATGGCGCTCGTGGTCGGCATTCGCTAGACCCTTGGGCAACTCGGGTGCGCGTTCAGGCTCAAGCTGAGCAAACCCCCTGTTTCTGGCGCCCTGCTGAACATCGTGCGGGTTATGGCATTCGGTGCACACGAACCAACGCTTCTTGCCATTGCTCGCCCATTCGCCGATGCGTTTGCCGTGAATGCCCTCACGCCACTTACGGTAAATATCGCCATGGCACTTGCCGCACAATTTTTGCGGCTCATTGAAGCTGATCAGCTTGCCGAAGTTGTCAAACAGCTTATTGCGCGTGGTGGGATGGTGGCAATCCAGGCACCAGATGGCACCGCGTCCGTGCTGAAAATTCAGTGCGTCGGGCACGATATCGTCGTGCATGGTTAGCGCGCGCGGGTTCTTATCTTTGGGTGGTGGCGGCGTGGTTCCGTTATGGCAGGCGACCCCGCAAAGCGGCATCATTTCTAGTTTGTCTTCACGCGGCTTGACTACGGCTACGCCGCCAGGGTGATCCCCTGAGGCGGTCGTCTCGCCCATGCTGACCGTTTCATCGAAGGGGTCGCCCCACCACAGCACGGCGCCGGTCTTGGGCGAGCATTTCACGCTCGGCAGACCATCCTTAATCTTGTGCGGTATCACTTCCGAAGCGTCTTTTCGGCTTTCGAAACAGGGTTTATCTTCCGCCATCACAGGTGCTGCCGCCAGGCAGGAAATTGCCAGAATCATGCTGCCAAACGAATAGGTGTTCATGGACGCTTGTTCGCTTTTACTCTGCAGCGACGCTGCCCTGGCCGCGCGGGCGATTGCCGCGCCTGGTCCCGAAGCCCCCGTCCACCTTGGCATCCGGGTCACTCGAACGCGCCCATGGTTCCATCTGGGCCGGCTCGAAGGTGGTTTGGTATGGGGGCGCATCGTCGCTCATCACGCGCCATGGCTGGCTTGCCCGCTTCACGTCTCCGAGCAAGACGCCGATGGAGCCCTTCAACAGCACGGTGGCGATCAGCATACCCATGGCCCAATCGCCCATCGTGATGAGGACTTCGATCAGCGTCGGCGCGTATTCGGTTACTTCACCGATGGGGGTTGGAATAAAACCCGGAACCACAGTTCCCATGCCCTTTTCAATCCAGATCCCGATGATGGCGAGAATACAGGCGAATGGCAGCAGTCCGTAATCTTTGCGCACACTGGGCGTCAGCAGCATTACAAAAGCGATAAGGTTGAACACCAGGGAGGTCCAGAACCATGGCACCAGTTTGTTCAAGCCGTCGAGTCCGAACATCAGGTATTGCAAGCCCAGCGAATGTTCGGTTACGGAATAAAGTTCGGTAACTATTTCGGATAAGGTCAAATACAGCGCGATACCCAGACAAAAGGTAACGATGGTTGAAAGCGTGTTTATGGCTGAATCTTCAATCCATAGTCGCGTATTTTTTCGGATGTACAAAAACAGCAGAATGATTAATGACGGACCGGCTGCGAATGCCGTGGAGATGAAGCGGATCGGCATCATGCTGGTGTTCCACATCGGGCGGGCCGGCATGGTACTAAGGAAGAACGCGGTGACGGTGTGAATGCTCAACGCCCAAACGATCGATACGTAGATCAAGGGCATGTAGAACTTGCGGTTGACCTCGGTGCCCATGTAGCGGGTGTACATGAAATAGAAACCACCGATCAGGTTCAGAATGAGATAGGTTGACAGCGTGAGGACGTCGAGCGCCAAGGCGGAACTTGGGATATTGATGATGCCAAGCGGCGGCATCATGTGCCAGAGCCGCTCCGGGCGCCCCATGTGGGACAGAATGAACAGGTTGCACGCCATGACGGCCGAGACGGCCAGCATTTCACCCAGGACGGTGACATCATGTAAACCCTTGTGGTGATAGACATACGCCGGGAACACAATAGTGACCGCCCCGGCCGCCACACCCACCATGAAGACAAAGTTGGCGATGTACAAGCCGTCAGTGACTTGATTGCTTAATCCGGTGACGATCAAACCTTCTGTGGCCTGAAGGTAGGTTCCGTACAACAGGGCCAGCACAAAGACCCCCAGAAACGCAAGCCAGGCATAGAACTTGGGGCCACCTTTGATGACATAAGCAGCGAAGTCAATAACAAATCGAATGATCGAACGCATCACTTCATTCCTTAGTCAAAGTAGTAAAAGAACTTTGGATAAGTGTTGAGTTCCGCCTTCAGGCGAAGTACATTCTTTTTGGCCAAAATTTGACTCACTTCGCTCTCGGGATCAAGGAGATTGCCAAACTTGCGCGCGCCCACCGGGCAAACTTCAACGCAAGCCGGATAACGCCCTTGGCGGGTGCGCTGAACGCACCAGGTGCATTTCTCGACCACACCGCGCATACGCGGACGATTGCCCAGGTAGTGCGTGACCGGGTTCATTTCTGCTTCGGGCAAATTTGGAGTGGTGAAGTTGAACCGGCGTGCCCAGTAGGGGCAGGCATCGACACACTGTTTGCACCCAATGCACCAGTTGTAGTCAATCACCACGATGCCGTCCGGCTCGCGATAGGTCGTCCGTACCGGGCAGACCTTGACGCAGGGCGGCTTTTCACATTGCATGCAGGCAATCGGCATATAGAAGGCATCCTCCTCTGGGACCTTCTCTGGCTGGTAGTGGTACTCACCTTCCAGCACCACGCCGGTCGGGCTGTAGGCATTGCCGCCTACCTGAATACCCGCATCGCTGGGGTAACCCTTGTGCATCTTTTCCCGGGTGAATTCACCTTTTTCCATTTTCAGGACTTGAATCCACTCAATTTCCTTGCCCTTGCGGGACTCATCACGGCGCGACTGGTTGTTTTCCTGGACGCAGGCTTTGACGCAACGCCGGCAACCGATGCATTTCTGGACATTGAGTGCATAGCCGAACAGCACACCCTCGGCAGCAGGCGTCCCATCGACTGTCACCTTTTTGTGGAATTCAGCTGAGTAGCGCTTTTCCAAACGGGTGCGGGCCTGCTGCTTCTCACCGTCGGTCATCAAACGGTAGTTGCCCTGGAACCACTCGGCCCAGGTGCTATTGGCGGCTGCGTCGTCGGAGTTGGTAAGCAAGGCCGCAGTGCCCATCAGCGAGGTAACGCTGAGTGTGGTTGCAGTGGCCGCCTTGGTTAGAAAGCCGCGCCGCGAGGTGCTAACTTTCGGTTCGGACTTTTCCGCCGGCATTGACCCGGTTTCTTGCTGCGACGGCGGCACCTTGCCAAGAGCGACGCGGGGTGTTTCTTCTTTGTTTGGCACCATGTTTCCTGATTGGGCTCGGCTGTTAGGTTGTGGGAGCGGCGCCGAAGCCAGCAACGTTGCCAGCGGCGCCTGTCATCAAGCCTGTTGGGAAACTTTGACCATATCCTGAAGTTCGCCTGTCCGGTTCTTGCCCAGCCAATGCGTGAGGTCCCGGCTCGACAGCAGCGCTTGCACTTTGCCGTTTTCCACAACCGGAAGGTGCCGGAACTGCTTCTGGGTAACCAAGTCCATCGCAGCGCCCACGGTCATCGCCGGCGAGACGAAGTATGGATCGGTCGTCATAACCTCAACCACTCTTGTGTCACGCGGATCGCGACCGGCTGCCAGCACTCGGCTCAGAGCATCTCGCTCGGTGAAGATGCCGACCAGCTTTGCGCCGTCCATCACCATCAAGGCACCGATTTTCTGGCCCGCCATCTTGCGCACGCATTCAATGACCAACGAATCGGCCTGAACGGTTTGCGTTGCGTTGGTTTCACTATTGAGCACGCTTTGCAAAGTGTCTGCGCTCTTGTTCGGTAACTGCCGAAAGTACATAAGGGCGACGATGACGATCATCACCAGTGCAAACGCGGTCGGTACCGCTTTCCCAACGAAGTTCTGAACCGCTTCCAAATTCGCTGCAAACGCAAGGGGGGAAATCAGGGCCAATCCGATAACGGTGGTTGATTTTTCAAGAAGCTTTCTCATCGCTAGTCTCCTTTGCGGAAGGGCTTATGTTTAACTAGCCTTGCAGCGGGTCCGCATACTCCGGTGCAATGCCTTCGACGCTATTGTTTAGAGAACCCGGTTAGGACCCAACGGGCGATGGTCACGGATTGGCAGTGACCTTGGTCCTTTTTTTCATGGGACCAATATCCTCAGCAGTGCGCTTCCACGCCCATATCAGAGGTGTTCACTGATCGACGCCAGCGGAAAGTCCCGCTGTCTGACCAGGGCAGAACGACCCTTTTAAACATGTTTGATGCCCTATACTGATCCGATCCAATTTGCCTCTACCACGATCCGGCAACCACCATGCGATTTGCGCTTCGAATGAACCTAACCCGCGCTCTACTGGCCGGCAGTTCAGCTGTCCTGCTGGTCGGGATGCTTGTGACGGGAATTTGGCTCAGCAAAGCAGCCGAAAAGAAATTGATAGAGCATGAAAGCGCCTTGTACGCCATGTATGTGGACAGCGTCCTGTCTGACCAGGCGCTGGCACTTACCGGCGACGGCTTGCTGAGCGATGCCGATATGCTTGCGCTGGACAGACTGCTGCACGGGACGAGGCTTGCAGAGCGTATCGTGGCGTTCAAGTTATGGTCCCACGACGGACGCGTCCTCTACAGCACGGATCTCACCCAGATTGGTCTGCGATCCGAGGCCGGACCCGCTCTTGCCGCCGCGTTTCGGGGCGAAGCGCAATCGCGGATATTGACGCTCAAAGATGGAGATCCGCGGCGTCAGGCAGAGCACGGGTCAGATCTCATCGAAATTTACGCACCGCTACATCAACCGAAAACCGGATTAATCCCGACGGTTGCGGAAATCCATCAGACGACCGATGTACTGGACCAGGCTGTCGGTGCAGTTCGGCTGCAAAGCTGGATGCTGGTGATCGCGGCAACGGCAACCCTGTATCTGCCGCTTGCCGTCCTGATTAGGCGCACAAGCAGCACCGTCATCATACAGAAGCAACAACTGGAGGAGAAGGTTACCCAACTCACGAATCGGTTGGCGGAGAAGGGGCAGGCTCTTGAGCGAATGACCCGTGCCGCAGGCGGTACGACGGAGCGCAACGAGCACCGACTGCACCGCATTGCAATCGATCTGCACGATGGCCCGGTTCAGGGAATTGCCCTTGCTGCCATGCGCATGGAGGCATTGTCCAAGATGTGCAGCAACTGCAGCCCGGTGGCCGGTGAAAGGTCCCCAGTGGCCGAGGAATTCAAGAAGCTTGAAGCGGCGCTGAATTCGGCCCAGCAAGATGTACGCGCTCTTTCCAAGGGGCTGCACCTGCCCAATATCGAGGAGCTGTCGTTGGCCGAGGTCGCGCAACGCGTGCTACGCGATTACAAGCGCTCCTCTGGTGTGGACGTCGAACTAACGATTAACAACGTGCCGGAGGAGGCTCCGCTGCCGGTCAAGATAACTTTGTTTCGGCTTCTGCAGGAATCATTGGCCAATGGATACCGCCATGGCGGCGCCGTCAAGCAGCACATCGTACTGAGCGCCTCAGACAAAGGATTGCAGGTTTCAGTGCGCGACGACGGTCGAGGCTTCGATCCCCAAACGGCGCAGACCGAGGGTCACCTGGGTCTCGAAGGTATGCGTGAGCGCGTCGAGCTGCTGGGAGGAACGTTTTACATATGGAGCGCTATCGGTCAAGGAACGGTGGTGCGGGCCGATATACCCCTGACAAGCAGCGAGGAGACATGACCGAACCGATCCGTGTTGTTATTGCCGATGATCATCCGTTGTTCCGCGAGGGTGTTTGCCACTCGCTGGCCGCCGAGCCCGACCTCGCAGTGGTAGGGCAGGCTGAGAGCGGCGAGGAGGCACTGCGTCTGGCCATAGAGCACGCTCCGGATGTCGTGCTGCTCGACATCGGCATGCCCGGCTGGGGAGGGTTGGCAACGGTGGAGAAATTGTCGCAAGCCTGTCCAGCGACACGGGTCGTAATGCTGACCGCTTTTGATGACGAGGACCGCTTGCTCGCCGCGTTCAAAGGCGGCGCGCGGGGCTACGTGGTGAAAGGCGTGGGGTCCCACGATCTGGCCAATATCGTGCGCATGGTAGCCGCTGGGGACGTCTACGTTTCACGCTCGCTTGCGGCCAGTCTGATGAGCGAGCTGACAGGCAAACGTGCGCATGACCCGTTGAGCGAACTTTCGGAGCGCGAGAGCAAGATCTTGAGCCTGGTGGCCGAAGGCCTTACCAATCGCCAGATCGGCGAGCGCGTTTTTCTGGCGGAAAAGACGGTCAAAAACCACATGACTAACATACTCGGCAAGCTGTGCGTGCGAAGCCGTGTCGAAGCCGCTTTGCTCGCCACCCGGCAAAACGTGCGGAAATAGTCTCATATCTGACCGGAAGCGCTGCAGTGAACAGGGAAGTGCCCGTGGACCGAAATTTAGCCACCGCCGACGTGATGCGACTTTTGATAATGTTGGCGTTTTGTGCCTTGTTAGTGCCGGCGGCAGCGCGAGCGGCGAGCGCACAAGGGCGCGAGCGCGGTGGCAAGGAAATTGTGGAGGCGGTATGCGCAAACTGTCACACAACAGGCGTCGACGGTGCGCCAAGGATAGGTGATCGCAAGGCGTGGGCGCAGCTCACTTCGCAAAGCCTCACCAGTCTCGCTGAAGCTGCGCTCAAGGGCGTTCGCAGAATGCCCCCGCACGGCGGCAATCCTGATCTCACCGATACCGAAATCGGGCGCGCAATTGCCTACATGGTCAACCAATCCGGCGGCGACTGGATCGAGCCGGTCAGCAAGTTCGATTCTGTCGTCGAACGCAGCGGCGCGGAGGTCGTGCAGGCCTACTGCGCCAGGTGCCACCAGTCCGGTGCAGCTGGTGCGCCCAGGATCGGCGACCGGGTGGCCTGGATTCCGCGGGTCAAACAAGGATTCGAGTTATTGGTTCGTTCCGCGATCAAGGGACACGGGGCGATGCCTTCCCGTGGCGATGCGACCAACCTCACCGATTCTGAAATTCGAGCTGCCATCGCCTATATGGTGAGCACCGACAGCGCGACGACGACTCGGTCGCCGCGTGAACTCATTGGGGCACCCACACGCAACGGCTATGGCATCGACGCGGCGCAAGAATATGCAAGCCTGGTGACGTGGCTGCGGTCATTTTGGACACGGATTTGGGGTAATCCCAAGCCAGGCAGTTGACCGCCATGAATCATCAGGGACAACGCATCACGAAACAACGGTAGCACCGGGATTGTCAGTGCAAATGCTGGCTCTACCCGTTATCAAGCAGTCGCTCGCCGCGCACCTGCTCTACCTTCACTTCTTCGATGACCTCGGCGCGCGAGGCGTTACGTGCCTGACCGCTCAATACCAACTCACGAAGCTGTGCAATGCGGTCGTGGTGGGACTTGGCGAGCGGCACCATGTCGCCTGCGGCGACCAGCAGGTCGGCGGTCTCGATCTCGCGTTTGCCGTCCATGAACGCGGGGAACATGGCATCGTTGACCACCGCTTCTAGCTCGGCCCCCACGAAACCCTCTGTGGCGCGCGCTATCTTTGACAGATCGAAGCGCAGTCGGCTCATTGTGATGCCCTTGCGCTCCAGGTGCACTTGCAAGATCTGCTCGCGTTCCTGCTCAGTTGGTAGATCGAGGAAGAACACCTCGTTGAATCGCCCTTTGCGCAGGAGTTCCGGCGGTAGCCGTTCAATCGAGTTCGCGGTGGCGAACACGAACACGGGCGCCCGCTTTTCCTGCATCCATGTGAGAAACGTCGCGAGCACCCGGCTTGAAGTGCCGCTGTCGCCGTTGGATCCTGCGAAGGCCTTCTCGATCTCGTCCACCCACAGCACGCAGGGTGCGATCACCTCAGCGATTTGCATCGCATCGCGGATATTCTTCTCGGAGGCTCCAACCAGGCCACCGAAGACCGCACCCATATCCAGGCGCAACAGCGGCAGCTTCCACATGCCGGCGGCAACCTTGGCGCACAAACTCTTACCTGTTCCCGGAATGCCGATCAACGCCACTCCGCGCGGCGCGTCGAGGCCGTACTCGCGCGCCTCTTGCGCAAAAGCGAGCTGACGCTGTTCGAGCCATAGCTTGAGCGCATCCAGGCCGCCGACACGCTCGGCGCTCTCAACGCGTGGATAGAGTTCGAGGGCGCCGCTTTCGCGGATGATGGCGCGTTTTTCCGCCGTGATGAGGTCGATGCAGCGCTCGTCGAGCTGGCCAGCGCTGCTTGAGACGACCGCCTTCTGAAACACCCAGCGGGCCTGGGTGCTGGTGAGCCCGAGGGCTGCCTCGACGAGCTTGGCGCGCAGCGCAGGCTTGACATCACGCAACGCTCGGTCGCCGCCAACCGTGCGCTCGATCAATGCGTCCATCTCCAACGCGTCAGGCTTGGCGAGCTCCAGCACCGGCACGTCGTGTTTCAGATCCACCGGCAGACAATGTTCAGGCGTGGTGATCACGATGTTCTTGCGTGGGGCACTCTCTGGCAGCCGTGCGGCCATGTTGCGAATGCCGCGCAGCAGGTCTGGCCGCGCTTGCCAGACCTGATGGAAATCCTTAAGCACGAACGTTGCGCTCCCAGCAAAGTCTTCAATCATGCGTAGGATCGCGTCGGGCGGCGCCTCGCGCGTGGTGTCGAAGGGATCCTTGGCGGATTTGAGGCACCGGAACTGGTCGGCCACATCCCATGTATATAAGCCTTCGCTCGGCGACCAACCCGGCGCGTTCACCAGTTCGGTGAGTTCCTGCAGCACGCGTGCCTCTTCGCTCGTGACCACGTTGACCACCGCGATGCGCGCATCGAAATGAAGTTTTAGCTCGTCCTTGAATGCCATGCGTTCTCCATGTTCTCAGTGCCTACAACTTGACGATTGGCAGATCCCGCAGCGGCAGGCGCAGAGTCTCTCCGCTCGAAAGCTGGACGTAGGATCGATTGCCCTTGTGCAGGTCCTTGAGCGACAGCGTCAGCCGCCGATTCTCGTCAACCCCAAAGCCCGCAATAAAGCGTCGCTCACCAACAGTACAGGGCGGATCGGCGTGGATGAATTCGCGGTCCGCTGGATTGATTTCACGCAGTGAAACATCTTCGCGTTGAATCGCTTCGCGCCGTTGCAGCCGGCCGCCCACGACTTCCCACACATCTTGCGGCCGCAACATTGCAGAGCGCTCCACCACCACCAGTCCAAGCCAGGTCGCGCCGTCGCAGGCAGCCTTCACGTACTTGGTCGAGATCGGACCCTGCGTGGGATAACGCGTGCCTCTGGGCACTACCGGAACCAGCACGTACTCCTTCTTCGCCGGGTCCCAAGCGCGCAGACAGTACTCATGCACCAGGGTGAGATTCATGTCTTCGCCCGCGTAGCGACACGCGCCCCGCGCAATCGCTTCGAACGGGTCCTCGCAGTGCACCGTACAACCGGGAAACAAATTCGAGACCACACCGACCACACCCAGCAGCAGGCTGGAGCCGCCTGCCATGAACACCGCTTTCACGTCAGACTTGTGCGTGCCGTACTTGCTCTGCGCGACATCGAGCGCACGCTCGACGGTGCGTGCGAGCAGTCTGTAAAGACTCAGGCCGGACAGATCCGGCCGTCCGGTATCGAGTATGCGGCGCAGTCCCTCTGCGCTAAAGGCGTGGGTGATCAATTGCTGCGTGACGTCATTGAGTTGAGCGACTTCAACGCGGGCCTCGCCGCCGGAGAGCCGCACCTTGGCTTCCTCGACCCGTTGCAGCAATATGGCTCCCACATCGGCCATATCTTGGTCGGAGAGCTTTAGGCTTTCTTGCAACTCGGCGAGCAGCCACTGGTCCACAAGTGACCCGCCGATCTCCTCGCCCGCGCGCCCGAGCACGTCACACGGCCGTGTGGTGTCGATTGCCAGGTCATGCGTCTTCACCACCGACACATCCAGCGTACCGCCGCCGAAGTCGATCACCACGTACACTTCTCCCTCGCGCAAATGGGTGTCGTAGCCGAGAATGCAGGCGGTTGCCTCGTCGAGCATGTGCAACTTGCCACGAAAGGTCTTCAGGACGGCTCCCTGCAACCAGTCCACGTAGTGATCGAAGGCCTCAACCGGCAATGTGACTACGAGGTCCTCATCCGTCTGCAGCCCAGCCGAGAGCAGCGCCCGGCTGATCAGGTCATCGGCCGCCTGACGCGGCGTAATCAGGTCGCCGTTAATACGGCGGGCGCGGTTGTTGTTGCGCAGGATGTCGAGCTTGACCCAGCGAAACGTACCGCGGTGGCTGGTGAGTCCGGCATTCTCCACATGCGCACCGATGCTCAGTGCGTTACCTTCCCCGTAATGCACAAGTGAAGGAATGACGGCGGACTTGCGCTCCTCCGTAGTGCCGGGCGCACGGTAGTGATAGGTCCTGCCGATCTCATCGATGTGCAGCGTGTCCACGCGCCGCGTCGCGGTATTCCAGCGTGCCAGCACGGTGTTGCAGGTGCCAAAGTCGATGGCCATGGTCATGGCGCCTCCCTGACCAGGCGTATGCCCAAGCCGCCGCCGCGGCTGCTGGGGTCGTACCAGCCGCGGTACGCTGCCCGGAAGAAGACACGATCAGCGTACCTCCAACTGCCACCGCGAAATACCCGGCTCGAACCCCGCTTTGGCGCCTTGGTGCCTTCCTTCGGCGAATTCGTGTAATGGCTCTCGTCGTACCAGTCCGTGCACCACTCCCACACGTTCCCGCTCTGGTTGTACGTTCCCCAACCGCTGACCCCATTTGCATACCCGTAGACCACACTGGTTTGGCCGCTTCCTTTGTTCTTGTCGTTGCGGCACTTCGACTCATCCCAGTCATTTCCCCACGGATATGTAAGCCCCAACGGCCCGCGGCACGCACGTTCCCACTGTGTCTCGCTTGGCAGATTACAACCCGCCCACTTGGCATAGGCCAGACTGTCATCCCACGAAACATCTGTCACAGGATGATCCGCCATTTCCCTCTCGTGGTGGCGTCCATTGTCTGGAGCACGGTGCCCAGTCGCATCCATAAATCGCAAGTACTGCGCATTCGTCACTGCGTAGACACCGATCCAATAAGCCGACAGTTCGACCCGGTGACGCGGATCTTCATTCACATTTCCCGCGCCCTCGCCCTCCACCGAGCCCATTTCGAACGTCCCAGCCGGCACCTGCACGAGTAAGGAACCATCCTTCACGTTTACCACCAACGGGTGTTCGACTCGGAAACGGCCCTGCTCAATCTGCCGCAGCATGCCGGCCCGCGAATCAGTCATATCGAGTACTCCAAGCGCAGCGCCGTTGAGACGCGTCGCGATGCATCCGGGTCAAGCCTGTGCGACCCACTACCTGATACCTGCAATTCCATTGTTCACGGTTGATTGATCATGACTTTGATCGATTATGCCCGTGCGTCAGAAGTTCACGTGCGGTGCGTCCTCGATCTCCACGGCGCCACGATCAGCCGTCTCGGTTCCTTCGTCAATCACGATTGCGTTCGCGACGAATACCCCCTGAAATTCGCCGAGGATCTCCAGAAAAGCACGCGTGCGCGATCCAATCGGACTGCGAGCCTGACCGAGAAGCATGATGTGATGAGCATAGTCTTCCGGCATGCCGTCAATCGGCGAGAGCAGCAGGGAAGCATCACCGGCGCATGCACTGACCCAGAATACGTGATCCTGCTGCGTTTCAGGGAATAGTTCGGGCTCCAGCAGCCGGGCTACCAGTCGCTGCGGCCAGTGCTCGCTCCTGGCGGCCTCTCGCAGTCGCGCATCATCTACCAGCCCGGCCTCGCGCCCGAGGTAGAGACCCCGAGCTTTCTGGAATGGATCGGGTGAGTCGAGATCAGAACGAAGTTGCTCGTCAGAAGGTTTCTCATGGTTCCACCACTCGAAGGCGTCCACCAACCCTTCGGGCAGCGGCTCAGTGCGCTCCACCTTGAAAGTGCCCAGAGTGCGATGGGCAGAAAGCGCACGCTCGACAGCGGCACGCTGCTGCGTGCCGCCGGGCCGACCAGCGCTTGAAGCCCAGCGTTCGCACAGATCGACCACATCGAGAAGGCACAGCGAACGGGTTACTTCGAACAGCCCGTCTTCGTCTCCCACCAACTTCAAGTTCTCAACATTGCTCGCAGTATCCGCGGCGCCGCTTGACAGGGCGCGGCGATAGTTCTCGAGAAGGCCGCGATCAGAGCTTGCACCGACAGTTCTGGCGATACTCTCTCGAAATGGCTCCGGCGCCATGTGAAATGCGTGAACCAGCAGCATGCCGTCCGAGTCATTGAGTTCGACGTACCGATCCAGCCTGCCGGTGACCAGAGCGTGAAGGGCTTCCAAGGCAGGGCTGCTGGCCTGACGGGACTGTTCATGAATGAGTCTCTCCAACTCCACCGACTGGCTGCGGATCCAAGCAGCGTAGATACCATCGTTCGACGCTTCATCATTGACCGGCAGAGAACGGGCGAAAGCCGCCACTGCCAGCAGGATTTCGGGTGCAGCAGCCGAAGTCGCCGCCGCAAGAACCGCACGAACGAACCTCGCGTCCTGCGTGCGTCCAGATGGGCAGCCAAGAGCAGACACGATCTTGGCGAGTTCGGGGTCGGGCGCCTGCGCCCATTCAGCCCACAAGGCGGTGATCTTATTGTTGTCGCGCAGCGGCAAAAGCTTGCGCAGGACGCTTCGAATTCGCCTGCGCTCAGGGTGTCCCTCTCGCAGCGCCCGCGCGAGCGCAACCACACCGGACGTGTCAGGCATCTGGGCGAGCGTCTTGATGGCGGTTCGGCGCCTGAATACGCCTACAAGAAGGGTGGTGTCGTAGAGCCGGTCTTTGGCTTTGTCCGTCGTCATGCGTGCATCCCTAGGCTAACCGACAAAACAGCTTCTTCTAGTGGCATCATATAAGAATAGATGGCAATGTCTATCGCACTTCACCTGGCAAAGGTTTACTTGTGCTTAACCGGCTAAACGGCAGTGGGGAATTATCGCTGCTGCACTGACAAGATCCGGTGATGAAAGTGCGATCGCAAGGTCAAATCCAGATTACCTTGGACTCGGCCAGTCCACCGTTCGCAATGGAAAAGAATTGGGCAATGTTCTTTGATAGTCCAAAGTGCATTCCCGGCATTCACGTATCCGACCGCTTTCGTTGAGCAAGTGCCGCACAGTCCGCAGAACTTTCATCTTGCTTGTGAACGTCGGCTTACCTATTTTCATCGGGCTGGCTGAATGACCGCTTGGCTCCGGTTCCGCTTCCGCTACCCGCTTTGGACATTGTTTACGGCCACGACCGGTGGCTGTCCGGCAGTCTGATTTGATGAAACTCCCAACGCCAAGTTTCGGGCGAGCCGTGCATTCATCAGCCTAGATGCTTCAGAGCTTGATTCCGGTTTTGCGGAGGGGTAACTGGTCAAGGACGCGATGTTCGCATGATGACGGGCAATTGAGCCATGGCGTGAATGAGGGCACGGACTGCTCAATTGGCGCAATTTGAAGGTGCCTGTCGTGCGACATCTGTCGCATCGATCGGTGCGACAGATGGTTCACTGCGACAACAAAACGTCGCAGTGTCATAACTGATCAACTGGTGTGGTCTCGATCTTCTCCAGCGTCAATGCATAAGACAGCAGTGGAATAGCCGCGCCAGGGCAAGGTGGCACGTGATTTGCAGTACTGAGCAGCAAGTCCCTCAAGGAATCAGCATCTATGTCCGAAGCCAGATCAAGCCACACACCCTGCATCGGTGTCATCGCCAACCCAGTTTCGGCGCGGGACATCCGGCGCATTGTTGCCAACGCCGGCAACCTCCAGATCACCGATCGCGTCAGCATGCTGCTGCGCGTGCTCGGCGCTGCTGGCAGCATGGGCGTAAAGAAGGTCCTGATGATGCCGGATTCGGGCGGCGTCAGCGCCATGTTGCTGCGCAGTCTGCAACGCGAACTGCAGTTGCAGCACAACTTCCCGCAGCTTGAATTTCTCGACATGTCGCCCACAACCACCGTCAACGACACTTTTCTGGCCGCGCGCATGATGCGCGACGCCGGTGTCAAGGTGATCGTCGTTCTTGGCGGCGACGGCACGCACCGCGCCGTCGTGCGGGAGTGCCGCGAGATCCCGATTGCCGGCATGTCAACCGGCACCAACAACGCGTTTCCTGACATGCGCGAGCCGACGATCACCGGCATGGCTGTCGGCCTCTACGCCAGCGGAAAACTTAGCACCGCACAGGCTATCGTGCGCAATAAGCTGATCGAGGTCTCTATCAACGAGGGCGAGCGGCACGACATCGCCCTGGTCGATGCCGTGATCTCGAACGACCGCTTCATCGGCGCGCGTGCGCTGTGGAAGATGGAGAACCTGGCTGCTGTATACCTGACTTTTGCTGAGGCACAGGCGATTGGCCTGTCGGCCATCGGTGGCTTGCTGCAGCCGGTTGGCCGGCGCGACTCAGGGGGTCTGGCCATCACGCTCAGCGACGACCCGGCGCTGCGCCGCGTGCAACTGATGGCGCCGATCGCACCCGGCATGGTGCGCCCGGTCGGTATCGCGCACTGGGAGCGAATGGCTGCCAATCAGCCCTTCATGGTGGCGCTGAGCGCCGGCGTGGTGGCGCTTGATGGTGAGCGCGAAATGACCTTCGATTCTGGCGACCGCGTGCAAATCACGCTTCGCGAGAACGCCTTTCCCACGGTGGACGTGGCCGCTTGCATGCAGATTGCCGCATGCGAAGGCCTGCTTCGCCTTTCTTCCCAGCCAACCTAAACAGGAGACAACAAGATGGCAGCTTCAAACCCGTTCCCCTTGAGCAAGGAGGCCCTGCTTGCGTGCTACCGCACAATGCGAACCATCCGTGAATTCGAGGACCGACTTCACGTCGACTTCAGCCGCGGCGACATCCCCGGCTTCGTTCACCTCTACGCGGGTGAGGAAGCCAGCGCGGTGGGCATTCTGACCCATCTGGGCGATGGCGACCGCATCGCCTCCACGCACCGCGGCCATGGACATTGCATCGCCAAAGGCGTCGATGTGGTCGAGATGATGAAAGAGATTTACGGCAAAAAAGGCGGCTGCGGCAATGGCAAGGGTGGCTCCATGCACATCGCCGATCTGTCCAAGGGCATGATGGGCGCCAACGGCATCCTGGGTGCGGGCGCACCTCTGATCTGTGGCGCCGCGCTGGCGGCCAAGTTCCGCAAGAAGAACGAGGTCGGCATCTGCTTCGTCGGTGACGGCGCCTCAAACCAGGGGACCTTTCTGGAGAGCCTGAACCTGGCTGCAGTCTGGAATCTGCCGGTCATTTTCGTGGTCGAGAACAACGGTTACGCCGAGTCCACCTCACGCGACTACGCCACCGCCGTCAACAGCTATGTCGACCGCGCCTCCGGCTTTGGCATACCCGGCATCACGGTCGATGGAACCGATTTCCTGGCGGTTTATGAGGCGGCCGGCGAAGTCATCAAGCGCGCACGCGAAGGCGGCGGCCCCTCGCTGCTCGAATGCAAGATGGTGCGCTTTCACGGCCACTTCGAAGGCGACGCCCAGACCTATCGCGCGCCGGGCGAAATTGAAGACGTGCGCGTCAACCACGACTGCCTGAAGAAATTCAGCGCGCACGTGGTCTCAGCCGGCGTCATCAGCAGCGATGAATTGGCGGCAATCGACAAGACTGTACTCGCGCTGATCGAGGACTCGGTGCAGCAAGCCAAGGCGGCACCGCTGCCGACCCTGGCCGACTTGACGACCGACGTCTACGTCAACTACTGAACCAAACAAAGCAACAAAACCAGGAGAACATGATGGCAAGAAAAATTAGTATGAAGCAGGCGGTCAACGAGGCAATCGACCAGGAAATGTCACGTGACCCGACGGTGATCATGCTTGGCGAAGACATCGTCGGTGGCACCGGTTGCGACGGCGAGGAAGATGCGTGGGGTGGCGTACTTGGCGTTACCAAAGGCTTGTACGCCAAGCACCCGAATCAGTTGATTGACACGCCGCTGTCCGAGAGCGCCTACGTCGGCGCGGCAGTCGGTGCTGCGGCTTGCGGCATGCGCCCGATTGCCGAGTTGATGTTTATCGACTTCATGGGTGTTTGCTTCGACCAGATATTCAACCAGGCGGCCAAGTTCCGCTATATGTTTGGTGGCAAGGCCGAGACGCCGGTTGTGATTCGCGCCATGGTCGGTGCTGGCTTTCGCGCCGCGGCCCAGCATAGCCAGATGCTGACGCCGCTGTTCACGCACATCCCAGGCCTCAAGGTTGTGTGCCCGAGCACGCCCTACGACACCAAAGGCCTGCTGATCCAATCGATCCGCGACAACAACCCGGTGATCTTCTGCGAGCACAAAAACCTGTACGCTTTCGAGGGCGAAGTCCCCGAAGCCTCGTACACGATCCCGCTGGGCGAAGCCAACGTGGTGCGTGAAGGCAAGCACTGCTCGATCGTCACCTACGGCCTGATGGTGCACCGCGCCCTCGACGCCGCCGCCACGCTGGCCAAGGAAGGCGTGGAAGTCGAGATTGTCGATCTACGCACGCTCTCGCCGCTCGACATCGACACCGTGCTGGAAAGCGTCACCAAGACCGGACGCCTGGTCTGTGTCGACGAGGCCAGCCCGCGCTGCAACATCGGAACCGACATTGCGGCCCAGGTTGCGATGCACGCCTTTGGCGCGCTCAAAGCGCAGATCGAGCAGGTCGCACCACCGCACGTGCCGGTGCCGTTCTCACCGACGCTGGAGGATCTCTACATTCCGTCGGCCGCGCAGGTGGCTGATGCCGTGCGCCGCACCCTCAAGGGAGGAAAGCACTGATGGTCAGCATCACCCCCATCATCATGCCCAAGTGGGGCCTGTCTATGACCGAAGGCACGGTTGGCGCGTGGCTGGTCGAGGTCGGCACCGAGATCACGGTGGGCATGCCCATCCTCGATGTCGAGACCGACAAGATCGCCAACGCAGTCGAGGCCCCGGATCCCGGCCTGCTGCGGCGCAAGGTGGCCAATGAGGGTGAACTGCTACCGGTCAAGGCGCTGCTTGGCGTGCTCGCCGACAGCAGCGTCAGCGAGGCCGAGATCGACGCCTACGTTGCCGCCTATGTCATGCCAGTGAGCGGCGCCGATGACGACGAGCAAGCCGGACCGGCCTACCTCTACGCCGACGTTGACGGCCTGCGCATCCGCTACGCCCGGCGTGGCGCGGCGCAGGGCACGCCGGTGCTGTTTGTGCATGGCTTTGGCGGCGACCTCGACAACTGGCTGTTCAACATCGACGCCATCGGCGAGAAGCATCCGGTGATCGCACTCGACCTACCCGGCCACGGGCAGTCGGCCGCGCGCGTGCCCGGTGTCAGCGTCGAGGCGCTGGCCGACTTCGTCGCGCGCTTCATGGACGTCATCGAAGTGCCGCAGGCGCATCTGGTCGGGCACTCGGTGGGTGGTGCGATTGCAGCGCAGTTGGCGCTGTCGCAGCCGCAGCGCGTGGCAACGCTGAGCCTGATCGCCAGCGCCGGCTTCGGGCCTGAGATCAACACCAGCTACACCGAGGGCTTCGCGGCAGCTGCGTCGCGGCGCGATCTCAAACCGGTGCTCGAACTGCTGTTCAAAGACCCGGAACTGGTCAGCCGCAAGATGGTCGATGACGTGCTTAAGTACAAGCGCCTGGACGGCGTTAGCGAGCTGCTGCTCGCGCTCAACGCAGGTCTGTTCGCCAATGGACGGCAGCTCGCGCAGCCCGGTCTGGCCCTTGCGGCGACTGGCAAGCCGGTGCTCATGGTCTGGGGCAAGGACGACCAGATCGTGCTGGCGGCACATGCGGCAAAAGCGCCAGCGGGGGCCACAGTAGAGGTCTTCGAAGGCGTCGGCCACATGGCGCAGATGGAGCGCGCCAACGATGTGAACCGCCTGATCCTGCAGCACATAGGTGTCTGACACTCGCTTCTGCCACGAAACGCAAGGCCGTTGCATCCAGCCGGTCTGGACGCAACTGCTTTGTCCCACGCATGCACTGGACGGAGGAATTGAAATGCAATGGCTGGAACAGGCGCTGCAAGGGCAATCAATTGCCGCCCTGTGGCACGGCGCGCCGGCGCTTGTGGCGCCGCTGTCCTACCGCCGCTACGCCAATCTGGACGAGGTCAGCGCCGCGTCGCTGCGAAAGGGCTGGCCGATCCGGCTGCGCCGCTCCGGTGGCGGCGTAGTGCCGCAAGGGCCGGGCATCCTCAACCTGAGCTTGGCCTACCCCTGCGAGGGCGCACCTGGTGCGCTGGCCGAGCCAGTCTATGCCCACCTGTGCGGCCTGCTTGGCAGTGCGCTGGCACGCCTGAGCATCGCCTGCCAGCCCACTGCTGTGGCAGGCTCATTTTGTGACGGCCGCTTCAACCTAGCGGTGCGCGCGCAGGGCACACTGCGCAAGATTGCCGGCACGGCGCAGTACTGGCGCCGCGCCGATGGACGTCAGGCGGTATTGGCCCATGCACTGCTGCTGATCGACGCCGACCCGGCGCTGCTTTGTGCGCAAGCGAACCGCTTCGAGACCGCACTTGGCAGCCCCCGCCAATATGATGCCCACGCCTTGACCAACGTCGCCCAATGCTGGTCAACCGCCCACCCCGGCCTGCTGCTGCCGGGGGATCTTTCCGATGTAGTGACACAACAGATCGTGGCGGCGCTGCGTCATTCAACCCTAACAGGAGAAGACCATGGTACTGCTTGAATTTTCAATGGCGCCATCTGGCAAGGGCATCAGCCTGAGTCCGTTCGTCGCTCGCTCGCTCGACATCATCGACAAGAGCGGCTTGCCCTACCAGCTCACGCCCATGGGCACGATTCTGGAAGGCGAATGGGATGCGGTGATGGCCGTCGTCACGGCCTGCTACCAGGCCATGGCCGTGGACTGCGAGCGCATTGGCGTCAACATCAAGATCGACGCCCGCTCCGGCGCCGGCGGGCGGCTCAAGAGCAAGGTTGAGTCGGTGCAGAAAAAGGTTGGCCGAAAACTCTCTACCTGAGTGGGGCGAGCGGCTACTGCTGCGTAGGCGACACAATGTTGAAGCGCTTCATCTGGCGGTAGACGGTGGCGCGGCAAATGCCGAGTTCGCTGGCAACTGCGGTCACGTTCCAGTGCCGCCTGCGTAGGGCCACCAGCAGCGTTTGCGCTTGCAGCAGACCAGACGAAAGTTCTGACTGCAGCAGGGTCGTGACCGGGAGCGCTGGCGGGGTCGCATCGGTGATGATTTCTTCCTCGCCGTACAGTTCACCTGGCAGATGCGCCGGCTCTATGTAGCCGTTGTCACAGATCGCCAGCGCAAAGCGGATGACATTGCGTAGCTGGCGGATGTTGCCCGGCCAGGCGAAGTTCAGCAGCAATTCGAGCGCAGAGGCGGAAATCGCGGCGTCGAGCCCGAGTTGCCCGCCCTCCTGCTGAAGCACGCGCTCAATTACAAACAGCTTGTCGCTGCGTAGCCGCAGCGGAGGCAGGTGCAGCGTGGCGCCGCACAGTCGGTAGTAAAGGTCTTCGCGAAACACTCCATCGGCAATCAGTCGGCGCAGGTCGCGGTGCGAGGCCGCCACGACGGTCAGGTCCACCGGCACCGGCAGCTCGGCGCCGAGCGGCATGATCTCGCCTTCCGACAGGACACGCAGCAGGCGCGTCTGCAAGTGCTTCGGCATATCGCCGATTTCATCGAGAAACAGCGTGCCGCCGCTGGACTGCAGGATCAGTCCGCGCGAACCCTTGCTGCGCGCGCCAGTGAAGCTGCCGGCAACGTAGCCAAACAGTTCGCTCTCGATCAGCGACTCGGCGATCGACGCGCAGTTGACCGCGACAAAGGACTTGCGGCTACGCCGGCTTGATTCATGCAGCGCCCGCGCAATCAGTTCCTTGCCAGTTCCCGTTTCGCCATGCAGCAGGATGTTGACCTTCCTGTTGACTAGGCGCTTGGCTTGATCGAGCAAACGCAGCATCTGCTTGTCATCGCCGCTGAGGCGATCCAACGCCGGGCACACGAGCGGCGCCGCTGCCTGTTCGGCTGGCGGCGCCAGCCGGGTCGGCGTCTGTCGCGGCGGTGTCGCCATTGCATAGAAAAGCTCGTGACGTCGAGTGCTGAGCACCGTACGGTCGCTCGTCATGCCGGCGCGCGCCACGTGCCAGATGTCGTCCATCGTGACCTTGAAGACCTCAGTTAACAGATGACCCAACGCCGGGTGTGCTGATCCGTCTTCGTTGATCACCACCAGCAACTGGCGCGCGCCGCTGTTGGCACCAACGATCCGGCCGTCGGCGTCAAACGCCAGCATGCATTCACCGCTGACGTCGACCAACGCCCAGTCGACGCCAAGTCGCAGAATCCACTGGTCACTGAAGTGGCGAATGAAATTGGCATCCTCAACCATCTTGGCGAACATAACCGTCATGTGGCGCGCCAGGTGCTGGCTCGGTTTTTCCGAGGGCGAGGTCAGCGCCGAAATATCGAGCACGCCGATAAAATCGCCGTTCGGGTCGAACAGTGGCGCGGTGGTGCAGGTCAGGCCTATATGGGTTGCGTCAAAATGGTCGCCCTGGTGGCAGGTCAGGGGCGTGCGTTCGACAATGCAGGTTCCGACGCCGCAGGTGCCGGCGTGCGACTCGTTCCAATCGGCTCCGAGACACAGTCCGGAGCGCTTGAGTTCGCGGTCCCACTGGTCGTTGCCGATGTAATCGACAGTGACGCCTTGCGCGTCGGTCAGCAGCAGTACATAGCCCAGCGGCGAAACGCGCTTGTACAACTGCTCCATGCCGGCACGCGCCACTCGCAGAAAGGATTCGATCTGCTCCTGGTGTTCGCGCAGTTGCCAATGCTCAATGACGCGTGCCGGCTGGGCCCGCGTCGGGTCCAGACCGTGGTCGGTGACGCAGCGCGTCCAGGACCGGGTGATCAGGTCGTCGTCGGCAAACGTGCCACCCAGGCGCTTCGAGGTGCGAGCGATCACCTCGTCGATATGACTGGCTGAAGAAGCTTTCATTTGTCTCGTCTCGATGGGCCGGATTTTGTTGTTAATCCTGTAGGACGAACTCTTGTTGGCTCTTGCGCTCTTATGAGCTCTCGCAGCGATGCCAACAAAACGTCGACGGATGACTGTAGCATCTATCGACACTGAAGGGAATTAACTTTCATTGCATTCTGTAACTCTGCACCAGTCGAGAAGCACGGGATTGGCGATACATTGTTCAACCGTTCAAACGCTGTTCCAACGCCACACTGCCGGGTGTCATCGGTCTTGGATGAAGCGAGGGTTTCCCCGCTGATCAACGGCTGATCAGAAGTGTGACACTGGCCATTGCGTACTTGAAATGTCTGTTCTTCGTACCCTTGGCTTCCGACAGTCCCCCTGCGTCCCTGTTTCACTCCATGGCCATCATTGAATCTGCGCGCGCATTGCTGCTAGATCCGCAAGACCGCGTTCTGCTGATGAAACTGGCGTCGGGGCGCGTGACGCTGGGGCCAACAGCATCGCGGCAAACGTTCTGGCTGACGCCTGGCGGATCCCTGCATCCGGGGGAATCTTTCGAGGACGCGCTGATGCGCGAGATCCTTGAGGAGACTGGCTTGCGCCTGAACCATCCAGGCCACTGGATCTGGACTTCGCCCAAGCGCATCCTGCGGGATGGTCTGCCAGTCGACACGATGGCGCGTGTCTACATTCAGCGTGTGCCGTCATTCGAGCCGATGCCGACGGCGCTCACACCGCAAGAGCGAGAAACTTTTTGTGAACTGCGTTGGTGGAGCATCGACGAAATCGCCGCCGCCAGAGAAATCTTCGTCCCGCGCCAGCTCGCATTGCTGCTGAAACCGCTGATTACCAATGGATGGCCGGCCGATCCGGTTGAGATCGTGCCATAGATCCGATCCGCGAACAGGCTTACTAAAGACGCTGTTGGAATCAGCACTGCCAACAAACGGGTGGATTTCAGGAAACAACAGCGCCTTTTTTTTGGTTGGACTCAACCTCGCGAATTCTCGGAACTGAAGTCCTGTGAGCGTGGGCGAGATAGCTCACCGCATACAGATGATCGCTTCCCACTGTTGGAAGCACCAGTGAACGTCAGCTTCCTACTTTTGTCGATGGCCGTTTTGGGCACTTATGGATAGCTATTCATAATGCAGAGCGTCTTTAGCCTGGCGGTCGCGGGCTAAAAAGCTGAAGCAAAGCTGGGCGACCGTTCCGCGA
>CAIKMZ010000158.1 GCA_903828665.1 uncultured beta proteobacterium
CAAGGAAATGGTGATGCCGGGTGACAACGTGTCGATCACGGTCAAGCTGATCAACCCGATCGCGATGGAAGAAGGTCTGCGTTTCGCCATCCGTGAAGGTGGCAAGACGGTGGGCGCCGGCGTGGTTGCAAAGATCATCGCTTAAGGAACTACTACCATGGCAACCAAACAAAAAATCCGTATCCGCCTGAAGGCGTTTGACTACAAGCTGATCGACCAGTCGGCGGCCGAGATCGTCGATACCGCCAAACGGACCGGCGCCATTGTCAAGGGCCCGGTGCCCCTGCCGACCCGCATGAAACGCTTCGACATTCTGCGTTCGCCGCACGTCAACAAGACCAGTCGCGACCAGTTTGAAATCCGCACGCACCAGCGCCTGATGGACATTGTCGACCCGACTGACAAGACGGTTGACGCGTTGATGAAGCTTGACCTGCCGGCCGGCGTGGACGTCGAGATCAAGCTGCAGTAGGGATTCAGTGCGCCGGCGAAAGCCGGCGTATTTTGAAAGCACGGTATTGCCCGAGCTTGCCTGCCAAGGCGGTTCGGGATATACTGTAAGGCTCAGCCGGATATCCAATGGATATTCGGCCGGGTTTTATTAACAGTCTCTCACGCAAAAACGCTGTAGCCAATTGAAGTTGCAGCGGTGAGAGTTACGGAGAAAATAATGAGTCTGAACAACTCCCTAGGGTTGTTGGGCCGCAAGGTTGGCATGATGCGCCTGTTCACCGACGATGGGGATGCAATCCCTGTGACGGTGGTGGATGTGTCGAACAACCGAGTCACCCAAGTCAAAACCCAAGAGAACGACGGCTACGTTGCCTTGCAACTGACGTTCGGTGCGCGCAAAGCTTCGCGCGTGACCAAGCCCGCCGCCGGCCACCTTGCCAAGGCAGGTGTTGAAGCCGGTGAAATCATCCAGGAATTCCGCTTGACCCCCGATGTGGCAGCCCAATACAAGGCCGGTGCGACCGTGCCTGTGACGGCTGTTTTCGCTGTGGGTCAAAAGGTGGACG
Source organism: uncultured beta proteobacterium (assembly GCA_903828665.1). Lineage (GTDB taxonomy): Bacteria > Pseudomonadota > Gammaproteobacteria > Burkholderiales > Burkholderiaceae_C > Rhodoferax. The sequence goes on from CAIKMZ010000158.1 coordinate 1,020, forward strand.
TGCAGGGCACGACCATCGGCAAGGGATTCGCTGGCACGATCAAGCGCCACCATATGAGTTCGCAGCGGGCGTCGCACGGCAACAGCCGTTCGCACAATGTCCCGGGCTCGATTGGCATGGCGCAGGATCCCGGTCGTGTGTTTCCTGGCAAACGCATGACGGGCCACCTGGGTGACGACACCGTCACCACGCAGAATCTCGATGTCATTCGCATCGATGAAGCGCGTCAGCTTTTGATGATCAAAGGCGCTGTCCCTGGCTCCGCCGGCGGTTTTGTGACCGTCCGTCCCGCCGTCAAGGTCAAGGCCAAGAACAATGATGTGAAAGGAGCGAACTGATGCAGCTCGAACTCCTCAATGACCAAGGTCAGGCCACTTCGAAATTTGAAGTGCCTGAAACCGTATTCGGTCGTGCTTACAACGAAGATCTGGTGCACCAGGTTGTCGTGGCTTTCCAGGCCAATGCCCGTCAAGGCACGCGCGCCCAGAAAGACCGTGAACAGGTCAAGCACTCAACCAAGAAACCGTTCAAGCAAAAGGGCACCGGTCGTGCCCGCGCGGGTATGACGTCTTCGCCGCTGTGGCGCGGCGGCGGTCGGATTTTCCCGAATATGCCTGATGAGAATTTTGCCCAGAAGATCAACAAGAAGATGTACCGCGCCGGCATGGCCTCCATCTTCTCCCAGTTGGCCCGCGAAGGTCGCCTGGCCGTGGTTGATTCCCTGACGGTTGATTCTCCCAAGACGAAGCCGCTGGCTGCCAAGTTCAAGGCCATGAATCTCGATTCCGTGCTGGTGATCGCTGATGAGGTTGACGAAAACCTGTACCTGGCTTCCCGCAACCTGGTTAATGTGCTGGTGGTTGAGCCGCGTTACGCGGATCCATTGTCCCTGGTTCATTACCGCAAAGTGCTGGTCACCAAGGCTGCCATGGACAAACTCAAGGAGATGTTCGCATGAGCCACGGTCCGAATACCACGAAATTCGAAGAAGGTCGCCTGATGCAGGTGCTCGTCGCTCCGATCGTGTCTGAAAAGGCAACGATGATCGGTGAAAAGAGCAATGCCGTGACCTTCAAGGTGCTGCAGGACGCGACCAAATATGAAATCAAAGCCGCTGTGGAGTTGATGTTCAAGGTTGAGGTCAAGGGCGTGTCTGTGGTCAACACAAAGGGCAAAACCAAGCGTTTTGGCAAATCCGTCGGTCGTCGCGATAACGTTCGCAAGGCCTACGTGACGCTGAAGCCGGGCCAAGAGCTGAACCTTGGCGGGGAGGGCGCGTAATCATGGCTGTTATCAAAATGAAACCAACTTCGCCAGGCCGTCGTGGCGTGGTGAAGATCTCGCGTGATCACCTGTACAAGGGTGAGCCTTTTGCGCCGCTGCTGGAACCCCAGTTCCAACATGCAGGCCGCAATAACAACGGGCACATCACGACGCGTCACAAGGGTGGCGGTCACAAGCACCACTACCGTGTTGTCGATTTCCTGCGCAACAAGGACGGCATTCCGGCAAAGGTCGAGCGCATTGAGTACGATCCCAATCGTTCCGCCCACATTGCCCTGGTCTGCTATGCCGACGGCGAGCGCCGCTACATCATTGCCCCGCGTGGGCTTGAGGTCGGTGCAACCATCATGAGCGGTGCGGAAGCCCCGATTCGTGTCGGCAATACCCTGCCGATCCGCAATATTCCGGTCGGTTCGATCGTGCATTGTGTTGAACTGCAGATCGGCCGTGGCGCGCAAACCGTGCGTTCGGCTGGTGCTTCGGCAACCCTGCTGGCACGCGAGGGCACTTACGCCCAGGTTCGCATGCGTTCGGGTGAAGTCCGCAAGATCCACATTGAGTGCCGCGCCACGCTGGGCCAGGTCGCCAACGAAGAGCACAGCCTGCGTCGACTCGGCAAGGCCGGCGTCAAGCGCTGGATGGGCATTCGCCCGACGGTTCGCGGCGTTGTCATGAACCCGGTCGATCACCCCCACGGCGGTGGTGAAGGCAAGACCGGTGAAGGTCGCCACCCAGTCGATCCTTGGGGTAATCTGACCAAGGGTTACCGTACCCGTAACAACAAGCGCACGCAGGTCATGATCGTGTCGCGTCGCAAGAAGTAAGGGGAAGGTTAAATGACTCGCTCACTCAAAAAAGGTCCCTTTGTGGACCACCACCTGGTAGCCAAGACTGAAAAGGCTGTTGCTACCAAGGACAAGAAGCCGATTAAGACATGGTCGCGTCGTTCCATGGTCTTGCCCGATTTCATCGGCTTGACCATTGCTGTGCACAACGGCAAGCAACACGTGCCGGTCTATATCACCGATCAAATGGTTGGCCACAAGCTCGGTGAGTTCGCGCTCACGCGGACTTTCAAGGGTCACCCGGCGGACAAAAAAGTCCAAAAGAAATAAGGAGGTGACCATGGAAACTCGTGCAACCCTTCGTGGCGTTCGTTTATCGGTCGACAAAGGCCGTTTGGTCGCGGACCTGATCCGCGGCAAGAAGGTGGACCAAGCCCTGAACATCCTGCAATTCACGCAGAAAAAAGCTGCCGTGATCATCAAGAAGGTTCTGGAGTCCGCTATTGCCAATGCTGAGCACAATGACGGTGCCGACATCGACGAATTGAAGGTGAAAACCATCTACGTCGAGCAAGGTGCATCGCTGCGCCGCTTCACGGCCCGCGCCAAAGGTCGCGGAAACCAAATCAGAAAACCCACGTGCCATGTGTACGTGACGGTTGGTAACTGAAAGAGGCCAGGAAGATATGGGACAAAAAATCCACCCAACCGGCTTTCGCCTGTCGGTCAGCCGTAACTGGTCATCGCGCTGGTACGCCAACGATCGTGATTTCGCAGGCATGCTGGCTGAGGACATCAAGGTGCGCGAGTACCTGAAGGCCAAGCTGAAGAATGCATCCGTGTCGCGCGTTCTGATCGAGCGCCCCGCCAAGAATGCCCGCATCACGATCTTCTCGGCACGTCCGGGCGTCGTGATCGGCAAAAAGGGCGAGGACATCGAAAACCTCAAGCGCGAACTGTCGCGCCAACTCGGCGTGCCGGTTGCAGTGAACATCGAAGAAGTGCGCAAGCCTGAAATTGATGCAAAGCTGATTGCCGACAGCATCACGCAGCAGCTCGAAAAGCGCATCATGTTCCGTCGGGCCATGAAGCGCGCAATGCAGAACGCCATGCGTCTGGGTGCCCTGGGCATCAAGATTATGTCCTCGGGTCGCTTGAACGGCATTGAAATTGCCCGTTGCGAGTGGTACCGCGAAGGTCGCGTGCCGCTTCACACACTGCGCGCGGACATCGACTACGGCACCTCGGAAGCCAAGACAACCTACGGCATCATCGGTGTCAAGGTCTGGGTCTATAAGGGTGATACGCTGGGTCGCAACGATCTGCCGGCCGTGGTTGAACCGCGTGCTGACGAAGAACGCCGCCCACGTGGACCGCGTCGTGATGCACGCCCCGGCTCGGATCGTCCTGCACCTCGCGGTGTACGTCGTCCGCCGTTGGCTGGCAATACCGCACCTGCCGATGGCAGCGACAAACCTGCTGAGGCCACTGGTGCCGATGCAAACAAACCCGCCGTTAAGCGCGTCCGCAAGGTAGCCGCGCCAGCTGCAGCAGCTGACGGCAAAGGAGAATAAATATGTTGCAACCCGCTCGTCGCAAATACCGCAAAGAGCAAAAAGGCCGTAACACCGGTGTCGCGACTCGAGGCAGCTCGGTCGCGTTTGGTGATTTCGGTCTGAAATGTGTGGACCGTGGTCGTTTGACCGCGCGTCAAATCGAAGCCGCGCGTCGTGCGATTTCCCGTCACGTCAAACGGGGTGGCCGGATCTGGATCCGTGTCTTCCCGGACAAGCCCATCTCCCAAAAGCCGGCGGAAGTCCGCATGGGTAACGGCAAGGGCAATCCCGAGTACTACGTGGCCGAGATTCAACCCGGCAAGATCGTTTTTGAAATCGTGGGTGTGCCGGAAGAACTGGCACGTGAAGCGTTTCGTCTGGCAGCCGCGAAGCTGCCCTTGCGCACCACTTTTGTGGCACGCATGATCGGCCAGTAATCAGGAGAGAATGATATGAAAACTACTGAACTGCGCCAAAAAGACGTTGCTGGTTTGCAAGTGGAAGTCAAAGAGCTGCAAAAAGCCCACTTTGGCCTGCGCATGCAAAAAGCCACGCAACAACTCAACAACACCGCTACGCTGCGCTCCACGCGCCGCGATATTGCTCGCGCCAAGACCATTCTTGTCGAGAAGCAACGCGCTGATAAATCCGCCAAATAAGGAGCTATAAATGACGGAAGCTAAAAAATCCCTCAAGCGTACTCTGACTGGCAAGGTCGTCAGCGACAAGCGTGCCAAGACGGTCACGGTGCTGATCGAGCGCCGTGTCAAGCACGAGCTCTACGGCAAGATCGTCGGCAAGTCGAGCAAGTACCACGCCCATGATGAAAATGGCGAGTACAAGCTCGGTGACATCATCGAGATCACCGAAAGCCGGCCGATTTCGAAAACCAAGAACTGGGTCGCTACCCGCTTGGTGCAAAAGGCGGCGGCCGTATAGGCCTTTGCAGTCTGCGGACTGCGTACGTATCAGAAACGGCTCACAATGTGAGCCGTTTTTATTGGTTCATTCAACAGGACAATTTCCGAGCTTGATGCGCGGGTACCAGTCCAACCTTTCAGGAGCAACAGATGATTAAAGTAGGCGATCAGATTCCGGCGGCCACGTTGATGGAGTATTCGGAAGTTGAGGGTGGCGGTTGTAGCCTCGGCCCCAATCCGGTCGATGTGCGCAAGGCCAGCGTCGGCAAGACCATTGCCCTGTTTGCGCTGCCAGGGGCCTTCACGCCGACCTGCTCGGCCAAGCATGTTCCCGGCTATGTCGAGAAGTTTGCCGATCTCAAGGCCGCCGGTGTCGATGAGATCTGGTGCGTCAGTGTCAACGATGCCTTCGTCATGGGCGCCTGGGCGCGCGATCAGAAGACGGCGGGCAAGGTGCGCATGCTGGCCGATGGTGATGCGGTTTTCACCAAGGCCACCGGCCTGACGCTGGACTTGACCGGCAAGGGCATGGGCCTGCGCAGCAATCGCTATTCGATGCTGATCAAGGATGGCAAGGTGGCATCGCTGAACATCGAGGCACCGGGAAAATTTGAAGCCAGCGACGCGGCAACCATGCTCGCGCAAGCCAAAGCCTGAGCCCGCGGAGGAAGGCATCATCACCGTCGGGTGATGATGCCTAGAGCTTGACCATGAGGTAGTGCGCGCCTTCGATCGGGTTGTGGTAGTACGGTGGTATTTCCTCAAATCCGAGGTCGCGGTAGAGTGCGCGCGCCGTCTCCATTTCATCCAGCGTGTCGAGCAGGACACAAGCGTAGCCCGCGTGCCGCGCGCACTCCAGGATCGCCTCAACGAGCTGGCGGCCAATCTTGTTCTTTCTGAACTCCGGCGGCACGTAGAGCCGCTTCATCTCACAGGCGTTGGGGTAATCGACGGTATCGAGCGGCCGCAGCGCGCAGCAGCCCGCGAGCACCCCGTCAGCCATTGCCATCAGCAGAGCGCCGCGCGGCTGCGCATATTCTCCGGGCAGCGTCGCGAGTTCGGATTCAAAGTTCTGAAAACACAAGTCAACGTGCAGACTGTCGGCGTATCGGCGAAAAAGCGCCCTCACTGCATCGAGTTCGGATGCTGTGCTGGGCGTAATCAATTGGACGGAAGGCGTGTTCACGATCGAACGGGGCTCGGGACAAAGACCCAGTTTATCGGCATTTCCAGCGAGTCCTGTCGGGCGCCGGACCCTTCACGTCAAAAGGGTGGCGTGAGGCAGTCGGAGAGGGCGACTGCATCGTCTGCTGCTGCGGCCGTCGTGATGGCGACGCCTTAGTTGCCTGGTGTAAGCTGGGCCCTGATTTCACCGCCCGGGTAGGCCTTGGTGTGCAGGTTCACATACCATTTGCCGTCCAGCAGATCCTTCATCTGCTCCGGCGTCAGTGTGGCTTCACCGGTGATGGGGCTTTCGACGCTGCCCTTGAATCCCAATGCAACGCCGGCATTTTGTCCAGGTGCTGCCGGGCCGTGGAAGTGTCCCGCACCAGCGGGGCCGCTCAGACCGGAATAGACAACTTTCCATTTCAATTCTGCGCTGGCCTTGTTCAGGCTGGCTTCAACGGTACCGGTTCCGGCACTGTTGTTGGGAGGCGTTTCGCTTGCGCCGGCGAGTTGTCCTGTGAAGGCAACGAGGTCAGCGGCTTGCGCCACGCTCGCACCGCCGGCCAGGGCAAGAATCACGACGGCCAGAAACTTCATGGTCAAGGCATTCCGACGAGTGAGCATGGTGTTCTCCTGATAAGTCAAATTGGCGGCACGAAATACGACCACCGGCTGTTGATCTTGGCAGAGTCTGCCGGCCGGCCGCCGGCCCGGCTTGATCAACCATGAAACTTGCAGGGTCACTGATTCGATCCCCAAATCGCGAAGCCGGATCAGCAGACCCGGAGTTGTCTCTTTTTTTGAGCTGCGCGAGCACAGATAATGGATGCATGCTCTGCTTTTCAATCTCCATCGCCGCTTCAGGCCTGCCGCTGCCGGTGTGTCGACGTCAAACCGCCTGCCCGCGCAGCGAGAGTCCGACATGCATGAGGGCTCCCATCCTGGAAATCAGGGTTCGATGAACACGCTGCCCAGGCGCACGGCGATCGCCGTCTTTCTGGCCTTCGCTTGCGCCTACTTTCTGTCTGCGCTGATACGCGCGGTCACGGCGACCCTGTCGCCGGTACTGACACAGGAATTTGCACTCAATGCCAGTGATCTGGGCTTGCTGGCGGGGGGCTACTTTCTGGGCTTCGCGACCACGCAGTTGCCGCTGGGCACGTGGCTGGACCGGCATGGCCCGCGCACAGTCATCCTCTATTTCCTGTCGGTGGCGGTCATGGGATGCATTGCTTTTTCATATGCCACGAGTTTTCCAGGCCTGTTGGCGGGGCGCATCCTGTGCGGTGTCGGCGTCAGCGCCTGCCTGATGGCGCCACTGACCGGCTACCGGCGCTGGTTTGAGGCAGCCGCCCTGATGCGCGCCAATTCCTGGATGCTGATGACCGGCTCCTTCGGCATGGTTGCATCGACTCTGCCGGTGCAATGGCTGATGCCGCTGCTGGGTTGGCGCATGCTGTTCTGGGGCCTGGCCCTGCTGCTCTTGTTGGCCATGATCTTGATCAGGTGGCAGGTGCCGAGGTGGAATGTGACTGTGCCGGACGCCGCCGGTCCAAAAGCCGGCTATGCCGAGGTCTGGAAGCATTCCTATTTCCGCAAGATGACACCGATAGGGTTCTTTTGCTACGGCGGCCTGGTCGCCATACAGACCTTGTGGGCCACGCCCTGGATGATCAAGGTGGGAGGCTACAGCGCAGCCCAGGCGGCCAGCGGACTGTTCTGGATCAACATCTCGATGCTGTGTGCATTCTGGACCTGGGGCATGGTCAACCCATGGCTGGTACGACACGGGTACGACGCGGACTGGATGATCGCCCGTGGCCTGCCTCTGAGTTTTCTGGTGCTGGCTGCCCTGATCGCCATGGGCCCGAGTGCTTCGACCCTGACCGGCGCTTTGTGGGCCTTGTACTGCGTCACTTGCACCTTCGTCACACTGGCGCAACCGGCGGTGGGCATGGCCTTCGCATCCGCTGTTGCCGGGCGCGCGCTTTCTGCTTACAACCTGGTGGTTTTCGCAGGCGTCTTCGTCGTCCAGTGGGGCATCGGCCTTGCGGTGGACGGGTTCAAGGCGCTTGGCTGGAGCGAGGTGCAGGCCTTCCAGTCGGCAATGAGTGTGTTCCTCTTGTGCTCTGTACTCTCCTACTTTTATTTTCTGATTGCAAAAAGCCATAATCGGAGCACCTGACATGTTGCGGGCAACGCCGACCTGGCTAGCGGGTCGGCATCGTCCGCCTCACCCGGCTACCAAATGAACGGCATTTTCATCATCGCTCACGCACCATTGGCCAGCGCCTTGCGCCAGTGCGTCCTGCACGTCTTCCCGGATGGTGCACCAGGCTTGGCCGCGTTTGATGTGCAGCCCAACGTCCCGCCGGAAGAGACCCTGGCCAGTGCCCGGCAGGCGCTGGAATTGCTCAACACCAGCCAGACCCTGGTGCTGACCGACGTGTTTGGCGCCACGCCCTGCAACGTGGCGCAGCAGCTGGTCGACGGCGTGAATTCAAAGTTGATAGCGGGCGTCAACCTGCCCATGCTGTTGCGTACAGTGACCTACAGCCGTGAATCGCTCGATGCCCTGCTGGCGCGGGCGCTGGCGGGCGGAACCCAGGGTGTCATGCAGGTGGCCAACACAGCGCCACAAAACCAGGTGAAAAAGAAAAATGACCAAAGCAACCACGACCATCAGCAATAAGCTGGGCTTGCACGCCCGTGCCTCGGCCAAGCTCACCAAATTGGCGGGTAGTTTTCCGTGCGAGGTCTGGTTGTCCAGGGGCGATCGGCGTGTCAACGCGAAAAGCATCATGGGCGTGATGATGCTGGCGGCCGGGATCGGCAGCACCGTTGAAGTCGAGACCAACGGCGAGCGCGAGCAGGAGGCGCTGACGGCCTTGCTCGCATTGATCGAGGACAAGTTCGGAGAGGGTGAATGACCTTTTCGATCCACGGTCTTGCAGTCGCGCGCGGCATCGCCATCGGGCGTGCGGTGCTGGTGGCGTCGAGCCGGGTGGATGTGGCGCACTACTTCATCGATGCGTCCCAGGTTGCCGCCGAAATCGAGCGCGTCCGCCAGGGCCGCAACGCGGTGGTCGACGAGATACATCGGCTGCAGACCAGCATCGCGCACATGGGACCGAAAGAAGCGCCCCATGAATTGGCGGCGTTGCTCGACGTGCACCTGATGCTGTTGCAGGACGAGGAGCTGATTGGGGGCGTCAAGCATTGGATCACGGACCGCCTGTACAACGCCGAGTGGGCGCTGACGACACAGCTCGAGGTCATCGCGCGCCAGTTCGACGAAATGGAGGATGAATACCTGCGCGAGCGCAAGGCCGACCTCGAGCAAATCACGGAAAAAGTGTTGCGCGCGATGAAAGGCGTGGCTTCGCCCGTGGTGCAGCACGCGAACCGCCTCACGCGCAAGAAGTCGCAACAGGACCTGCTGCTCGATGACACGGTTGACGTGCCCCTGATCCTGATTGCGCACGACCTGTCGCCGGCCGACATGCTGCAGTTCAAGCAAAGCGTGTTTGCCGGTTTCATCACCGCAGTCGGGGGCAAGACCTCGCACACCGCCATCGTGGCGCGCAGCCTGGATATACCGGCGGTGGTCGGCGCCCGCCTGTCGAGCCAACTGGTGCGCCAGGACGACTGGGTCATCATTGATGGCGACGCCGGCGTGGTGGTGGTGGACCCGTCCCCGATCATCCTGGCCGAATACGGTTTCAAGCAGCGCCAGCACGAGCTCGACCGCAGCCGCCTGTCGCGCCTGCTGCACACGCCGGCGGTCACGCTGGACGGACAGAAGATCGAGCTGTTGGCCAACATCGAAATGCCCGAGGACGCGCCCCTTGCGATCAAGGCCGGCGCCGTCGGCGTGGGCTTGTTTCGCAGCGAATTCCTGTTCATGGGCCGCCAGGGCAAGTTGCCCAACGAGGAAGAGCAGTACCAGGCCTACCGGCGCGCCATTGAAGGCATGCAGGGTCTGCCGGTGACGATCCGCACGGTCGATGTTGGCGCCGACAAGCCGCTCGACGATTCGCTGCAGGACGCGGCCCACCTGAATCCGTCACTGGGCTTGCGCGCCATCCGCTGGAGCCTGGCCGACCCCGCCATGTTCCTCACGCAGCTGCGCGCCATCCTGCGCGCCGCTGCGCACGGGCGCGCCAAGCTGCTGATACCGATGCTGGTTCATGCCAGCGAAATACGGCACACCTTCGCCCTGATCGACCGGGCCCGTGTTGAACTCGACAACCGCGGCATTGCCTACGGTCCGATCGAGATCGGCGCCATGATCGAGATCCCGGCCGCGGCGCTGACGCTCAAGGTGTTCCTCAAGTATTTCGATTTCCTGTCGATCGGCACCAACGACCTGATCCAGTACACGCTGGCGATCGACCGCGCCGACGAGTCGGTGGCCCACTTGTATGACCCGCTGCATCCGGCGGTGCTGCGTCTGGTGGCCCTGACCATCGCCGAATGCCAGGCGCAGGGCAAGCAGGTGAGCGTGTGCGGCGAGATGGCCGGCGACATCACCCTGACCCGTCTGTTGCTGGGCATGGGGTTGCGCAGCTTTTCGATGCACCCGGCGCAAATCCTGGCGGTCAAGCAGGAGGTGCTGCGCGCCGACACCAATCGGCTCGCGGCATGGGCGCAGGAAATCATGGCGGACGACGAACCCGGACTGCGGCTGGTCCGGCATTAACGCTCAGCGCAGTGAGGTCAAGGAGGCGGCCGAAGGCCGGGGGACACAAACGGCGTTGAGTGCCGCGTCGCCCTGAGTCCTGCAGTGCCCGGGTCCTGACGTCTGCAGGTTGCTTGCCGCAAGATGACTTGTGGTGAACTAGAAGCGCTCCAGCTCCGGGTGCGCCAGCTTGCCGCCGCGCACCAGCATCTTGCCGTATTCGGCGCAGCGCTGCGGCGTCGGGATCACCTTGCCGGGGTTGAGCAGGCCCTTGGCGTCGAAGGCGCGCTTGACGCCGAACATCTGTTCGTTTTCCGCGGCCGAGAACTGCACGCACATCGAGTTGAGCTTTTCGATCCCCACGCCATGCTCGCCGGTGACCGTGCCGCCCATGGCGACGCTGGTCTCCAGGATGTCGGCACCGAACAGCTCGCAGCGATGCAACTGGTCGGCGTCGTTGGCATCGAACAGGATCAGCGGATGCAGGTTGCCGTCGCCGGCATGGAACACGTTGCAGCAGCGCAGACCGTATTTCTTCTCCATCCCGGCGATGGCGATCAGGATGTCAGCTAGGCGCTTGCGCGGAATGGTCGAGTCCATGCACATGTAGTCGGGACTGATGCGCCCGCTGGCGGGAAACGCATTCTTGCGCCCGCTCCAGAATTTCAGGCGTTCGGACTCATCCTTGCTGACTGCAATCGCCGTCGCGCCATGCAGGCGCAGCACCGCGCTCATGCGGCCGATCTCTTCTTCCACCTCTTCCGGTGTGCCGTCGCTCTCGCACAGCAGGATGGCGGCGGCGCTCAGGTCGTAGCCCGCATGCACGTAATCTTCCACCGCGGCCGTCATCGGCTTGTCCATCATTTCCAGGCCGGCCGGGATGATGCCGGCGGCTATCACGCCGGCAACCGCATCACCGGCCTTGCGGATGTCGTCGAAGCTGGCCATGATGCAGCGCGCCAGTTGCGGCTTGGGCACCAGCTTGACCGTGACCTCGGTCGTGACGGCCAGCATGCCCTCGGAGCCGATGACGATGCTCAACAGATCCAAACCGGGGGCATCGAGCGCATCGGCGCCGAATTCCACCGGCTCGCCTTCCATCGTGAAGCCCCGCACCTTGAGGACGTTGTGCAGTGTCAAGCCGTATTTCAGGCAGTGCACGCCACCGGCGTTCTCCGCCACGTTGCCGCCGATGGTGCAGGCAATCTGGCTCGATGGATCGGGCGCGTAATAGAGGCCATGCGGCGCGGCCGCTTCACTGATGGCCAGGTTGCGCACACCGCACTGCACCTGGGCGCTGCGGCTGCGGGCATCGATGCGGATGATCTTGTTGAATTTCGCCAGCGACAGCGTCACACCCAGGCGGTGCGGCATGGCGCCGCCCGACAGGCCGGTGCCGGCACCGCGTGCGACCACCGGCACACCGAGTGCGTGGCAGGCACGCAGCACGGCCTGTACCTGGCTCTCGGTCTCGGGCAGGGCCACGACCAGCGGGCGCTGGCGGTACGCGCTCAGGCCGTCGCATTCATAGGGCGTCGTGTCCTCCTGTTGCCAGAGCAGGGCGTGCTTGGGCAGACAGGCGCTCAGGGCCTGCACCACCTGGGCCTGGCGTTCCGACTTGTTGGGCAGTTCCTGCTGCGCTGCAAAAAGGGATGCGGTCATGGTGATGTTCAGTCGGCGATTAAAATGGCACGCTGCGGGGCAGCACACAGGATGCCATTGTTGCACTTGTACCGGTCCCCTGGAATCAAATTTCCACAAGACCCCTGCACCGAGGGGACGCAACCCATACCGCAATCCCATGCCGCCTGAAGCGAACGGCGCCTGGCAGCGACGCTGGCAGAAATGGCGCTTATTCCTGCCCTCGCTGCCCGCCCATGATTTGTTGCGTGACGCCACTTACCGGCGGCTCTGGTCATCGATCCTGATCAGTTCCTTCGGCGGTCAGATCACGATGCTGGCGCTGCCTCTGACGGCGGCCGTGCTGCTGCACGCCACGCCGACCCAGATGGGCCTGCTCACCGCCATGGAACTGGCGCCCTTTGTCCTGCTCTCACTGCCGGCTGGCGTCTGGCTCGATCGCGTGCGCAAGTTGCCGGTTTATGTGGTTGGCGAGGGCTTCATCGCGCTGGCCTTGTCCAGCGTGCCGCTGGCCTGGCACCTGGGCTGGCTCAGCATGGATTTTCTTTATGCCGTGGCCTTCGCCATCGGCTGCGTCTTCGTCACGGCCGGCAGCGCGGCGCAGATTGTGCTGACGCAGGTGGTGCCGCGCGAGCGACTGGTCGAGGCGCATGCCAAGAACTCGCTGGCCTCGTCCGGGGCTGAAGTGGCCGGGCCGGGTGTGGCCGGTGCCCTGATCAAACTGGTGGGCGCGCCACTGGCCCTGCTGGCCGACGCCGTGCTGCTGATCGGCAGCGTGCTGATTCTGCGCGGCTTGAAGGTGACTGAAAAGCGTCCTGACACGCAAGCCACGCATTTCTGGCGCGACCTCAAGGACGGGCTGCGTTTTGTCGCCAGCCAGCGTCTGCTGCTGTCGCTGGCCAGCGCGGTCGGCCTGTGGCAGTTGTGCTTCCAGTGTGCGATGGTGGTGCAGATCCTGTTTGCGACGCGGGAACTCGGACTCAACGAGCGCCAGGTGGGCTTGTGCTACATGGGGTTGGGGCTGGGCACCATCACCGCGAGCAGCCTGGGCAACCGCATCTCGCGGCACCTGGGGCCGGGGCCGTGCCTGATCCTCGGGATTGCCGTTTGCGGCCTTGGCTGGCTGCAGCTGGCCTGCGCGCCGCTCGGGGCTTGGGGCGTGTTCTCCTTCGTCCTGATGCAACTGTGTTTTGGTGTCGGCGCCGTCCTCATCTTCATCAACTTTCTGGCCTTGCGCCAGGCCGTCACGCCCGAGCCCATGCTGGGCCGCATGACCAGCACCATGCGCTGGCTGATCCTGATCCCGGCCGGTCCCGGCGCCCTGCTCGGCGGCTACCTTGGCGAGCACATGGGTCTGCGTTATGCCCTGGCCGCTGGCGGCATCGGTGCGCTGGTGCTGACCATCGGGGCCTGGCGCCATCCGGTGCTGCGCCAGGTGCGCACGCTGCCGACGATCCCGCCTGGGTGAAGCAAGCCCATCAGCGCAACGTGTGCCCTCAGGCCCCGAGGTAGCGCTGCGCCAGATGCCGGCGCAGATGCTGCGGGTTGAGCGCTTCGCCCGTCGCGCGCTGAACCAGTTCCCGAGTTTCCCAGCGGCTGGCCTGGCTCCAGATGTGCGTGGCCAACCAGTCGAACAGCGGTGACAAATCGCCTGCAGCCATGCGGGTTTCGAAATCCGGCTGGGTCTGGCGGATCGACGCGAAGTACTGCGCGGCGTACATGGCGCCCAGCGTGTAGCTCGGAAAGTAGCCGAAGCTGCCGCCGGGCCAGTGAATGTCCTGCAGGCAGCCGTTCTTGTAGTTGCCGCGCGTGTCCAGGCCAACGTAGGCCATCATCTTTTCATCCCACAGCGCGGGGATGTCGCGGGCCTCGATCTCGCCGTCGATCAGCGCACGCTCGATCTCGTAGCGAAGGATGATGTGTGCCGGGTACGTCAGCTCATCGGCATCGACACGGATGAAGCCGGGTTTGACGCGCGAGAACAGCCCTGCCAGGTTGGTTGCGTCGAAGGCGGCCTGATCGCCGAGGTGCTTCTTCAACAGGGGCGAGATCAGCGCGAGAAATGCCGGGTTGCGCCCGATCTGCATCTCGAACGACAGGCTTTGGCTCTCGTGGATGCCCATCGAGCGGGCGCGACCGACCGGCAGGTGCACACCATCGCGCGGCAGATTCTGCTCGTAGCGGGCATGTCCGGTCTCATGAACAATGCCCATCAGGCTGCGCATGAAATCGTCCGGGTTGTAGCGCGTGGTGATGCGCACGTCCTCGGGCACGCCGCCGCAAAACGGATGGGTCGAGAGGTCGAGCCTGCCCGCTGAGAAATCAAAGCCGAGCAGGGCCATGAGTTCGAGCCCCAGTTCGCGTTGCTGCGCGATCGGGAACGGGCCTTGCAGTGCAATCAGCGTTTCGCCGGCCTGCTTGTCACGCACCTGGCTGATCATGCCGGGCAGCCAGGTTTTCACCTCGCCGAAGATGGCGTCGATGTCGGCGCTGCGCGCGCCGGGCTCGAACTTGTCCATCAGCGCCTCGTAGCGGCCCACGCCCGTATGCTGCGACAGGCACTGCGCCTCCTCGCGCGCGAGCTTGACGACCTCATCAAAGTTCAGCAAAAAACCGGGCCAGTCATTTTCCGCTCGCTGTGTGCGCCAGGCGTGCTCACAGCGCGAACTCGCCAGGCTCTTGGCTTCGACCAGTCGCGCGGGCAACAGGTTGGCCAGCCTCCAGTCGCGCCGCATCTCGCGCAGGTTGGCGGCCTGCGCGGCGTCGAGCGCTTCGTCAACGGCACGTGCCATCAAGTCGGGCAAGGACGGGTCGGTCAGCGTCTGGTGCATCAGCACCTCGAGTTCGGCCAGCGCTGCGCCGCGTGCTGCGTTGCCCTTGGGTGGCATCATGGCGGCCTGGTCCCAGCCGACGATGGATCCCAGATGCTGATAACGGTAGAGGCGGGTGAAGGTGCTCACCAGCGCGTCATAGGCGCGAAGATTCATGATCAAAGGTTCCATCCGTGGCAGGGGCAAGGCCGATCGCGGCATTGTCACATGGGGGCCGGCCGCAGGCGCTCGCTACAATCCCGCCCATTCCCACCACCGGTAGCTACCCATGTCCGATCGCCTTGCCGTGCTGCCGCAGTACCTGCTGCCCAAGCAGGCCTTGACGGTCCTGGCCGGACGCATCGCCTCGGCGCGCGGCGGACGGATGACGACCGCCCTGATCGCCTGGTTCGTGCGGCGCTATGGCGTGAACATGGACGAGGCCGCCAACCCCGACATCGCCAGCTACGCCAGCTTCAACGACTTCTTCACGCGCGCCCTGCAGGAAGGTGCCAGGCCGCTGGCGCAGGCCGAACTGCTGTGCCCGGTCGATGGCGCCATCAGCCAGTTTGGCGCGCTGAAAAAGGACCAGATTGTTCAGGCCAAGGGCCACCACTATTCGAGCCGTGCCCTGCTCGGCGGCGATGCTGAACTGGCCGCGCAGTTCGACGACGGCAGCTTTGCCACGTTGTACCTGAGCCCGCGTGACTACCACCGCATCCACATGCCCTGCGCCGGGCGCCTGACGCGCATGATCTATGTGCCCGGTGAGTTGTTCTCGGTCAACCCGACAACGGCGCGCGGCGTGCCGGGACTGTTTGCACGCAACGAGCGCGTGGTCAGCATCTTTGATTCGGCGCTCGGCCCGTTTGCACTGGTGCTGGTCGGTGCCACCATAGTCGGCAGCATGGCCACGGTCTGGCATGGCGTTGTGAACGCCGAGCGCAGCGGGATGATCCGGCAATGGGACTACGCGCAGCAGGACGTGTCGCTGGCGCAGGGCCAGGAGATGGGCCGCTTCCTGCTGGGTTCGACCGTGGTGCTGCTGTTTCCCAAGGGCCCGTTGCAATTCAACCCGGCCTGGGCGCCGGGGCGTGCGATCCGCATGGGCGAGGCCATGACGCACCGCTCTGCCACAATATTCACATGAAGTACGAACACCTTCTCATGTCGGTCGATGGTCCGATCACCACCATCACACTGAACCGTCCGGAAAAGCGCAACGCGCTGGCGATGGCGGTCATGCTCGAGTTGACGCAGGCCTTGCAGGCTGTGGCCAGGAGCGAGGCACGCGGCGTGATCCTGGCTGCCAACGGACCGGTGTTCAGCGCCGGCCACAACTTTGGCGACATGGCCGGCGCCACGCTCGAGCAGGCGCGCGAGTTGTTTGCCGTTTGTACCGCGATGATGGACGCCATCCAGGCGATGCCGCAGGTGGTGATCGCCCGCGTTCATGCGCTGGCCACGGCAGCGGGCTGCCAACTGGTTGCGAGTTGCGACCTCGCGGTGGCCGCTGACAGTGCAGGGTTTGCCATCCCGGGCGGCAAGGGCGGCCTGTTCTGCCATACGCCGCTGGTGGCGCTGGCGCGCAATCTGGGCCGCAAGCGCGCGCTCGAGATGGCGTTCACGGGCGACGCCATCGACGCCGTAACAGCCGTGCAGTGGGGCATGATCAACCGGGCCGTGCCAGCCGATCAGCTGGAGGCGGCAACGCTCGATCTGATCACGCGCGCCACGCGCGGCAGCGCCCTGTCCAAGGCGCTGGGCAAGCAGGGCTTCTACCGCCAGATCGATCTGCCGCAGGACGCTGCTTACCGTTACGCTGTCGAATTGATGGCCACAGCGGCGATGACACCCGATGCGCAGGAAGGCATAAGGGCCTTCCTCGAAAAGCGCCACGCGCAGTACACGCAGGGTGCAGATGCCAGCGCAAACAATCTTCCGCCGGGCCGGCCCTAGGCTCTGAACCGCTTGGCGGTCAGCCCCGCAAGGGAAGATTAGCCCCCTCCGGGGGCAGCGCAGTACGCGAAGCGTTCTCGAAGAGCGGCGTAGCCACTAGCGTGGGGGCTATCTGAAAATCACGGTCTTGTGACCGTTGATGAGGACGCGGTGTTCGCTGTGCCACTTGACCGCGCGCGCCAGTACCTGGCTCTCGGTGTCGCGGCCCAGTGCCGTCAGATCCTCGACCGTGCGGCTGTGATCGACCCGCGCCACATCCTGCTCGATGATCGGGCCTTCGTCGAGGTCCGCCGTCACGTAGTGGGCGGTGGCGCCGATCAGTTTCACGCCGCGATCATGCGCCTGGTAGTAGGGTTTGGCACCCTTGAAGCTCGGCAGGAACGAGTGGTGGATGTTGATGGCGCGGCCTGAGAGCTTGCGGCACAGGTCGTCGCTGAGCACCTGCATGTAGCGCGCCAGCACAACCAGCTCGGCCTGCTCGGCCTCGATGATCTCGTACTGGCGGGCCTCGGCCTGCGCCTTGGTTGCGGCGGTCACCGGCAGGTGATGAAACGGCACGTTGTAGCTGGCCGCGAGCTGGTAAAACTCGCGGTGGTTCGAGATGATGGCGCGGATGTCGAGCGCGAGCAGGCCGCTCTTCCAGCGAAACAGCAAGTCGTTGAGGCAATGCCCCTCCTTGCTGACCATGAGTACGGCGCGCATCGGCTGCGCCACGGCGTGCAAACCCCACCTCATTTCGAAGGGCCGAGCAAACGAATCCAGCTGCATCTTCAGGTCCTCCGGCGTGAGCTCGCCGCAGGCAAACTGGACGCGCATGAAGAAGAGACCCGTGTCATGGTCGTTGTACTGGGCGGCTTCTTCGATGTTGCCGCCGCGCTCCAGAAGGAAGCCCGAGACGGCATGCACAAGTCCGAGGCGGTCCGGGCAGGACAGGGTCAGGATGTAAACAGGTTTCATAGGCCTGCATTGTCGCCGCAGAGTCCCGCGGCAGGCCTAGCGCGGGACTCGGCCGGTCAGTGAACCAGCACCGGGTTCTGCGCCAGTTCGGCGTATTGCTCGAGCGTTTCTTCAACCTCTTCCTGGGTTGGCGTCTTTTCCTGCCAGGCCGAGATGTGGCGCTGGAACAGTTCTGCCCACGAGCCGTCGAGGTAGACCTCCTTGCCCGAACGTTTGTCCACGATCTCGAAGCCGTGGCGCGCCAGCGCCGGCACCAGCAGCAACTGCGCGATGCGCTCGCTGTCGTTTTCGTCGGTCACGTCGGTGGCTACTGCATTGGCCAGCATGTGCGTCACCGAGTAGGTGTCAGAGTCGTAAAGCGTGTGCATGGATCAATTATCCTTTAATCGTCATTGCACCACACTTGGTCGCACTCACGCCAATTTCAAGGGCCTGCTGCCTCGGCCCCTTCCGCGCTCAGGGCGTCGCTGGCTGGCCGGACAGCCATTGCTGGTCGAGAAACTCGCTGTTGGCGTCCGTGATGCGCATGCGCACCGGCAGGTAGCCCAATGACGGCGCCAGCCACAGTTAGACCTTCTGGTCAAACGCGCGGCGCGGGTTGCGCATCAGTTTCAGGGCTGCTAGCTCGCCGCCGGGCAAGGCCTGTGTCTCCAGGTTCTCGACGGTAAACAGCCAGAGATCGGAATCGCGCGGCCCGACAACCGGCAGTGTCAGCGTGCTGGCCTGCGGGTAGGCCTCGGCGTTGCCGGCCAGCATGGCCGCCAGTTGCAGCAGGATGCTCAGGCGGTCCTGCGCGCCGTCGAGCAGTGGCGCGTCCGGGGTGTTGGCGCTGAAGGTGATCTTGCCCTGCTCGCGCACGAAGTGGGCCGCGACCTCGCTGCGTTTCTTGTCCGAAAACCGCGCTGGCGCATGACCGGCAGGGGCCCGGCACTGAAAGTCAGTCGGGCGTCGTAATGGGTGCCGTCGGGCTGCCATAACAGTTCGGCCCGCAGGTTGTAGGGAAACTTGCTGCCTTTGACGTCGTACTGGAGTAGCGCTGCGCCCGGGACCCGGTAGGCGCGCTCCGGGCTCGCAGTTTCGCGCGGCGCCTGCGCAACCATGGTGGGCGCAGCCACCTCGGTTGCGGGTGCTGTCGTCGCAATGGGGGTCGCGCCCGCGTTCGTTGCGCTTGGTTCAGTGCCCGCCGTGGCGGGCGACTCGTCGGCCTTGCGCGGGGACGGAGCCGGACGCTTGACGCCGGGCTGCCTTGCTGTCGGCGCATCTGCCCGGGCGTCGACCGGTTCGAGTGCCCGGGTGCTGAATGCCGGCACCGGCGCTGGCGTATTCGGGGCAAGGGTCGGCGAATCATCCTGCAGCAGCAAGTGAAGCAGCAGCACGATCAGGGTCAGTCCCGCCAGCGCCTTGCGCGAAACAGTCTGCGGTCTGGTCCGACTCGTCGGCATGGCTCGTGCCCGGGCGCTCAGTCGTAGCGCAGTGTGAAGATCAGATCCAGCGTGCTTTGTTCGCCGGTCTGGGCGCGCAGCGTGAACTGGCGTGACAGTTCGTAGAAGATGTAGAAGCTGCCCAGGGCGCTGGTCAGGCTGCGTTCGTAGGCGACGTAGAAGTTGCGCGCGATGTTCTTGCCGAGCGTTACGGTGGTTTCGCTCGTGCTCGTGCCGGTGCTGCTGTTGGCGCTGCTGCCGAACGACAACTGGTCGAGTCCGAACGCATTGGCCAGGCCGCCGCCAACGCCCTTGTCCTTGCCGCCGAGCAGCGAGAGCGCCGCCTGCTGCAGCATGGCGGCTTCGCTGCCGCCGTTGACGGGCGCGCGACCGAGCACCAGCCAGGACAATTTTTCAGCGTCGGGCAGATCGGGGTCCGCGTACAGCCGCACGATCGGCGACAGCACGCTGCCGCTGATGCGCACGCCCACCCGTTGCTGCAGTTGCGGGCGGATCGCCAGGATGTCGAGCGCCGGGTTGTCGTACGGTCCGCTGAAGCGCAGCACGCCTTCCTCGATCGTTAGCTGCTGCCCGTAGGCCTTGTAAGTTCCACCCAGCGCGCGCAACTCGCCGATCAGTCGCGGCGTGCGTCCCGAATCGCCGCCACTGCGCAATTCGAGCTCGCCGCCCAGCCGCGTCGCCAGGCCGTGACCGCTCACCTGAAAGCGCGGCCCAAAGTCCAGGCTGACGACCACATCGGGCGTTACGCCGCCGGGGCTGGAGGGCATCGCGGCGGTTGCGCCGGGGCTGCTGCGGGGCGCTGTGCCAATGCGCGTGCTGCGCAGCTTCACATCGTCACCCAGGCGCGGCGCGGTGTCTTCGGGCAGGACGAACAAGGCCTGATCGGCCCTGAGCTTGCCGCGCACGGTCAGCCGCGCGTCGGCGAGTCTTGCCGAGACCTGGCCTGAGAGCACCAGCCGCCGGTCGGCCATAGCGCTGACGCGCAGGGCATCGGCCTGGAAATCGAGCGCCATGTGCAAGCGCGAGCGCAGTGTCGCGGCTGCGTCGCTGGCGGCTGGCCACTCCACCGAGCCGGTGGCCGACAGCGAGCCCGGGTTGCTGGTGCCGGCGCCGGCGACCTTGAATTCGAGGATGTCCATGCGCTGGCCGTTGAGCTTGGCGCGCAGCGTGCCTTTGCTGAAATCGATGCCGTCCACAACCGAGCTCACCGCCAGGTCTTGCGCCAGCAGCGTGCCGTGCCACTGGGGTGCGCGGCGCGTGCCGGAGAGTTCGGCCCGGGCTTCCAGTGTGCCGCGCAAGCGCCAGCCTGGCGGCGCCAGCCGCGACCAGTTGGTCAGCGGCGGCAGTTGGGCGTTCAGTGTGCCGCTCAAGGGCGCATCCATGGGCCAGCTCCAGCCCTCGTCCTGGCGCAGCAGCCGGCTGCTGAAGTCCGCCTGCACCTGACCGGCGCGCTCGCTGGCCCAGCGCAGGCTGCTTGTCAGGCGCTCGCCGTCGGCGCTCAGCACCAGGCGCGCATCGCTGATGCCGGCGCGCAGTGTGCCGAGATTGGCGTCGCCGGTCTGCAGTAGCAGATCGCCGCTGCTGCGCTGCAGCGTCGCGCGCACCTGCAGCGCGGCGCCGCCGGATGCGTCCCACTGCCCGCCCAGCAGCAGGTCGCCGCTGACGCCCATGCTGGCCATGGCGGTCTGGCCGAGCCGGTCCAGCCAGGCCAGCGGCAGGCCTTGCACCGAGCCCTGCGTGTGCCAGTCGCTGCGCCGGCCCTGCTGCGACCAGTGCGCGTCCTGCCAGCTCATGACCGCCAGTCCGGGCAGCGCGGCGCTCAGCCGGGCGCTGCCGGCGCCGATGTCGAGCGTGCTCAGCGCTGCACTGCGTTGCCAGCGCAGCGGCAGGCTGCGCTCCAGTTGCAGCGTCCAGAGGTCTGCCGCGACGCTGCCGTGCGCGCTTAGCTGTGCGCTCTCCAGCTCGGCCTGCCAAAGGCCGTCGCTACCTTGCGTGCCATGCGCTTGCGCCGCGAGCGCGAAGTGACGCCCGGCCTGTTCGGCCTGGGTCTGTGTCTTGAGTTTCCAAGCGCTGAGCGTGCCCGAGAGGTCGAGCTGCAACCCGAGCAGACGCCAGGCCTGCGCGGCATCCTGTCGCTCGCCGCGCAGCGTGAGTTGGTCGGACTGCATGCGGGCCTCGATCTGCAGGTTGCGGCCCTGGCCTTGCCATCCGCCTTGCCAGTGGCCGTTCAGACTGGCGCTGCCCGCCAGCGCGGTGCCGCTGGGCGTGGCCGGGCTGCCGGGCCAGCGCGCCAGCCATTGCCGGGCCTGGGCGGCGTCGCTGATCTGGATGCTGATATCGCCTTGTCCACGGCTGCTCGCCATCTCGCCTGCCAGCGTGGCGCGGGCGCCGGGCAGGGTCAGGTCGAGCTGGGCCGCGAGTGCACGCGTGTCGGTCTGGTACTTGAGCTGTCCCTGCAACTGCGCGTCGTCGGTTTGCAGCGAGAGCGTGTCGATGCGCAGTGCCGGCGCCAGCCACAGGCCGCGCGCCTGCATCGTCTTGAGGCGAAGCCCGGCCAGCGCGCCGCTGGTCGCCGTGCTTTGCGCGGCGCCGGTCTGCAGTTGCGCGTCAAAGGCAATGCCGGCGGGCGTCTGCTGCGCGGTCAGCCGGCCGTCCAGCCGGGTCGCCGCCAGTCGTGAGTCGATGGCCGCCGGGTTCACACCCTGCAGTGTGGCACTGCCTTGCCAGCCCGCGTGAGCGCCGGTCCTTGTGGCGGGGTTGTCAACGATGCCCTGCGCCCTGATGTGGCCGCCACCGGCGCTGGCCTGCAGCGACTCGACCACCCACTGCCCCTGCGTGAATGCCAGCGTGCCCTGCAGACTGTCGAGCGGCAGACGTCGCTGGTTCCATGCGCCCGCTTGCGTGTTCGTGAGTTCGACGATGGCCTGCCAGCCGGGGCCGGCGGGCGTGACCCGGGTGCTGCCGCTCAGCCGGGTCTGCGGTGCCTGCGGCCACAGCGCGGCCAGGTTCAGGGCCTGCCACTGCGCCGTGGCGCTGACGATGGCCTGCGCCTGCCACGGCTGCAAGGTCGCCACCAAATTGCCCTGCATCGCCGCATCGGGTGTAGCGCCCTTCTCGGGTACGAGTCGAGCCTGCAATTGCAGCGTTGCGTCGCGGCCCGTAAGTTGCCCCTTCACGTCAAGCAAGGCGTCCAGATGCAGGCTTTGGCGACTCGACGGCAGCGTGGTTTGCACGCTGCCCTGCAATTGCGCGACCAGTTGCATCGGCGCTTGCGCTTCCAGCCGGCCGCTGAAGTGATAGCTGCCGGCTGCCATCTGCGCGCTGCCGTCATCGAGCCGGTGTGCCTGGCCGTCAAAGCGGTAGTGCCCGGCCAGATTCGTGAGCTGCAGCGCGGGTGGCCCGACCCACTCCAGTGCTGCCACTGATACTTGCGCGTCGACCCGAAAGGGCAGGCGCAGGTCGGCCGGCGGTGTCGGCGTTGTGGCAGCGCGCCGGTCATCGATGCGCACCTGACCAATGCGCAGGCGCGTCAGGCGCAGTTCGCCCGCCCATACGCTGCCGGCGACCCAATCGCTTGTCAGGTCCGTGGCCTGGACGCTGAGCTGACCCTGCTGCCAGCGCAGCCAGCCGATGTGCCCGCCGCTGCGCAGCGAGCCTTTGACGTCCTTGAATTCCAGTGTCTGTCCGGCCGGCAGCAGGCGAGTGATCTGGTTCAGTGTGGTAGCCAGCGAGGTGTCGCCGCCGCTCCAGGACCACAAGGCCGCCACGCCCAGCAGCAGCGCCAGCAACAGGCTGGCGACGACGAGCAGGATGCGGCGCAGCGTCTTCATCAGAACGTGAACCCGAGGTTCATGTGCAGGCGAAAACGCTGCACGGCCACGCCGTAGGCAAGGTCGATCTGAAGCGGCCCGACCGGGCTCTTCCAGCGCACGCCGGCACCGTAGCCGACGCGGGCACGCAACTCGCGCGGTGTGTCGGCGACCGCGCCGGCATCCACGAACAAAGTGCCCTCCCATTCGGTGGCCTGGTTGTTGCGGATGATCGGACGCTGCCACTCCACACTGCCGATGCCCATGTAGCGACCGGCCGTGGTCTGGCCGTTGGGCAGGGTGACGCCCAGGGTGTGGTACGCGTAGCCGCGCACGCTGGTGTCGCCGCCGGTCAGGAACAGCTGCGTGCTCGGCAGGATGGCGCTCTCGCTGGCGAGCACGGCGCCGGCTTCGGCGCGCAACACGAGGCGGCCCGCCCGCAGCGCCGCGATCGAGCCCTCGGCGCTGCGCGGCCCCAGCGGCACGTAGCCGAGCCAGCGCGCCACCAGGCGACTGAAGGGGTCGCGCTGGCTGCTCAAGGTGCTGCCGCCGCCGACCTCGACGCCCAGGCCCCAGCCGCTCGACGGAAACGGCAACTGGTCGAAATTGCGCAGGGTGAAGGCGTAATTGGCGCTCAGCGTCTGCGCCAGGATCGGCGCGCTGGCGTCAGTCGGAACGCTGTCGGAACGATCGAACTGCAGGTAGTAGTTGCGCTCGATGTGCTCGTCGGTCTGTCGGCGCCCGAACTGCAAATGCTGGCTGCTGACCTGGTAACTGCCGACCGGCTCGCGCTGCAACAGCAGCGCACTGGTCCAGCGCCAGTTGTCGGCATCGGGTGGCGCGGTCAGCTCGGTGCCGAGCGCGCGCGTGTCGCGATCGAGCAGGATCTTGCTGATGGCGCGCCAGCCGATGCCCGGTACCTGGTTGTGCGTGTGCTCGGCGCTCAGGCGCAGGCCGGCGTCGGTGCTGGCGCCGACACCCAGCACGAGCTTTTGTAGCTTGGCCTCGCGCACCTGCACGCGCAGCGGTGCCGCCTGCGGGTCGCCCGAAGTGTCCAGCGCGATGAAGGCGGAATCGAAATAGCCGCTTTCCGTCAGCCGCTGCTGCGCCTGCGCCAGCTGCGCCTGCGTGTATTCGGCGCCCGGTCTCAAGTGCGCCAGTCGCGTGACCAGTTCGGCGCTGTGGTGCTGGGCGCCGCTGATCACCAACGGGCCCAGATGGTAGTCGGGCCCGGATTCCAGTGTGACCGAGAGCCGCGCGCTGTGCTGCACGGGGTCGATGTCGGCCAGGGTGTCGCCGAGCTGTCCGGCGGCGTAGCGCAAGGTGGTGAGCTGGCGCAGCGCCAGCCGCTTGGCCTCGTCCCAGCCACTCTGGGTAAAACGGCTGCCCGCTGGCAGCGCCCAACCGGCTTCGATCCGCTGGCGCTGTTGCTGTGCCGCGTCGTCGCTGCCGATCGGGCCGTTGAATGTGATGCGAACCTCGCTGACCCGCGTCGGTTCGCCGGGCACAACGCGCAGTTGCACCGTGCGTGGCGCCGTTGCGCTGATGGCGTTCTGGCGTTCGATGCGGATCTCCGGCGCGAAGTAGCCGAGTGTGGCCAGCAGTTCGCGCGTGTCATCGCGCGCGGCGCTCAGCAGGCGGTCGAGCTCGGCGTCGTCGAGGTCGGCGAGTTCACGGTAACGCTGCAGTTCGAGGTGTCGCGTGAGCAGCGGACGCACCTCCTCAGGGGCTTCAACGAGCAGATCGAAAGCAGGCGTGGCAGCCAGGGCGGCGCCGGCAGCGCAAGCGTAAAGCGCGCCTGCCAGCACCCATCCCGTCACGCCGGATGCACCCGATCTGATCATGTGCTCATTCTGCCATCGCGTGCTGCGCACGCGCACGTGTTCAAGCGCCGGCCAGTTGCTTGGCGAAGGTCTTGATGCCGCGCAGCATCATTTCAATCGATACCGCGACCAGCACCAGACCCATCAGGCGTTCCAGCGCGACCACGAAGCGGTCGCCCGCCACACGCTGGATGCGCTCGGCCAGCACCAGCACGGTGGCGCTCACGGCCATCGTGACGCACAGCGCGGCAATCCATTCCATGCGCCGCTCCGGCGCCTGCGAGACCAGCAGCAGGACGGTGGCCAGCGCCGACGGGCCGGCAATGGCCGGAATGGCCAGTGGCACGATCAGAGGCTCGCCTTTTTCTCCCGGCACCTCGATGCCCGGTGGCGGCGGAAAAATCATGCGCAGGGCGATCAGGAACAGGATCACGCCGCCACCGATCTGCAGCGAGAGTTCGCTCAGGTTCATCAGGCGCAGAAAACCGTCGCCGACGAACATGAAGGTCAGCAACAGGACGAAGGCGATCAGGACCTCGCGCAGGATGACCCACGGCCGGCGCTGCGGCGCCACATGCCGCAGGGCATTGGCGAAGATCGGTATGTTGCCGATGGGGTCGGTGATCAGGATCAGCAGGATGGTGGCCGAGGCGAATGTGTAATTCATGGTCCCGGCAGGATAGCAGGCCTACTCGATCTTTTCCTGGCAGACGATGCAGCGCGGCGCTTCCGGTGCGGCGTGCAGGCGCGCCAGCGGAATCTCGACGCCGCAGTCGATGCACAGGCCATAGGTGCCGGCCTCGATGCGCGCCAGCGCGGCATCGACCATGCGCAGCTCGGTCGATTCGCGGTCATCGAGGGCCAGTTCCAGTTCGCGCGTGCTGCTGATCTGGCCGCTGTCGAGTTCCTCGGCGCGGCCGAAGTGCTCAGCCGAGGCCTCCGCGCGACCCACCGTGCCACCGCGCAGGCTGCTCAGTTGCGCCAGAAGGCTGGCGCGCTGCGCCAGCAGTTGCCGCTTGAAGGCGGGGTTGAGATGTGCGCTCATAGGAGATGCCTGTCTGTGTAGTTGAGCTTTCATCGTGCTCCGCGTGGGCCCGCGCGTCTTTGATGTCTGTCAACACTCTGCAGGGTCGGCCGTCCTCGGACATAATCGCCGCCACGCGCACCGGCTCGCCTCTCGCAGATCGGCTTGCGGTGCATTGGACGGTTGCTTAGGGAACACAAGCGCATGAAATTGAAAGCACTCGCCGTCATCGCGGCACTGGCCTGCGGCGCGGTTTACGCCCAGAACATCGAAGTCAGGGATGCCTGGGTCCGCGCCAGCGTGCCGGGGCAGAAGGCCACCGGCGCCTTCATGAAGATCAAGGCCAAAGACACGGTCCGCCTCGTCGGTGTTGCGTCGCCGGCGGCGGCGGTGGCCGAGGTTCACGAGATGAAGATGCAGGGCGACGTCATGACCATGCGTGCCGTATCGGGCGGCCTGGAGATTGCGGCTGGCAAGACGGTCGAACTCGCACCGGGCGGCTACCACCTCATGCTGA
This sequence comes from uncultured beta proteobacterium, assembly GCA_903828665.1. Taxonomy (GTDB): domain Bacteria; phylum Pseudomonadota; class Gammaproteobacteria; order Burkholderiales; family Burkholderiaceae_C; genus Rhodoferax. Next base: position 27,395 of record CAIKMZ010000158.1, read on the forward strand.
TGGATCTCAAGGCGCCGCTGCTCAAGGACGGCAGCGTGCCCCTGACCCTGGTGTTCAAGGATGCCAAGGGTGTTGAGAGCAGGATGGAGCTCAAGGTGCCGGTGACGGCCATGGCGACCGGCATGCACCAGCACTGACGGCCATGTGGGCGCGGGCATCGCCAGCGGGGCCGCATTGGGGTAAGCTGTGACCTGTCCCGAACAATTTAGGAGAGCAAGATGGCTGATGCGCAGAACAGTGGTTTCGGTAAATTCGTTCCCGGTTTTGACTTTCTCCAGAATCTGGCCAAGGGGGCGACACAGAACATTCCGCAAATGCCCAATCTGGCGAACTGGATTGCGCCGACGCTCAATCTGGAAGAGCTGGAAAAGCGCATCGACGAGCTCAAGACCGTGCATTTCTGGCTCGAGCAGAACTCCAAGGCGCTCGGTGCCACAGTGCAGGCGCTCGAGGTGCAGAAGATGACGCTGGCCACGCTCAAGGGCATGAACTTCAACATGGGCGATGTGGCCAACGCGCTCAAGCTCAAGGCCGCCGATTCGGTCGCCTCCGGCGTGCAGCGCATGACCGACACCGCTGCTTCAACGGCCAAGACAATTTCCGACGTGGCCAGTGGCGCGGGTTCAGTCGCCAAGTCGGTGCGCAAGGCAGCCACTCCGGCCAGCGGCGTGGGTGGCTTGATCGATCCGATGCAGTTGTGGGGGTCGCTCACGCAGCAGTTTCAGCAGATCGCCGCCGGTGCCATGAAGGATGCGAGCAAGAACACGGCCAAGGATATGACCAGGAACATGGCTGCCGGCCTGGCCAAGGAAGCCGTCAAGGCGACCAAGAAAGTGGCTGCCAAGTCCGGTGCTGCCGCGCGCAGGGCCGTCAAGAAGGCGCCTGGCAAAGGCGCCTGACGCCGGCGCGGCGCGAGCGGCGATGAAGCTTTTTCCGTATGGCCATGCCACACATCCCGAGTGGCGCATGGCCGCAGCCCAGGTGCTGGCCCAGGTGCGCGGCCAGATGGCGCGGCCCGACTTCGCGAGCGCGCCAACGCTGGCCCTGCTCTACATCACGGACCATTACGCCGAGCAGGCGCGGGATATTCTTGAGTACCTGAGCGCCGAACTGCCTGAAGTGACCGACTGGTCGGGCACCGTGGGCGTCGGCGTCGCGGCGAACAACGTCGAGTATTTTGATGCGCCGGCGCTGGTGCTGATGCTGTGCGAATTGCCAGGCGACCAGTACCGCGTGTTCTCCGGCGTGGCGCCGCTGGGCCTGGGGTTCGACGCGCATTCGGCACTGGTCCATGCCGACCCCAATACGGCCGACCTGGGCGAACTGATTGGCGAGATGGCTGCGCGCACGGCAACCGGCTACCTGTTTGGCGGCCTGTCCGCAAGCCGCTCGCAAACGGTTCAGTTCGCCGTTGGCGGCAACGGCAATATCCGCGGCCAGGGTGCGGCCAGCGGTGTCTTCAGCGGCGGTCTGAGCGGTGTGGCTTTCGGCGAGCGCGTCAACCTGGTGTCGCGCGTGACGCAGGGCTGTCTGCCGATCTCAAAGGCCTATTTCGTGGGCGCCGCCGAGGGCAATGTCGCGGGCCTGCTCGATGGCGAGCCCGCCATGGACGTGCTGCTGCGCGATCTCAAGGTCACACTGGAGCAGCCCGAACAGGCGCTGCAGGCGGTGCGTGCCACGCTGGTGGGCCTGCTGTCGAGCGCGGACAGCGGCGATGCCGTGGCGGTGCAGCGCACCGGTAACTTCGGCAGCGACGTGCTGGTGCGCCACATCATCGGTCTGGACACCGCGCGCGGTGCGATTGCGGTCTCGGACCAAGTCAAGGCCGGCATGCAACTCGTATTCTGCCGGCGCAATGTGCAGGCGGCCAAGGCTGATCTGATGCGCGTCTGCGCCGAGATCCGCGAAGAAATGGAGCCGCAGGAGCTGGCGGTCGAGGAACTGATGGCGCTGGCCGCACCGGCGGCCGCCGCACCGCATCCGGCTCGACGCATCTTGGGGGCGGTCTACGTCAGCTGCTCCGGGCGTGGCGGTCCGCATTTTGGCGGCCCGAGCGCCGAACTGCAGATTGTGCGCCGCGCCTTGGGCGACGTGCCCCTGGTCGGCTTCTTCGCCGCCGGCGAGATCGCGCGCAATCACCTCTACGGCTACACCGGCGTGCTGACGGTATTTGCCGGCGATTAGGCTGGGGTCAAACCCCGCGTGCCCGGTCGGCCTTGAACTGCGTGACAAACGCGCCGAAGCGTCCGGCGTCGAGCGCCTCGCGCACTTCGCGCATCAGGTTTAGGTAGTAGTGCAGGTTGTGGATGCTGGCGAGCATCGGGCCGAGCATCTCGGCGCAGCGGTCCAGGTGGTGCAGGTAGGCGCGGCTGAAGCCCTCGCGGCCGCCCTGGCTGTACGCAATGCTGGAGCTGCCGGCGCAGGCGTGGCAGGTGCAGGTTTCGTCGAGCGGACGCTCGTCGGTCTTGTGCCGTGCGTTACGGATCTTCAGGTCGCCATGGCGCGTGAACAGGGTGCCGTTGCGCGCGTTGCGCGTGGGCATCACGCAGTCGAACATGTCGACGCCCTGGGCCACGCCTTCGACCAGGTCTTCCGGCGTGCCCACGCCCATCAGGTAGCGCGGCTTGTGCGCGGGCAGGCGGTGCGGCGTGTGCGCCATGATGCGCAGCATCTCTTCTTTCGGTTCGCCGACGCTGACGCCGCCGATGGCGTAGCCCGGGAAGTCCATCGCCACCAGCTGTTCGAGCGACTCCTGGCGCAGGTGCTCGAACATGCCGCCCTGCACGATGCCGAACAAGGCATTCGGGTTCTCGAGCCGGGCAAATTCCGACTGGCAGCGCTGCGCCCAGCGCAGGCTCAGCTCCATGGAACTGCGCGCTTCGGCCTCGGTGGTGAGCTGGCCTTTGGTCTTGGGTTCGACCGAAATATAGGGCGTGCATTCGTCGAACTGCATGACGATGTCGCTGTTCAGGACGGTCTGGATCTGCATCGAGATCTCGGGCGTCAGGAACAGCTTGTCGCCGTTGACCGGAGAAGAAAACTTGACGCCTTCCTCCGTGATCTTGCGCATCTCGCCCAGGCTCCAGACCTGGAAGCCGCCGGAGTCGGTCAGGATCGGCTTGTCCCATTTCTCGAAACGGTGCAGACCGCCGAACTGGGCCATCACGTCCAGACCCGGGCGCATCCACAGGTGAAAGGTGTTGCCCAGGATGATTTGCGCGCCCATCTCCTCCAAGCTGCGCGGCAGCACGCCCTTGACCGTGCCATAGGTGCCCACCGGCATGAAGATCGGCGTTTGCACCACGCCGTGGTTGAGTGTCAGGCGGCCGCGCCGGGCGTGGCTGGCGGGGTCGGTTTGGAGCAGGTCGAATTGGAGCATGGGCGCTATTGTCTTTGAAGTCGCGCCCGGTGCTGGCGTGCCTGGCCGCCGGTCAGCGGCGCAGGCGTTCAGGCGCCGCTCTGTGGCGTGGCGCGTGCAATGATGGCGCCGACATCGACACCACGCGGCAGCGTGCCATAGTTGTGGTGCCCGGCCTGCTCCAGGCGCGACTGGCAGAAGGCGTCGCTGATGAAGGACGGCGCACTCTGCACCAGCAGCGAGGCCTGCAGCGCCAGTGCCATGCGGTCGACCAGATCACGCGCGCGGTACTCGACATCGCGCGGGTCGCGCAGGTCTTTCGCCAGCGCGGCAACCCACTGGTCGAGCACGGCGTGCGTGCCTTGCGCCTTGCCGACTTCGCCAAAAAAGGCGTCGAGCACGGCCGGGGTCTTGGCCATGGCACGCAGCACATCGAGGCATTGCACGTTGCCGCTGCCTTCCCAGATCGGGTTGATCGGCGCTTCGCGGAACAGGCGCGGCATCATGCTGTCTTCCATGACGCCGCTGCCGCCGATGCATTCCATCGCCTCATAGGCGTGGTTCGGTGTGCGCTTGCAGATCCAGTATTTGCCCACGGCTGTGACCAGGCGCACCAGCAGGTCTTCCTGCGCGTCGCTGCGATGGTCCATGGCGCGCGCCACGCGCAGCGTCAGGGTCAGCGCCGCTTCGCTTTCCAGCGCCAGATCGGCCAGCACGTTGCGCATGAGAGGCTGCTCGTTCAGAACCTTGCCGAAGGCCGAGCGGATCGAGCAGTGGTGCAGCGCCTGCGAGGCCGCCATGCGCATGCCGGCGCTCGAGCCGGTCATGCAGTCGAAGCGCGTCATGCTGACCATCTCGATGATGTTGCGCACGCCGCGCCCTTCTTCGCCCACCATCCAGGCCAGCGCGCCGCGCAGTTCGGTCTCGCTCGATGCGTTGGAGGCGTTGCCCATCTTCTTCTTCAGGCGCAGCACCTGCATGGCGTTCTTGCTGCCGTCAGGCCGCCAGCGCGGCAGCAGAAAGCACGACAGCCCGCCAGCGCTGTGCGCCAGCACCAGAAACGCGTCGCACATCGGCGCTGATACGAAGTACTTGTGGCCGACCAGTTCGTAGGCCTGGCCCGGGCCGCCGCTGCCCAGCGGGTAGGCTTGCGTGCTGTTGCTGCGCACGTCGGAGCCGCCCTGCTTTTCCGTCATTGCCATGCCGATGGTGACGCCCTGCTTCTGGCTCACCGGCACGTTGCGCGGGTCGTACACGGGTGCCGTGACCTTGGGCAGCCAGTCGCGCGCCAAGTCGCCCTGCAGGCTCAGTGTCGGCACGGCGGCAAAGGTCATGGTGATCGGGCAGCCGTGGCCGGCTTCCACCTGCGTCTGCAGGTAGTTGCCTGCGGCGCGGGCCACGTGGGCGCCGGGGCCGGGCCGCGTCCAAGGCGAGGCGTGCAGGCCGTGCTCGATGGCGGTCTTCATGAGCTGGTGGTAGGCCGGGTGAAAGCTCACCAGATCGATCCGGTTGCCGAAGCGGTCGTGGCTGTCGAGCTCGGGCTGGTGCTTGTTGGCCAGACGGCCGAGTTCGAGGTAGTCGGCCGAGCCGGTCAGTTGCCCGAATGTCGTGAGTTCAGGCTCGGCCCACTGCGCACCTTCGCGCCGCACGGACTGCGTCAGCACCGCATCCTGGCTGTACATGTTGTAGTCGCACAGCTCGCGCGAGAGATTGGTCAGCGCGTGCGTTTCGGCCAGGAACGGGGAAGCGGGTTGGGTATTGATTGCCATGTCCATGAGTGTCTCCTTCGGGCTCAGAGCATGATTCGATTGCATCAGGATGTCAACGCCTGTGCCGCTGCATTGTCCTGCGCCTTCTTGGCAAATTCGGCACGCAGCGCCCTGAGTTTTTCGCGCGGGTCTTCGCGCACCGTGGCCTGGTTCAGCGCCATCTCGGCGATGAAGCGGCTGGGCTGCGCGGCAACCAGCTCGCGGCCCTTCTTGCGTTTGCGCGTCCAGCTCACGGCCAGGCTGCGCTGCGCGCGCGTGATGCCGACATACATCAGGCGGCGCTCCTCCTGCAGCCGCGTTGCCATGGCCTCGTCGGCGGCTTCATCCGCACGTTCGGAGCCGCCGCGGGAGGCCGCGCCGTCGCTGAGCTTGAACGGCAGCAGGCCTTCGTTGACGCCGACCAGGATCACGTGCGGCCACTCCAGCCCCTTGGCGGCATGAAGGGTCGAGAGCGTGACCACGTCCTGATCGGTCTCGCGTTCGCTGATGGTCGACAGCAGCGACACGGTCTGCGCGACCTCCAGCAGGGTCTTGGGTTCGTTGACCGTGGTGACGCCCGCGGCATCCGCAATCGTGCCGCCGCAGCGCGCCGACATCCAGTCGCAAAAGTCGATCACATTGGTCCAGCGCGCGGCGGCGAGCTTCTCGCTGTCCTCGCCGTCGTACAAGTGCTTCTGGTAGTCGATTTCCTTGAGCCAGTCGCGCAGAAAACCGCCGGCGGCCTCGGCGCCCACGGTTTGGCGGGCGCGAAACTCCAAATCGTTCACGTAACGGCCGAATTCATGCAGGCTGCCCAGCGCCTTGGCGCCCATGACGCTGCCGAGCGAGCCCGAAAACAGCGCCTCGAACAGGCTGACCTTGCGGCTGCTGGCAAAGCGGCCGAGCTGCGCGAGCGTCTGATGCCCGATGCCGCGCTTTGGGGTTGTGACGGCGCGCAGGAAGGCCGGGTCGTCGTTGTTGTTGATCCAGAGCCGGAACCAGCTGCACAGGTCCTTGATTTCGGCGCGGTCGAAGAAGCTGGTGCCACCCGAGACTTTGTACGGAATGTTCGCCTTGCGCAAAGCTTTCTCGAACGGCTTGGCCTGGTGGTTGGCGCGGTACAGCACGGCAAAATGCCGCAGTTCCTGAAACTGCGGCCCGCCGGCGCTGGTGCCGCCGGCGCGCAGGCTCTGGATGCGCGCCACCGTGCGCTCGGCTTCGTGGTCTTCGCTGTCGGCGTCGACGACGCGCACCGGTTCGCCTTCGCCCAGGTCGCTCCACAGGTTCTTCGGGAACAGTTTGGGGTTGGGGCCGATCACGTTGTTGGCGGCGCGCAGAATGGCGCTGGTGGAACGGTAATTCTGCTCCAGCTTGATGACCTTCAGCGCCGGAAAGTCAATCGGCAGGCGCTTGAGGTTGTCCAGCGTGGCGCCGCGCCAGCCGTAGATCGACTGGTCGTCGTCGCCGACGGCGGTGAAGCGCGCCTGGTCGGCCGGCTTGCCGCCGACCAGCAGCTTGAGCACCTCGTACTGCGTGGCGTTGGTGTCCTGGTATTCATCGACGAGTACATGGCCGATCAGGCCCTGCCATTTCTGTCGCACCGTTTCGTGGTCCTGCAGCAGTTTGAGCGGCAGGCTGATCAGGTCGTCGAAATCCACGCTCTGGTAGGCGGCCAGGCGCTCCTCGTAGTGCGCCATGACGCGGGCGATGATGCGCTCGTTGTCGTTCTGCGCGGCGGCGGCAGCGCGCTCGGCGTTGAGCCCGAGGTTCTTCCACAGGCTGATGGTCCACTGCCAGCTACGCGCCGTGGCCGCATCGACTGTGCCGCCGGCGTCCTTCAGGATGCTGGTGACGTCGTCGCTGTCGAGGATGGAGAACTGCGGCTTGAGGCCGAGCGCCGCGCCATCCTGGCGCAGCATGCGCACGCCCAGCGCGTGGAAGGTGCAGATCACGACGTCCTTGGCCGGGCGCCCGATCAGGTCCTTGGCGCGCTCGCGCATCTCGCTGGCCGCCTTGTTCGTGAAGGTGATGGCGGCGATGCGCTGCGGCTCCAGACCGGCCTGGATCAGGCGCGCGATCTTGTGCGTGATGACGCGTGTCTTGCCCGACCCGGCCCCGGCGAGCACCAGGCAGGGACCGTGCATGAAATTGACAGCTTCCTGCTGTGCCAGGTTCAGGCCGGCGTTTGCGTTGGATGGGGGGGAGGACATTGGATACTTGAGGCGGAGCCGCGAATCATACAGAGGCCGCCGCGGCAACTGCCGGACAATAGCGGCGTGCTGCAGATTCTCCTGATCACCTTTCCTTTTTTCGCCCTGGTGCTGTGCGGCTACCTGGCGGCGCGCCGGCGTTTGCTGCCGCTTGAGGCGGTCGCCGGTTTGAACGGGTTTGTGCTGTTCTTTGCCCTGCCCTGCATGCTGTACCGCTTTGGCGCGATGACGCCGATCGCCCAACTGCTCGATATCGGTGTCGCCTTCACGTGGACGCTTTGTGCCGTGATCGTGGTGGCGCTGACGGTGGCCATCAGCCGCAATTCGCGCATCGGCTGGAACGATGCCGCCTTCGGCGCGCTGGTGGCATCATTTCCGAACACCGGTTTCATGGGTGTGCCGCTGCTGGTGGCGCTGCTGGGCCCGCCCGCAGCTGGGCCGGTGATCCTGACCATGGTGGTCGACATGGTGGTCACGACCTCGCTGTGCATTGCACTGTCGCGGCTCGATGGCGCCGACCAGCATGGCGTGCGCAAAGCGCTCGGGAAGGCTCTCAAGGGCGTCTCGACCAACCCGCTGCCGTGGGCGATCCTGCTGGGTGCGCTGAGTTCGATGCGGCATGTGGACTTGCCCAAGCCGCTGGCGCAAACCGTTGGCATGCTGGCCGACGCCGCCTCACCGGTGGCGCTGTTCACCATTGGCGCGGTGCTGGCGCGCTCGCAGATGCTGGCATTGATGCAGGGACATGCGCCGATACCTTTGCGCGACTTCGTGCCGGTGGCCGGCATCAAGCTGCTGCTGCATCCGCTGCTGGTGCTGTTGGTCGGGACGATCGCCATCCAGGCAGGCTTGTCGCTGAGCCGCACGGCGTTCACGGTCATCGTGCTGGCGGCAGCGCTGCCGAGCGCGAGCAATGTGTCCTTGCTGGCCGAGCGCTTCGGTGCCGACAATGGACGCATCGCCCGCATCATCCTGCTCTCGACCGCAGCGGCCTTTGTGACGTTTTCGCTGGCCGTCACCCTCCTGATTTGAGCTCAGATCAACAGCGGGTCAACGTCGATGGCCCAGCGCAGAAGGCCTTTGCCCTCGGCCTGCAGGCGTGTGGCGTGCAGCACGACCTGCCAGGCCGTCAGAAAGCGCTGCAAGGCGGCGCGCGAAGGGCTTTCGATCAGCATCTGGGCCCGTTCCACATTGGCCACGCGCTGCATGCTCATAGGAACGGCCGGGTAGAGGCTGATGTGCTGTAGCAGCGCTGCGCCATCGGCCATGCCGGTGGCGCCCGCGCTCGCAGCGCTCAGGAAACCCTGTGCGATTACCTGCGTGCGCGCTTCGGCGCGCACCAGCGCCTGAAAACTGAAAGGGGGCAGCGCTGCCTGCAGTCGTTCCGCCAATTGCCCGGCAGCGAACGCGGGGTAGTCGTGGCGCTTCAGTGCCTCGAACAGCGGGTGCTGCGGGTGAAAGGTTTGCAGCCACATCTCGCTGTGGCCGCTGACGTCGGCATCGCGTCCGGCGCGGCCCGTCGCCTGCATCAGCAGGCTGAACAAGCGCTCCGGTGCGCGGAAATCGCTGGAGAACAGGGCGCTGTCGGCATTGATGGCCGCGACCAGCGTGATGCGGCGAAAGTCGTGGCCCTTGGCGATCATCTGCGTCCCGACCAGCACATCGACCTCGCCCGAGTGCACGCGCGCCAGCTGCACGGTCAGCTCGCCCTTGAGCCGCGTGCTGTCGGCGTCGATGCGCGCAATACGCACGGGCTCACCTTGCGGCCATTGTTCGGACACCGAGTTCGGCCGGCGCACGTCGGCCAGCAGTTCGGCCAGGTGCTCTTCAAGCCGTTCGGTGCCACGCCCCATGGCCGTGATGTCGGGGTTGCCGCAGGCCGGGCAGGTGCGCGGCACGCGCTCGGTGTAGCCGCAGTGGTGGCAGCGCAGCGTGCGGTCGATCTTGTGGAACACGCGGTAGGCGCTGCAATGCGGGCACTCGCTCTTCCAGTCGCAGTCGCTGCAATGCAGCACCGGCGCGTAGCCGCGGCGGTTCAGGAAGATCAGGCTTTGCTCGCCGCATGCCACGCGCTGCGCAATGGCGGCCAGCAAAGGTGGTGCGATGACGCAGCGCTTGGGCTGGTGGTTCATGTCGACGCGGCGCACCAGCGGCAGGGTGGCAGCGGCGCCGATACGACTGGGCATCTCCAGGCGCAGGTAGCGCCCGCCCTCCTGTACCGGCCGGCTGTGATGCCAGCTTTCGAGCGAAGGCGTGGCTGAACCAAGCAACACCTTGGCGCCCTCGAGCCGGCCGCGATAGACCGCCAGGTCGCGCGCCGAGTAGCGCGCGCCTTCGCCGCTCTTGTAGCTCGGGTCGTGCTCCTCGTCCACGATGATCAGGCGCAAGCGTGGCAGTGAGGCAAACACGGCCATGCGCGTGCCCAGCACGATGCGCGCGGCGCCGCTGTGCGCTGCCAGCCAGCTCTTGAGGCGTTGCGCCGCGCTCATGCCGCTGTGCAGCGAGACCACGGCCTGTTCGCCGAACAGCGGGTTGAAGCGCGCCATGAAGCGCGCTTCGAGCTGGGGTGTGAGGTTGATCTCGGGCACCATCACCATCGCCTGCGCCTGCGGCTCGCTTGCCAGCAGGCGTTGGACGCAGCGCAAATAGACTTCGGTCTTGCCGCTGCCCGTGGCGCCGAACAAAAGGAAAGGGCCGGGTTCGGCCTCAAAGCGCTGCAGCGCCAGCATCTGTTCGGGCGTCAGCACGGCCTGATCGCTGGCGGAAGTCCCGGCCACGTTTGGCGCGACGGCCGCCTTGGCGTGGCGTTTGAGGCGGCGTGCCAGTTGCACGGTGCTGAGCTCGCGCAACTGCGGTGGCAGCGCCGCCAGCGCCACTTCGCCAACCGCGCGCTGGTAATAGCTCGCGGTGAACGTGATCAGTTCCCGCCACGCCGGGGTCAGGGGCTCTAGGCCGTCGAGAGGGCCGACCATGGAACGGAGTTTGTCGGGAGCGATGTCCTGACCTGCAACATCCGGTGCGTCCCACACCACACCGAGGATCTCGCGCTTGCCCAGCGGCACCCGCACGAGGGTGCCGGCCGGCAAGGGCAGCGCACTGCGGTAGCTCAGGGCGCCGGCCATCTGGCTGTGTGCTGGGGTTTGTACCAATACCGACAGGCAGTGCGTCATCCAAGCATCCCAGTTGGGGTCGCAACTTGATGTGAACTTGCGATAGTTGCCTTAAGTCCTTGATTCATAAACGATTTGCCTGCGATCCAAAGATTCTGTGGATAACTTTGTTGATATCCTGCCTTGGGCCGCGTCGAGGCCTTAAGAATCAAGGCTTTCGCTGAATTGCCCATAAAAAAAGCAAATTTATAAATCGTTATAAATCAATAACTTACAGTCGCTATTGGTTTTGTAGCGGGAATCCTGGAAATATCGATATCTTGCGCGGTGCAGCAAAATAAATGTGCATAAGTCAGGCTTCACTAACCAGATACCAGTCAAAAAACTGCTAGGGACTCCCGCCCCAAATTGCTCAAGCGCGCATTTTTCGCGAGTGGTCGTGCACGGCTTTCACCAGCGAAGCGACATGATCAGGAGGTGTGTGCTGACTAATGCCGTGTCCGAGATTGAAAATCTGCGTCGGACCGGTTCCGGCCCCGGTGTGCGGCTTTCCGAAACTGTTGAGCACCTTGACGACTTCGGCCTCGATTTGCGCCGGCTGTGCAAACAGCACGTTGGGATCCAGGTTGCCTTGCAGGGCCTTGCTCTGACCGACCAGAGCGCGTGCCTTGGCCAGGTTGACGGTCCAGTCCAGACCCAGCACGTTGCAGTCGAGCCCGCCCATCTCTTCCAGCCAGGGGCCGCCACCCTTGGTGAAAACGATTGACGGAATGCGCACGCCGTTGTGCTCCTTCTTCAGTTGCGCCAGCACCCGTGCCGTATAGGCCAGGCTGAATTCCTGGAATGCACCGTCGGCGAGCACGCCGCCCCAACTGTCGAATACCATGACCGCTTGCGCACCGGCTTCGATCTGGGTGTTGAGGTACAGCGCGACCGCGTCGGCGTTGATTCTCAGGATCTTGTGCATCAGGTCTGGTCGGCTGTAGAGCATGGTCTTGACCAAGCGGTAGTCGTCCGAGCCTGCGCCTTCGACCATGTAGCAGGCCAGGGTCCATGGGCTGCCGGAAAAACCGATCAGAGGCACGCGGCCATTGAGGGCCTTGCGGATCGAGGTGACGGCGTCAAAGACATAGCGCAGCTTGTCCATGTCGGGCACAGCGAGCTTGGCGACAGCGGCTTCGTCGCGCACGGCGTGTGCGAATTTCGGGCCTTCGCCGAGAGCAAACGAGAGGCCGAGCCCCATTGCGTCTGGCACGGTCAGGATGTCGCTGAACAAGATGGCGGCGTCGAGCGGAAAACGATCAATCGGTTGCAGTGTGACTTCGGTGGCGTAGTCGGTGTTGGTGGCCAGTCCCATGAAACTGCCGGCCTTGGCCCGGCTGTCGCGGTACTCGGGCAGATAACGCCCGGCCTGGCGCATGAGCCAGACCGGCGTGTGGTCAGTGGCCTGACGCAGGCAGGCGCGGATGAATGTGTCGTTCTGGAGGGGCGCAAAGGCGCTGGATTGGGCGGATGTATTCATGCCCCAATTGTCGCAGCAACCGGCGCCGCCTCATTTTTGAGGTGTCAACGAATCTTGATCCGGCAGACCCGCCGGCTGGGCCATGCGGCTTGCGTCATTGACTTGCTTTGGGCGCAGACGGGCCTGCGGGGATCTGCATGGCAGCATCGAGGAAAGTGCCCTGCTCGGCGTCCAGATGGCAGGCCGCGCAGTTGGCCTTGCTCTTGATTGGCGCGGATTGCCATTGCACCAACGTGATGTTGCGGTGTTTCTTGATCCAGTAAGGCGTCTCGGTGATGCGCAGCGGGCTGTCTGCCGGCTTGAGCGAGCGCATGATCTTGTAGGACGCTTCGGTCTGCTGGCTGTCTGCCGAGTTGGCCGTCGCAAACGCCAGAAGCGTGGCCTTGGCGGTGGCTTCAAGTCCAAGATCAGAGCCAAAATGCTGCGCCTGCCCGGCCATGATGGCATTCCAGGATCGACTTGGCAGCAGGTTCGGATGAAAGGCGAGATGGCAACTGCCGCACTCGTCGCGCCACACCGCGTTGTCCGCAAGTTTGGCGCCGATGAACTTGACGTGCGCGCCTTCGCTTTCACCCCGCGCCTGATCCAGTTTCGCATCGATGGCATAGAAGAACCACCAGCCGCCAAATCCAAGGGTCAGTGTCAGCATCAGTATGGCGACGCCCCAGCGGGGACTCGCAGTCGGCACACCCGGCGCGGCCAACTTCGTGCCCGTGAGCATCGAACGCGCCAGATTCTCATGGTGCAGGAAGCTCTCCACGACGACACCGGCCAGGTGCCCGACGATCACCAGCAGCATCAGATTGGCCGTGAGTTCATGCAGTTTCTTGAAGGTGCGGCTTTGCACAAGACTCATGGCTCCCGAGAGCGCACCTTGCTGCTCCTCGCCGCCGAGCGTGAAGAAACCGCTCAGTCCCACCGCCAGGGTCAGCAGCAGAAGGATATAGATGGCCAGGCTGCCGGTCGGGTTGTGACCAATGTGGCGCGCAGCCGTTCCATGGAGCACGCCGCGAAGGTAGCTCAGTGCCGCGCGCGGCCCGTACCAAAACGACGCGAAGCGGGCGTAATGGGTACCGACCAGCCCCCAGACGACGCGAAAGGCGATCAGCCCCAGCATCAAGTAACCCAGGAAAACATGCACCGCAAGCCAGCGGTCCGACCCTGTGGTGAGCCAGGCCCCGACAAAACTCGAGGCCAGTGTCCAGTGGAACAGACGGGTCGGAACGTCCCAGATCAGAGTGCGCTGCATGGCGTTCGAGCCTTGAGGGCTGCGCTTTGTCATCCGGGAATCCTCTCCTGGTGTTCGCTGAAATTTCTGTGGTCGGCATCGGCACGGCAGGCGGCACAGCGGGAGGCCCTGCGGACCGAGGCGAATACGCGCGAGGCAAGCAACAGGCTTGCAGCAATTCGGGCGGTCAGGGAAGGTGGAAGGCAGGTGGCGTGAAGTCGCATCCGAAGAGCTTAGCGGGGGCAGATTAAGCCACCCTTAAGTTCCTGCCCAAGTCTTCAGACTACCGGGCGGCGTGCGCCATCATCAGACATTTGTTCTGGACCACGCGCAGACCGGCCTCGCGCGCCATCGCTGCTGCCTCGGCGTTCTCAATGCCGCTTTGCAGCCACAGGCCCTGCGCGCCGATGGCGACGGCTTCCTGCGCCACGGGCGGCACGTCGGCACTCTTGCGAAACACGTTGACCAGTTCAATGCGCTCATGACGCGCCGCTTCAGTCAGCGTCGGGTACGACTTCTCCCCCAGCACCTCGGTCGCAGCTGGGTTGATCGGGATGATGCGCCAGCCCTGCGCCTGCATGTAGCGCGACACGTCGAAGCTGGCGCGATGCGGTTTCGGCGACAAGCCGACCACGGCGACCGTGCGGCAGTGCTGCAGTATGTGTTCGATGTCGTCGGTCTGGTTCATGTTTCGGTACGGTTCAAAGTGCTTGCAGCACGGAACGAACTTCCTGAACGCTGAGTATTTCGGACATGACAACGGGAGCCTTGCCTGACTGGTAGACGACATAGACCGGCACGCCGTTGCGGCCGAGTTGAGCCAGGGCATCGCTGATGACCGGATCGCGCCGCGTCCAGTCGGCGCGCAGCAGCGTGACCTTCTTGGCCGCCAGGTCGGCCAGCACGTCGGCATTGGCCAGTGTGGTCTTCTTGTTGTACTGGCAGGTGACGCACCAGGCGGCGGTGAAGTCGACGAACACAGGAGTACCCGCAGCCAGCGCCTGTTCGACACGGCCCGGCGCCCAGGCTTGCCAGCGCTCGGTGCTGGCGCTGCCGATGTCGCTGACCACTGTCTTGACCACGTTCTGGCCGATGGCGCCAGCCAGCAGCATGCTGAGCACGATGGCCATTGTTGCCACGATCAGGCGGCTGCGCCCTTGCAGCGTGAACGCCCACAGCACGGCACTCAGGGCCACCAGCAAGGCCAGCAGCGCACCGGCCCCGTCGATGCCGCTTTGCTGGCCAAGCACCCAGACCAGCCAGACCACGGTGGCAAACATCGGAAACGCCATGGCGCGCCGGAATGTGTCCATCCATGCGCCGGGCCGCGGCAGCAGCCGCGCCACGGCAGGGATCAGGCTGGCCACCAGGTAGGGCAGGGCCATGCCGAAACCGATCATGGTGAAGATCAGCAGCGCCTGCAGTGCCGGCAAGGCCAGCGCCAGACCGAGCGAGGCGCCCATGAAGGGCGCGGTACAGGGAGAGGCGATGGCGACCGCCAGTACACCCGAAAGAAAAGCATTGATGGCCGGGTTCTTGGCCTCGACCAGCAGCACGCGACTGGGCAGGAATTGGCCGAATTCAAACAGGCCGGCCAGATTCAGCCCCATCACGGTGAACAGCGCCGCCAGCGCCGCGACCGTCAGCGGCGACTGCAACTGGAAACCCCAGCCGAGTTGCTCGCCTGCGCTGCGCAGGCCCAGCATCAGCGCACCCAATGCCAGAAACGACAGCACGACACCGGCGCTGTAGGCCACGCCGCTGACACGATGCCCGCGCTGGTCGTTGGCATGGCGCGTGAAGCTCATGACCTTGATCGCCAGCACCGGAAAGACGCAGGGCATCAGGTTGAGCAGCATGCCGCCCAGCAGTGCGCCCAGCAGCGCGGCCAGCAGCGTGATCGGTGGCTGCGCCGGTGCAGCCGGCACAGGCCGTGCAGCGGTTAACGCGGCGCCGGTCGCCACTGCGGGCCACGTTCCCAGCACCTTGAGCTCGGCCCGATAGCCCTGGCCGCCGGCGGCCAGCACCACCGGCATCAGCGCCGGGCTGTTGCCGCGCTGCGCCGCGAGCGGCACCTGGGCGTTCCAGACCTCGCCGCTCCAGCTCTGCGTCCAGGGTGCGGCGGTTTCGATCACCTCGGGTGTCTCGGGGAAGAAGTCGAGCGTCTTGCCGCGCAGTGCAGCCGGCAGGCCGTGCACCATGAGTCTGATGCTGCTGCCGTCGATCTGCACCTTGCTGTCGGCCAGCGCTGTGACGGTCAAGGCCTGCGGACGCGCCGCCAGCGCGGCTTGGAACGCGGCACTGTTGATCGCGCTCGAGCCCTGCACCGGCAATTTGAGGGCGAACTCGCCTTCCTCGGGGACGCATTCCTGGCGACAGACCAGCCAGTTCGCCTTGAGGCGGATCTCGATTTCGTTGTTGGGCGCCGCCGCCTTGAAGGCGGGCGTGATCGTCAGCGGCACCGGCAGCAGCACGGTGCCGTCAAAGCCGTAGTTGGCGAGGTTACCCAGCGGGATCTTCTTCGGCAGCGGCCAGTCGATCTCGCCCGCCGTCAAGCCGGGTGGCAGCGTCCATTGCAAGGCGGTGGGCAGACCGGAGTCGCCCGAGTTCTTCCAGTAGGTATGCCAATCCTTCTGGTGCGTGAGTTGCAGGCCGAGCCAGACCGTCTTGCCGGCGTCGGCGCCATCGGGCGCGTAGGCCATCAGTTCGGCCCGCACCTGTGCCGTGCTGACCACCGCAGACTGGGCGTGCGCCCCGCCGGCCATGACTCCGGCAACAAGGAAGAGCGCAGCGCTCACGGAGCGCTGAAGGATTTTTGAGAAAGTCATTGCCATGTCGGATTGTCTCAAAGGTCCAAAGTTCCCTGCGCAAACACGGCTGGCAGTTTCTTGGGCGCCTTGATGCGCAGTTGCTTGTTCACGTTCTCGCGGCCGAACACGACGTCGATGTCGGCCACGGGCACGCCGAACAGGGGCGCCAGAAAGCGCACCATGTGGTCGGTCGCCTTGCCCGCCACCGGTGCTGCGGTGACGCTGACCTTGAGCTGCGTCCCCTTGGGTTTCCCGATGGCGTCTTTGGCGGCGCTCGGCTTGCCCAGGATGTTGACCACCAGCACATCGCCTTCCCAGACAAAGAAAGAGTCGCCAGTGGCGTTTCTGATCTGCCCACGGCTCATGCGGCAAAGCCGAGCACGACCCGGCGCGTGCTGGCGGATTTTTTCTCCAGCTTGGTGACGATGACCGCGCCGATTTCCGCCGTGTTGGCGACATGGGTGCCGCCGCAGGGCTGGAAGTCGATCAGGTCCAGGCCGCCGATGCGGATGGTGCGGATGCGCCCGCTGCCGCGCGGCGGCTGCACGGACATGCTCTTGACCAGCGCCGGGTTGGCGTCGAGTTCCTCGTCGGTGATGGCACCGACCGTCACTGGATGCGCCGCTGCCACCAGCTGTGCAATGCCGGCGCTCAGGGCGTCCTTGTCCAGCGCGTCGGTCATGTTGAAGTCAAGGCGCGCATAGTCGGCGGTGATCGAGCAGCCATTGACCAGTTGCGGCACGAGATGGCACAGCAGATGCGTCGTGGTGTGAAAGCGCATCAGGCGGTGGCGCCGCGCCCAGTCGATGCGCGCGGTCACCGTGTCGCCAACCTTGAGTCGCGCGCCGCTGGAATCAGTCGGTGCCAGCAACTGCGCCAGCACCTCGGGTGCCGGCAGGTGGCAAATGGCGGCGGTGAAACTGCCGTCGTCCGCCTTGCCCTTGCGGGTGTCGGTGACGGTGATTTCATGCCCGTCGGCCAGGATCAGCGTCCCGGTGTCGCCGGCCTGTCCACCGCCCAGCGGGTAGAAAACGGTGCGGTCGAGCACGATGCCCTGCGGCGTGATGGCCGTCACGGTGGCGGCGCATTCGGTCAGGTAGGCGTCGGTACGAAACAGGTCTTGCGTCATGCTTTGATAATACCGGCATGCCGAGCGTCCCTGCTGCCTCACCCTCGATTGTCCTTTGCA
Source organism: uncultured beta proteobacterium (assembly GCA_903828665.1). Lineage (GTDB taxonomy): Bacteria > Pseudomonadota > Gammaproteobacteria > Burkholderiales > Burkholderiaceae_C > Rhodoferax. Next base: position 44,570 of record CAIKMZ010000158.1, read on the forward strand.
CTTTGAACGCAAAGTACATCCATGCCTCGCTCGGGCTGCGCTACCTGCTGGCGAATATGGGGGACTTGAAGGCGCAGACCGCGCTGCGTGAGTTCACCGTCGCGCGCCAGCCGCAGGAACTGGTTGATGAACTGCTGGCGCTGCTCGGGCCGGCGCGGCCAGGCTCGGCGCAGATCGTCGGCCTGGGTGTCTACATCTGGAACGTGAAGCCGAGTACGGAACTGGTGCGCCTGCTCAAGGCCGCGCGCCCGGCGCTGAAGGTCGTGCTTGGTGGGCCCGAGGTCAGCCATGAGGTCGATCGGCAAGCCATTGTGCAGTTGGCCGATCATGTGATCACCGGCTGGGGCGATGTCAGCTTTCCCAAACTCTGCCGTGCCTTGTTGATCGGGCCGCAGCCGCTGATGAAGGTGGTCGCCGGCGAGCAGCCATCGCTCGACGCGATTGCGCTGCCATATGCCGAATACAGCGCGGATGATCTGGCGCACCGTGTGCTCTATGTTGAAGCCTCGCGCGGTTGTCCGTTCAAGTGCGAGTTCTGCCTGAGCTCACTGGACCAGACGGCGCGCGCCTTCGACCTGGACCGGTTTCTGACGGCGTTGCAGGCGCTGCACGAACGCGGCGCGCGCAACTTCAAGTTTGTTGACAGGACCTTCAACCTGCGCATCGATGCCTCGCTGCGCATTCTGCAGTTTTTTCTGGATCGATTGCCGGTGGCGGGCAGCGAACCGTCGGCAGACGATTTGTTCCTGCATTTCGAAGTCGTGCCCGATCATCTGCCGGATCGCCTGCGCGCCATGATTGCTCGCTTTCCGCCCGGTGTGCTGCAACTCGAGATCGGCATCCAGAGTTTCAATGTCAAGGTGCAGCAGCGCATCTCGCGCCAGCAGGACAACGACAAGACCGAGGCCAATTTGCGCTGGCTGGTCGCCGCTTCGCACGCGCACCTGCATACCGACCTGATCTTCGGCCTGCCCGGCGAGACACTGGAGAGCTTTGCGGCCGGCTTTGACCGCCTGTATCGCGTGGGTCCGCATGAGATCCAGCTCGGCATTCTCAAGCGCCTGCGCGGAACGCCGATTGCGCGTCATACCGACACGTTCGCCATGGTCTATGACGCGCAGCCACCCTACAACGTGCAGCAAACGGGTGCCGTCGATGCCGATACCGTGCAGCGCTTCACGCGCTTTGCGCGTTACTGGGATCTCCTCGCCAACTCGGGGCGCTTTCGGCGAACTTTGCCGCTGTTGCTGGCGACGCGCGCGCCATCCGCCTTCGACGCGTTCTGGGCCTTTGCCGACTGGCTGTGGCGCAACACGGGCCAAACCAGCGGCTTGGCGCCCGAAACCCTGGTCGATATCCTGTTCGGCTATCTGAGCACCGATTGCACGGTGCCGGTGCAGACGGTGCGCGAAACCCTGCTGGCCGACTACTGGGCCAGCGGCGCTCGAGCCCGTCCGCTCGCGCTCAAGGCTTGGCTGCCAAAGCAGCGCGCGCCCGAAATTCACGCGAGCAAGACCGTGGCGCAGCGCCAGGAGCGGCATCTGACTTCAGACAAGTTCTAAGATACGGCCATGACAAAACCTTCCAGATTCTGGGCCGAGCTCTCGACCCGCGACTTTGCCCAGATGATCGCCAGCGGTGAAGCGGCGCAGACGATTGCCGTGCTGCCGGTGGCCGCCATCGAGCAGCATGGGCCGCATCTGCCGCTGAGCGTTGACACGACGTTGGTCGATGGCGTGGTGGCGGCGGCCTTGCCGCATCTGCCGGACGCGGCGAAGGTGCTGTTCCTGCCGACGCAGGCGGTTGGCTTCAGTCCCGAGCATGCACGCTTTCCCGGCACGCTGACGCTCAAGTCGGAAACCATCATCCGCTTGTGGACTGAGATCGGCGAGTCGGTGGCGGCAGGGGGCATCCGAAAGCTGCTGCTGTTCAACGCCCATGGCGGTCAGGTCAGCGTGATGGACATGGTGGCGCGCGATTTGCGTGCGCGGCTCGACTTGCTGGTGTACAGCGCGAGCTGGTTCAACCTGCCCTTGCTCGACGCAGATGGTCGTGATGTCAATGAGCGCTTCGGTGCCGGGGAACAACGGTTTGGCATCCACGGTGGCGATATCGAGACCTCGATGATGCTGGCGCTGGCGCCGGCGCAGGTCGATATGGCGCAGGCCAGAGACTTCCGCTCGACGGCGCAAGAGCGGGCGCAGAACTTCGAAATTCTGGGCAACGGCAAGTGCGCCAAGCTGGGTTGGCAGATGCAGGACTACAACGCGGCCGGTGCCGTCGGCAACGCAGCGGCGGCCAGCGCCGAAAAAGGGCACGCCCTGCTGCAGGCGGCAGGAAGCGGCCTGGCCCGCTTGCTGCTGGAGATGGAGAGATTGCCGCTGAGCACGCTGGTGAGTCGGTCCGCTCCCGGCTGAGTTTCCACGACGCCATGAGCCAATGAGCAGCTGATGCTGGCTTCGTACGATCTGATGGCCTTGGGCGCGGCTGCCTGCTGGGCGGTCGGCAGCATTCTCTCCGTGTCACCGTCGCGTTATCTGGGTGCCTTCGCGTTCACACGCTGGCGCATGCTGATGGTCGCGCTGATGTTGTGGACGGTGACGCTGGTCGCCGGCAGCTGGCGCAGCCTGCCGCCGGACTCCGGGGGCCTGATGGCGGCCAGTGGTCTGATCGGCATCTTTGTTGGCGACACGGCCTTGTTTGCAGCCATGAACCGGCTCGGGCCGAGGCGCTCGGGCGTGCTGTTTGCAACGCATGCGGTGTTCAGCGCCTGGCTCGGCTTCTGGCTGCTGGGTGAGCGCATGAATGCGCAGGCGGCCTGGGGCGGCGTGCTGACCATGGCCGGCGTGATGATCGCCATCCTGCTGGGGCGCAACAAGGAGGACGAGCACGCTTGGGAGGCAGACCGCGGGCACGTCGGTGCCGGCGTTGCGCTCGGTTTGCTGGCGGCTTTGTGCCAGGCGCTGGGATCTCTGATCGTCAAGCCGGCAATGGGGGCCGATGTCGACCCTGTTGCCGCCTCCGCGGTGCGCGTGTCGGTGGCCTGTTGCGCGCACTTTGTCTTGCTGTTGGCCGGCTTTCCGTCGGCGCGCGCGCAGCAGGCGCCGACGCTGCGCGTGCTGGCGCAAACGGCGCTCAACGGCTTCATCGCGATGGGCGTGGGCATGACGCTGATACTGCTGGCGCTCAAGAAAGGCGATGTCGGCATGGTGGCGATCCTGTCCTCGGTGTCACCGGTGCTGGTGCTGCCTTTGCTGTGGCTGCGCCTGGGGCGGGCACCCGCCATCGGTGCCTGGCTCGGCGCTTCGCTGACCGTTGTCGGGACGGTGTTGATTCTGTCGCGCTAATCGTGCGGATGTCGGGCCTGATTCAGGTAAAGCTGATCCAGCTGGCGTGATCCGCATGCTCGAGGTGCGGCAGCGTGTTGTAGGTGACCAGCGTGTGGCGCTTTGGGTTGAACGCGAACTCGGTGATGGCACTGTTGCGGATGCGCATATTGAGTTCGATCGTGGTCTCGGGCGCGGTGCCCAGAACATGGCCGACCGCAGTGGCAATCGGCCCGCCACTGGAGACGAGCAGCACATTGCCGTCGCAGTTCTTGCGCACGTGGTCGAGGGCGCTGGTCACGCCGTGCCTGAACTCGCGGTAGGTGGGCATGCCCTTGGGGTTGACGACGCCGTTCATCCACTGTGTCAGGCCGTCGCGCAGCAGGCGAAAGTGCTGGCGGTAGCGTTCAGGCGAGTCCGGTTTTTCAAGCTTGTAGGGATGCACTGTGGCGATCACGGCCTCGCTGTCGAACTCGTTCAAGCCGGGCCACTGGAGTGCCTCCAGGTCAAAGGCGCCACCTTCCTGAATCCCGGCGTAGGTCTGCTGCTGGCGGCGCAGGGTGCCGGTCAGCACGCTGTCGAAGCGCAACCCCTTTTCCCGGAAATAGGCGCCCAGGCGCACGCTCTGCTGATGGCCCAGCGGGCTGAGTTGATCGTAGTCATCGGCGCCAAATGAAGCCTGGCCATGGCGTACGAGGTAAAGGGTTCCCATGCGGTGAATCTAAACCAACATCCGCTTTGCTTCTTGTCGCACGAGCGACGATGCGCAAGCGCATGTCGTACTTTGGCCCGGCTCACAGGTTCACGCTGCCTTCGATGCACGTGACGGAATCGCCGCCAACCCAAACCTGTCCTGTTTCGTCCTGCGTGATATGCACCTGGCCGGCGCGACCGACGCAAGTGCCTTGACTGGCGATGTAGGCGCCGGGTGTCATGCCATCTGCGATCAGCCACTGGGCGAGGCTGGCGTTGAGGCTGCCGGTCACAGGGTCTTCCTGGACGCCAACCGGCGCTGCGAAGGCCCGCACTTCGACTTCAACCGAGTCATCGGCTGCGGTGGCGGCTTGGGTTTGCGCGGGAACAAACGCGCGCGCTTCGCGGTTGGAACGCGCGATCAAGCGTGTCGTACCGGTCGCCACCTCGATGGCCGCCACGCCGACCTTTTGCCCCGATTGCTTGAGTGCCGCATGGTCCGGCGTCAATGCCAGAACCGTGTGCCGGCTGTCGAGCAGCAAGGCCAGCCAGACCGGACCGTTGTCGAGCAGCTGCGCAGCCTTGATCTGTTGTGGCTTGAGCCCCAGGGCCGCGCTGATTCTGGCCAGCAGTTCGAGCGCGGGCGTGCTACGGCGCAGCGGCGGCGCAGCGAAGGCCAGCCGGGTGCCAGTGCGACGAATCCGGATCAACCCGGCCTGGCATTCCTGCACGATTTCCTCGGCGTTCGGTTTTCCGCCGGCGTTCAGCCAGGCATGGCAGCTGCCCAGTGTCGGATGGCCCGCGAAGGGCAGTTCCGCACCCGGGGTGAAGATGCGCAAGCGGTAGTCGGCGCCGGCACTAGCGCCTTGTGTACTGGGGGGTAGCAGGAAGGTGGTTTCCGACAGGTTGGTCCACTGCGCGAAGTGCTGCATTTCGTCGGTCGTAAGGTCTGTGCCATCGAGTACCACGGCCAGCGGGTTGCCCAGATAGGGTGCCGAGCCAAAGACATCGATCTGCTGAAAGGCGCGGATCTTCACGATTTCAGGGTCGCTGCATAGGTCTTGATGGCGGCGGCCAACGCCGCCACGCCGCGCCGGATTTCATCCACGCTTGGCGTGACGAAGGACAGGCGCAGTGTGCGCAGATCGCCGTCGGCGGCATAGAACGGCGCGCCAGGGACGAATGCCACGCCTTGCGCGACGGCGTACGGCAGCAGGTCGACGGCGCTCATGCCACTGGGCAGGCGCGCCCACAGGAACATGCCACCGGCCGGTTTGTTCCAAGTCAGTGTCGAATCGGGATCGCCTTGCGGCATCTCGTGCGCCAGTGCGTCCAGCATGGCGTCACGCTGCGCTTTGTACAAGGCACGAATGGTGGGCACATGGCGCTCGAGAAAACCGTTCTTCATCACCTCGGCAATCAGGCGCTGGTTGAAGCCCGGGCTGTGCAGATCGGCCGCCTGCTTGGCCTGCAGCAGTTTTGGGTAGACCGCCTGCGGCGCCACGACAAAGCCCAGTCTCAAGCCGGGCGCCAGCACTTTGGAAAATGAACCCAGGTAGATGCAGCCATCCGGGTTGCGTGCTGTCAGGGGCGCTGGTGGCGGCTGATCGAACCAGAGGTCGCCGTAGGGGTTGTCTTCAATGATCGGCAAGCCCAGGCGGGCGGACGTTTCGCTCAGGGTGGCGCGGCGCTGCTCGCTCATGGTGCGACCGCTCGGGTTCTGGAAGTTCGGCAGCGCATAGAGAAAACGCGCGCCAGCGGCTTTGGCCTCGAGGTCAGACATGACCACGCCCTGTTCGTCGCTGATCACGCTGACGATGTCGGGTTCCATCGGCATGAACGCCATGACCGCCCCGAGGTAGGTAGGGGATTCGACCAGAACTTTGCTGCCTGCGTCCACCAGCACCTTTGCCACCAGATCGAGACCTTGCTGTGAGCCCGTCGTAATCAGGATGCGAGCCGGGTCGACCGGCCATGGCAGCATGGCAGCGACCATCTCGCGCAGCGGACCAAAGCCCTCGCTGGCGGCGTATTGCAAGGCGGCGTGCGGGTCATCGCGCAAGACCTTGGCGCAGGCGGCCTCGAACTCCGCGACCGGGAAGGTCTTTGGTGAAGGCAGGCCGCCGGCAAAGCTGACGATACCGGGCTTCTCGGTGAGCTTGAGGATTTCGCGGATGACCGAGGGGTTCATACGGGCGGTGCGCCGGGCCAGCAGCCAGGGGCTGACTGATGAAGTAGCAGTGTTCATGTCTTGGATTGCTTCAGTGTGGAGTTTGATCCGGCAACGTCCAGTGGTATGGGTTTAGAACGTCGTCATCCAGGCTGCCGTGAGGACGAGCACCGACGCCATGATGCGATTGAACCAGCGCAGACGCCGACCGCCATGCCCGGGGTCCTCCAGCCAACCGCGCAGCAGGGATCCGATCAGCGCGTAGCTCAGGTTGCTGACGAGGCCGAAGCCCAGCATCATCGGCAGGATGATGGCAAAGCGTGACCACGCGTCGGCATGGCCGGCGATCCAACCCGCGACGACGGCCAGCGCCAGCATCCAGGCCTTGATGTTGAGAAACTGCAGCATCACGCCTTGCCAGAATGTGATGTTCAGCTGTGCAGCGCTGGCTTGGGTCAAGGTGCTGGAGCGCAGGATCTTGAGCGCCAGCCATAGCATGTAGCCAACGCCGAGCGCCTGGATCGCAATACGCAAGGGCGGCACTGCCACCACCAGGGCGCCAACGCCGCCGGCGCAAATGCTGAACAGCAGACCCCAGCCGGCCGGTACGGCCAGGACGAAGCGCATGGAGCGCTTTAAGCCAAGGTTGGCCGCCAGTGCGGTCGAGAGCGTCGTATTGGGTCCGGGGCTGAAACTGGTGGCCGTGCTGAGCATCATCAGGGCCGTGAATTCGACGGTGGTCATGACGTGAGGAATTCGGGTCAATCGCCGGTCAGGGCTTCCCAGCGCGTCAGCAGGCTCAACAGCTCTTCTTCGATGGCTGCGTCGCGTTGGTAGAGCTGGCCAGCCTTGAGGGGATCCTTTGCGTACAGGTTGACGTCGCCCAGTTCCGCACGCAGTGTTACCTGCTCCTGTTCCAGTTGTGCCAGTTTCGCTGGCAGCCCGTCGAGCTCACGCTGCTCCTTGTTGTTGAGCTTGCGGGTGGGTACGGGCTTTTGCGCACTAGTGTCCTCGCTGGCGCTTGGCGGCTTGGCGCTTGGAGTCCGCGCACTCGTGGTCGCAGCGTTGGCGGCCAGTTGGATGGCGCGGCTGCGTTTGGACTGAATCAGCCAGTCCTGCACGCCGCCTTCGTATTCACGCCACAAGCCGTCGCCCTCAAAGGCAATCGTGCTCGTTACGACGTTGTCGAGGAAGGTCCGATCATGGCTGACCAGAAACACGGTGCCTTCATAGCTCTGCAGCAATTCTTCGAGCAGTTCCAAGGTCTCGATATCGAGGTCATTGGTGGGTTCGTCCAGCACCAGCACATTGGCCGGTCGGGCGAACAGACGCGCCAGCAGCAGGCGGTTGCGCTCGCCGCCGGACAGGGATCGCACCGGTGAGTTGGCGCGAGCGGGCGAGAACAGGAAATCACCCAGATAGCTCTTGACGTGCTTGCGCTGGTTGCCGATCTCGATCCACTCGCTGCCGGGACTGATGAAGTCTTCCAGCGTCGCATCCAGATCCAGCGCGTTGCGCATCTGGTCAAAGTAGGCGACCTGGAGATTCGCGCCTTGGCGGACCTTGCCGCTGTCCGGTTGCAACTCCCCCAGAATGAGTTTGAGCAGCGTCGTCTTGCCGGCGCCGTTCGGTCCGAGCAGACCAATCTTGTCGCCGCGCATGACCGTTGCCGAGAAGTCCTTGATGATCACCTTGTCTCCAAAGCTCTTGCAGGCCAGTGTCAGTTCGGCAACCAGCTTTCCGCCCAAGGCGCCTGAGGCCACATCCATCCGCACGTTGCCGAGTGCTGCACGGTGAGCGGCCCGGCTGGCGCGCAGTTTTTCGAGTCGAACAATTCGACTTTGGCTGCGGGTGCGGCGCGCTTCAACTCCTTTTCGGATCCAGATTTCCTCTTGGGCCAGCAGTTTGTCCGCTTTGGCGCTGATCACGGCCTCCTGGGCCAGTTGCTCTTCCTTGAGCGTCACATATTGGGAAAAGTTGCCGGGGTAGGAGCGCAGGATTCCGCGATCAAGCTCGACGATTCGGGTCGCTACCCGGTCCAGAAAGGTCCGATCGTGGCTGATGGTGACGAGACTACCCTTGAACGCGACCAGCAGCGCCTCCAGCCATTCGATGGAATCAAGATCCAGATGGTTGGTGGGCTCGTCCAGCAGCAGGACGTCGGGCTGCGACACCAGGGCCTGGGCCAGCGCCACGCGTTTCTGGGTTCCGCCCGATAGAGTGCGGATCACTGCATTCTCGTCAAGGTGCAGGCGATGCAGGGTCTCGGTCACGCGCTGTTCCCAATTCCAGCCATCCTGCGCTTCAATCGAACTTTGCAGGGCGTCAAGATTGCCAATGCCTTGGCAGTATTGGTCGATCAGGGCGATGACGCCGGCGATGCCGGCGCTCGCCGCGACAAAAACAGTGGCGTCCGGGTCGAGAACGGGTTCCTGCGCCACATAAGCCAAGCGAAGATTTTGCTGCAGTTGAAGGGTTCCGTCGTCGGTCTTCTCGATCCCAGCCAGGATCTTTAGCAGCGAGGATTTGCCCGAGCCATTGCGTCCGATGAGGCCGACGCGTTCCCCTGCCTCGAGGCTGAAGTCAGTGTGATCCAGCAGGGCCACGTGGCCAAATGCGAGCTGGGCGTTCAGAAAGGTTAAAAGTGCCATAGGGTGTGGATTATCCCGCCCGGTGCTGGTGGGTTGATCTCACGTGCCAAATAGTGCTGGTACTGCGCTGAGGGCCGTGGTCGGCTGAGGTCACATTAGCCCTGATGCACCCCGAGTGGAAGCGTGCCGATTTCTTGTGTCAGCGTTGTCTTGGGGCGCTTGCGAGCAGTCGTATCACGGCGCCTCCGGGCCTCGGTGCGCCGAGTGTGAGGTCGACGCCTCCATCGGGCAGAAAAAGTGCTGTCCGGGTCGAACAATTGGTGGTATAGTACAAGGCTTCGCTGCAGAAATGCAGTCGGGGTTTTTCTGTGAAACGGAAGTGGCCTTTAGGTTCTTTCTTTCAAATAAAAAGCAAAAAAATTGACAGGTCTTCAAAAAACATGTCATAATTCAAGGCTTCGCTGATCACGGTGAAGCAGAGGAAAGCGAAGCGAAAGCTGAGCAAAAAGGTTCATTAAAAACATACAGCCGATAAGTGTGGGCGTTTGAAGGCGATTGCCAAGTTCTTAGGAACTAAGTCTTAACTGACTTACAAACGCTCATAGAGATAGAAGTGAAGTTCACTTCAATTCCGTTTTTATGAGTTGCTCGAAAGAGCGAAAAAATTCAAGATCGAACTATAGAGTTTGATCCTGGCTCAGATTGAACGCTGGCGGCATGCCTTACACATGCAAGTCGAACGGCAGCACGGGAGCAATCCTGGTGGCGAGTGGCGAA
>CAIKMZ010000159.1 GCA_903828665.1 uncultured beta proteobacterium
ACCAGTACCGCCGCCGGTAAGGCGTTTCTGGACATGCTCGGGGTGTTTGCCGAGTTTGAAACCAACCTCCGGCGTGAACGGCAGCTTGAAGGCATCGCCAAGGCCAAGGCCGAAGGTGTCTACAAGGGGCGCAAGCCGTCAATCGACCCGGCTGCGGTTCGCCGGTTGCGCGTGGAGGAGAAACTGGGACCGACAGCCATCGCTCAGCGACTTGGAATTGGGCGCGCCTCGGTCTATCGGGTGCTCGCCAACATCGACCGGACCTGATGCCTGTCAGCTTCCTCACACAGGAACAGGAAAGACGGTATGGCCGGTTCCCGACCGATATATCGGCCGAGCAGCTGGCCAGATTCTTCCACCTTGATGATGTTGATCGCGCATTTGTACTGGCGCATCGCGGCAACCACATGCGGCTTGGCTGCGCTGTTCAACTTGGTACAGTACGATTTCTTGGGACCTTCCTTGAAGACCCGTGCGTGGTGCCGCCGCGCGTGGTGCGGTTTCTCGGCGATCAACTCAGCATGCTGATCGACGGCACTCTCGATGCCTATCGGGTTAGTCAATGGCGTTGGCGGCATCCGATCGAGATACGCGAACGCTACGGCTACCGTGATTTCTCGGATTCAGCCGCGCAATGGCGGCTTCTGCGATGGCTCTACGCGCTGTGTTGGACAGGGACGGATCGGCCGAGTGCCCTGTTCGATCAGGCGACGGCATGGCTGGTGACGCACAAGGTACTGCTACCGGGGGCGAGCGTGCTCGAACGCGCCGTCGCGCGGGTGCGCACCCGCGCCAACAGCCGGCTGTGGCGTCTGCTGGCGGCAAGGATCACGCCCGATCAAAAAGCGCGCCTTGATGCCCTCCTGGTAGTGCCGGCGGGCGGACGGCAGAGCCCGATGGACCGGCTCCGATCGGGGCCAACCCTGCAAAGCACAGCGGAATTGGCTCGCGCGATCAAGCGCCTTGATGAAGTCCGGCAACTGGCGACCGGTTTGCCGCGCACCGATCGCTTGCCGAAGACCCGTGTCCTGGCGCTGGCTCGCTTCGCCGGCGCCGCCAAGGCGCAGGCGGTTGCCCGCTTGCCGGACGAACGCCGCCTCGCTACCCTGCTGGCGTTCATCCGGGCGCTGGAGGCAAGCGCGCAGGATGACGTGCTTGACCTTTTCGACTTGCTTGTCACCCGGATGTTCGTCGACGCGGTCCGCAAAGGCCGGGAAGCGCGGCTGCGCACTCTGCGTGACCTTGACGCCGCGGCACTCACCTTGAGCAAGGTCTGCGCCCTGGTACTCGACGGCGCAGTCACCGACGGCGGTCTCCGGGCGGCGGTTTTCACGGTCGTGCCCAAAGCTGCCCTCGAAGCCGCCGTGTCCCAGGTAGACAGTCTGACCCGGCCGCCGGACGATCCCTACTTCGACGAGTTGCTGGCGCAGTACCGCCGCATCCGGCGTTTCCTGCCGCACTTCGTGCGCGTTGTCGGCTTGGGCGCCGTGCCGGCCGGTCAGCCAGTGCTGAAAGCCCTGCATCATCTTCGGAAGGTTGAAGACAGCGGCGTGCGCGGCACGGTGTGGCCAACGGAGTTCGTGCCGAAGTCCTGGGAGGGACGCGTGACCAGGAACGACGTTGTCGATCGGCATGCCTGGACCCTGTGCCTGGTCGATCGGCTGCGTGGGGCGCTCCGGCGCCGGGACGTTTTCGCGACGCCGAGCCTGCGCTTCGCCGATCCCCGCATCGGCTTGCTCGATGGAGCCGCCTGGGAAGCCGCACGCCCGACCGTGTGCCGCACGCTGGGAAAATCCCAGAACGCAGCCGAGGAGATCGGCCGGCTCTCCGAACGCCTTGACCAGACGTTCCAGTCGGTCGTGGCCAAGCTGCCCAAAAACGCCAGCGTCCGCCTCGAACAGAATGGCGCCGATGAAGACTTGGTGCTCACCGGGCTCGACCGCCTCGAGGAACCGGCCAGTCTCATTGCCCTGCGGACCGCCGTCATGGCGCGCCTGCCGCGCGTCGATTTACCGGAGTTGCTGCTGGAGATCGATGCCCGAACCGGGTTCGCCAGCGCATTCACCCATGCCAGCGAAGCGGAGGCTCGGGCACGGGACCTGGCGACGACGCTGTGCGCCGTCCTGCTGGCCGAGGCGTGCAACACCGGCCTGGAGCCGCTGGTGCGCCCGGACATGCCTTCCCTCCGGCGGTCGCGCCTGAGCTGGGTCCGACAGAACTATCTCCGCGCGGAAACCCTGACCCGGGCGAATGCCCGGCTCGTCGCGGCTCAGAATGGCATCGACCTGGCGCGGCGATGGGGCGGTGGCGATGTCGCCTCGGCGGACGGGATGCGTTTCGTCGTTCCGGTACAGACCATCCATGCCGGCCCGAACCCGAAATACTTCGGCCCCGAGCGCGGCGTCACCTACTACAACCTCGTCTCGGATCAGTTCACCGGCATCAACGCCATCACCGTGCCGGGCACCCTGCGCGACAGCCTGGTGCTGCTTAGTGTCGTGCTGGAGCAGGAAACCGAGTTCGAACCTACCGAGATCATGACCGACACCGGCGCCTATACCGACGTGATCTTCGGCATCTTCTGGTTGCTCGGCTACCAGTTCAGCCCACGGATCGCCGATGTCGGTGGCGCCCGGTTCTGGCGCATCGATTCCACGGCCGACTACGGCGCTCTCGACAAGCTTGCCTCGCACAAGGCGAAGACGGGCATCATCGCTGAGCATTGGGACGATTTGCTGCGTCTGGCCGGCTCACTCAAGCTGGGATTTGTGCAAGCCGGCGGATTGATGCGGACGCTCCAGACCAATGATCGGCCAACTCGGTTGGCGCGGGCACTCGAACAACTCGGCCGAATCGTCAAGACGCTCTACCTGTTGGCCTACATCGACGACGAAGCCTATCGCCGCCGTATCCTCACCCAGCTCAACCGTGGTGAGGGCCGTCACCAGCTTGCCCGTGTCGTCTTCCACGGCAAGCGCGGCGAGCTGCGGCAGCGCTATCGCGAAGGCCAGGAGGACCAACTCGGCGCCCTCGGCCTGGTCGTCAACGCCATCATCCTGTGGAACACGATCTACATGGATGCGGCCCTCGATCAACTGCGGGGCGAGGGGATTGGCGTTCGTGACGAGGACGTGGCTCGTCTGTCGCCGCTCGTTCACGAGCACATCAACATGCTCGGCCGATACGCCTTTAT
>CAIKMZ010000160.1 GCA_903828665.1 uncultured beta proteobacterium
CTGACCATCGCTTACTTCGATCAAATGGGACTGCCCAGACTCTCATGACCTCAAACTCTCGAACCGCCCGGTGCGGACCCGCATGCCGGGTGGTGTGGCAGGGGCGCAGCCAACAATGGCTGCCCCCTATGCCGATTGCGCCGCCGCCGCGCGCCGTCAGCGCGCTATATTCGGGGGGTGAGTCCAACGCTCAATTCACCCACCAACAAAGCCCCGGCCGCGGGCTCGGGACCGCGCACGACCGCGGCCGCGACACCGCATCCCGCCGCGGCCAACGCCGCCGCCGCCAGCTTTGCCGGGCTGATGGCCAAGCTCGACTACCTGCTGCCGGCGGATCTGGAGCAGGTGCGCATGGCCTACCGCTTCGCGGACCAGGCCCATCTGGGCCAGTTGCGCAACAGCGGCGAGCCCTACATCACACACCCGATCGCCGTAGCGGCCCAGTGCGCGGACTGGAAGCTCGACGCCCAGGCGCTGATGGCGGCGCTGCTGCACGATTCGATGGAAGACTGCGGCGTCACGAAAATCGAACTGATCGAGCGCTTCGGCTCGCCGGTGGCCGAACTGGTGGACGGGCTGACCAAGCTCGACAAGCTGCACTTCAACACGCGCGAGGAAAACCAGGCCGAATCCTTCCGCAAGATGCTGCTGGCGATGGCGCGCGACGTGCGCGTCATCCTGATCAAGCTGGCGGACCGCACGCACAACATGCGCACGCTGTCGGAGGCCCCGCGCGAAAAGTGGGTCCGCATCGCCTCCGAAACCCTCGACATCTACGCCCCGATCGCGCACCGCCTGGGCCTGAACCTGACCTACCGCGAGCTGCAGAATCTGGCGTTCCGGCACTTGCGTCCCTGGCGCTACGCCATCCTGTCCAAGGCCGTCGCCAAGGCGCGAAGCCGCCGGCGCGACCTGATTCAGAAGGTCCAGCGCGATGTCGAGGCCGCCTTCGCCAACCACGGCATGAAGGTCAAGATCATCGGGCGCGAGAAGACCCTGTATTCGATCTACAAGAAGATGGAAGAAAAGCACCTGAGCTTTGCCCAGGTGACCGACATCTACGGCCTGCGCGTGCTGACGCCGGGCGTGATCGATTGCTACACCGCGCTGGGCCTGCTGCACCAGCTCTACAAGCCGGTGCCGGGCCGCTTCAAGGACCACATCGCCATCGCCAAGGTCAACGGCTACCAGTCGCTGCACACGACCCTGGTGGGGCCGGCCGGCATCAGCGTGGAATTCCAGGTTCGCACCGAGGCCATGAACATCGTCGCCGAGTCCGGCGTGGCCGCGCACTGGCTGTACAAGGCCAACGCGCCGTCCGAGATGAGCAACGGCGACCGGCTCGGTTCCAAGTGGCTGCAGTCGCTGCTCGACATCCAGGACGAAAACCGCGACGCAGCCGAGTTCTGGGACCACGTCAAGGTCGACCTGTTCCCGGACGCCGTCTATGTCGTGACGCCCAAGAGCCAGATCATGGCCTTGCCGCGCGGCGCCACCGTAGTCGACTTTGCCTACGCCATCCACAGCAACGTCGGCGACAAGACGCAGGGTGCGCGCATCAACGGCGAGCAGGTGCCGCTGCGCACCGAGCTCAGAAACGGCGACCTGATCGAGATCGTCACCGCACCCGATGCAACGCCCAATCCGGCCTGGCTCGGTTTCGTGCGCACGGCGCGGGCGCGCTCCAAGATCCGCCACCATCTCAAGACCCTGGCGCTGGCCGATTCGGAAAGCCTGGGCGAAAAAATGCTGACCCAGGCCCTGCGCGCCGAGGGCATCGAAAAAACACCGGAAGAAACGGGCAAGAACAAGGCGATCTGGGAAAAGCTGCTGCGCTTCAGCGGCAACCGCAGCCGCGCCGAGCTGTATGCCGATATCGGCATGGGCAAGCGCATCGCCAGCATCGTCGCCAAGCGCCTACGCGCCCTGCTGACGGACAGCGGCGAGACGCTTGACGCCGTGCTGCTGACGCGCGAGCGCTACGCGATGAACGAAACCGAGGCGCAAGGCGGCATCATTCTGGACGGCAGCGAAAACGCGTCGGTCACCTATGCGCCCTGCTGCCGCCCGGTTCCGGGCGACGGCATCGTCGGTTACCTCGGGCGCGGCGAAGGCCTGATCGTGCACACTGACAGCTGCAGCGTCGCGCGCAAGCTCAAGCACAAGGATAGCGAACGCTTCATCAGCGTCGAATGGGCCGATGAGCCGGTGCGGGCGTTCGAGACCGAGATCCTGGTCACGGTTGTCAACGGCAAGGGGGTTCTGGCGCGCGTTGCAGCGGCGCTGGCCGCCGCCGAGGCCGACATCACGCACATCAACATGGACAACGAGGGCGTCCAGGATGCGACGGTGCTCGGTTTCCTGATCGCCGTGCGCGACCGCACCCAGCTTGAAGCCGCGCTGCGCAACCTGCGCAAGACCGCCTCCGTGCTGAAGGCACAACGCGCCAATGCCGTCGACTAGCCCTGGCTCGGCGCCGGGTACGTCACGTCGATCACCTCGATTTCGCTGACACCGGCCGGCGTCACCAGCCGCAACGTGTCGCCGGTGCGCGCCTTGAGCAGGGTTCTGGCGATCGGCGCTATCCAGCTGACCTGCTGCTGTGAACTGTCGACCTCGTCGATGCCCAGGATGGTGACGGTGCGCTCGACGTCGGCTTCATCCAGGTAGGTCACGGTGGCGCCGAAAAAAATCTGGTCGCTGCCATGGTGCACGGACGGCTCGACGACTTCGGCGATCTCCAGGCGCTTGCTCAAGAAGCGGATGCGCCGGTCAATCTCGCGCAGGCGCTTCTTGCCGTAGATGTAATCGCCGTTCTCGGAGCGGTCGCCGTTGCTGGCGGCCCAATGCACAATCTCCACCACCTTGGGGCGTTCGTTGTCGATCAGATCGAGCAGCTCGGCGTGGATACGCCGATATCCAGCCGGCGTGATGTAGTTCCTGCTGCCGGGCGCGCTGGCAGGAACGAGCGGATCCTCGTCGTCCGCCTCATCCGATTCCCTGACAAAGGCCTTGTTCATCGTGCATTCACCTCATAGCTGATGGCGCCGGGGATGGTCTTGCGGTTGCGGGTGTCCAGGCCGGGCGGGTTGAATGTAGCACCAGCGCATGCTGGGGTGGCCGCGGGCGCGTCGACGCACGCATCAGCGTGGCGCCGCGCTTACAACTGCTTGCGCTTCGTTATTGATCGTTACCGTTGACGGTGCGCCTTGCATGCGACTGGCGCGTTGTAGGACTATCTCAACAAAAAGGCAGACCATCATGAGCAACAGGCTTTCCACAACTGCGGCGGCAACCTTCCCGGCGGCGGGTCAAACCGCCTTGCGTTGGTTTGCGCTGCCGGCCGCGGCGCTGGTCATTGCGTTCGCCACGCCGGCCAAGGCGCAGACCTACATGAACATGACCATCGGCGGCGCCTTCGCGCCCGGCGTCTATGGCCAGATCGCCATCGGCGACAACATGCCCCCGCCGCTGATGAACGTGCAGCCGGTCATCGTGGGCCGACCCGTCTATGGCGCGCCGGTGATGTACCTGCACGTGGCGCCGGACGAGTACCGTCACTGGGGCCGCTATTGCGAGCGCTACAACGCCTGCGGCCGGCCGGTCAACTTCGTGCGCGTCGACGAGCGCAACCGCTGGTGGGCGCATGAGGAAGGTCACGACAACCGTTACTACCGGCAACCGCAATACCGGCATGAAGATCGTGGTGATCATGGCGATCGGGGCGATAACCGGCGCAGCGAGCGCGAAGGCAACCGCCACGACAACCGGGATGAACATCGCCGCTAGGGCGCAGCGCGCATCAGGGGCGGCGGAACGCCACCTGCTGCGCCGCCCAGTAACGCGAGTTCAACTGCTCCAGGCGGACTTCACCGCCGGTTGAAGGCGCATGAACAAAACGCCCGGCACCGACATAGATGCCGGCGTGCGTCACTTCATTGCGCTGCGCAAACAGCACCAGGTCACCCGAGCGCAGCTTATCGGTGCTGACCGGTCGCCCCCATCCCTGCAGCTTGGCGACCGTGCGCGGCGGCGTCACCCCGGCCCGCGTCTGGTAGATCCAGGCGATGAGGCCGCTGCAGTCGAAGCCGGTGTCGGGCGTGTTGCCACCGTAGCGATACGGCGTGCCCACCAGCCCGACCGCGTAGATCGTGATGTCGGCCGCCTGTTCCGGCGTGAGGGTGGACTTCAGTTCGGGACCCTCGCTGAAGGCCGGCGGCGTGCCGAACTTCGGTGTCGAGGAGCAGCCGGCCAGAACGAGCAGCAGCGGCAGGAAGATCAGGACAAGCTGGCGATGGATGCGGCGTAGCATGAGCGGCATTGTGGCCACCGCCGCGTCAAAGCGCAAGGCGGACTGCGGCGCTCCCGCCACAGTTCATGCCTGCTCGGCGGCCAGACGCTCGCGCAGCACGGTCTTGAGCACCTTGCCGTAGTTGTTCTTGGGCAGTTCTGTCATCACCACATAGCGCTTCGGGCGCTTGAAGCGCGCCATCTGCGCCAGGCAATGCTGGTCCAGCCGTTCGGGATCAAGCACCGTGCCGGTCTGCGCAACCACAAAGGCCACGACGACCTCACCCCACTCGGGATCGTGCGCACCGACGACCGCCACCTCGGCCACGCCGGTCGCCGTCAGCAACAGCTCTTCGACTTCGCGCGGGTAGATGTTAGAGCCGCCGCTGATGATCAGGTCCTTGCTGCGGTCCTTCAGCGTGAGAAAGCCGTCGGCGTCGAGGCAGCCGACATCGCCGGTGAACAGCCAGCCGTCACGCAGTGCCAGGGCGGAGGCCTCGGCGTTGCGCCAGTAGCCGGCCATCACGCTGTCGCCCTTGACAAGCACCTCGCCGATTTCACCCAAGGGCAGTTCACGGCCCTGCTCGTCGGCAATCCGCAGCTGCACCGGCGTCTGCGCGACGCCGACCGAGGCGATGCACTCCAGGTAGCGCGCGTGAGCGGTGTCGCCGAGTTGCTGGCGCGACAAGGCGGTGGCCACCATCGGTGTCTCGCCCTGGCCATAAATCTGCACAAAGCGCGGCCCCATCAGGCGCAGGGCGCGCTGGATGTCGGCCACGTACATCGGCGCGCCGCCGTAGACGATGGTCTTGAAGGCCGCAGCGGCGGCCTCGATGCTGATCTGCGCCTGCTCGACGTGATCGACCAGGCGCTTGACGATGGTGGGCGCGGCAAACGTGGTGAGCGCGCCGAGCTGCCAGCCGAGCTCAAACAATTCGGCTGGATCAACGCCACCCGATAAGGGAACGACGTGGCGCGCGCCCGCCATCACATGCGGGATGGCGTAGATGCCGGCGCCGTGCGACATCGGCGCGCCGTAGACGATGGCGTCATCAGCCGACACCGGGTCCACATCGACAAAGTAGGTCAGCCCCATGGTCATCAGATTGCGGTGCGTGATCATCACGCCCTTGGGGCGGCCGGTCGTGCCGCTGGTATAGAACAGCCACGCCACATCGTCGGCAGCGCGCTCGGTGACCTCGACCGCAAACGCATCGGCCACCGGCGCCAGCAAGGCATCGCACGCGGCGGATTCGACCTCGATCTGTCGCTCCAGCCCGGCCAACGGATCTGGCGCCACGTCGCGGCTGACAAAGCCCCAGCGCGCCTGGGCGTTGTCCACGATCCATTCGGCCTCGCGCGGATGCAGCTTGGCATTGACCGGCACCACCACCAGCCCGGCCCACCAGCAGCCCCAGAACAGTTCCAGATAACGCGGGTGGTTGTGCATGAACAGCAGCACGCGCTCACCCGGCTGCAGACCGGCGGCGCGCAGGCGCAGCGCCAGGCCCGCACTGCGCGCGGCCCACTGGCCATAGGTGGCGCAGGGTTGGCTGCCATGAAAGATCGCGGCCCGCTCGGGCGTCAGGCGCGCATGGCGCAACAGCAGGTGGGCAAGACTCATGGGCTTTCTCCGGACCGGCTCGGGCTACAGGAAGAACAGATGGCCACGACGATCAATCATGGATGTTCGCAGCCTTCACGATGCCCGCATAGCGCGATTGTTCCTTCTGCACGAAGCGGGCGAACTCGACGACGCTGCCGCTTCCGGCAAGGGCGCCGCCCTCGGCGAGCTTGGCGCGCATCTCGTCGGTGTGCAGCACCGCCATCAGTTCGCGGTTCAGGCGCTCGACCACGGCGGTCGGCGTCTGGGCCGGCGCAAACAGGCCGGTCCACGACACCATGTCGAAGCCCTTGAAGCCCGGCGTCTCGGCCACGGTCGGGACCTCGGGCAGCGAAGCCACGCGGCGCCCATCGGTCACGGCAATGCCCTTGAGCTTCTTGCCGTGGATGTGCGGCGTGGCCGTGACGCTCACGACCATGGCCAGATCGACCTGGTTGCCGATCACGTCGGTCATGATCTGCGCGCCGCCGCGATACGGAACATGCACCATGTAGATCTTGCTCGTGTCCTTGATCAATTCCATCGTCAGGTGCAGGACCGTGCCCACGCCCGACGTGGCATAGCTGAGCTGCCCCGGCTTCTCTTTGGCCAGACGAATCACGTCAGCCAGATTGTTGACCGGCAGGCCGGGCCGCGCGACGATGACCATGGGCGCAGTCGTCACCAGGCCGATCGGCGCGAGGTCCTTGACACCGTCGTAGCGCACGGCCGCCGGGCTCACCAGCTTGGCGATGGCGATCGGGCTGTCCGCCCCCAGCAGCAGCGTGTAGCCGTCGGGCGCGGCGCGCACGGCCTTCTCCACGCCGACGATGCCGCCGGCCCCGGCGACGTTCTCGATGATCACGGTCTGCTTGAGGCGCTCCGAGAGCTTCTGCCCGATCAGGCGCGCCGTCACGTCCACATTGCCACCGGCGCCGAACGGCACGATCAGCGTGATCGGCTTGGCCGTTGGCCAGGCGCTCTGCGCGTGCGCGGCCAGGCCGGCACAAGCGGCCAGCAGGGTGAGCGCAAGGCGCAGCGCCGGACGGCGGGAAATGGGATCAAACATTGTCAAACTCCTTGATGGGATAAAGAAACAGGGGACGGCCACAGCGGGCGCAGCGCCTCGAAACGCGCCAGCGCGTCGGCGCGCCAGGCGCGACGCGTGCTGTCGTCGATCCAGGCGGCGTCGAGTCCGTTCTGCATAAAGCCGCGCAGGTCTTCCAGACCGAAGCCGAAATCGCGCACCATCATCGCCCAGGCGCCTGTCGGCGTGACGTGGTGCAGTGCCGGGTCGTCGGTATTGGGGTGAATGCGCAGCCCGGCCGCCGGCATGCGCCGGATCGGATGGTCCAGCGCCCAGCGCTCGGGTGCGAGCGTGCGCAGATAGTAGGAATTGGTCGGCACCACCGTGAAGACGATGTCGCGCTGCGCGCAGGCACGCGTGAATTCAGGCGAGTCGAGCACCGTGTAGCCATGGTCGATGCGGTCCACCTGCAGCCCTTCGACCGCCGTGCGCACATTCGTCCAGGGCATGCCGAATTCACCGGCGTGCGCGGTGGTGCGCAAGCCGGCGCGGCGCGCTGCGGCATAGGCGGCGGCGAACAGTTCCGGCGGGCGATCGACCTCGCGGTAGTCGATGCCGATGCCCGGCACCTCCTCGCGGCGATGCTCCGTGACCCACTGCACCATCTCCAGTGCCGCCTGCGGCTCGGCCTCGCGGTCGATCGCGGCGATCAGGCGCCCGGTGATGCCATGGTCGTGCTGCGCGTCGGCGATCGCGCGCACAATGGCCGCGAGCGCGGCGGGATAGGCAATGCCCGAATCGCGCGCCGTGCCGGTCGGGTTCCAGAAGAACTCCGCGTAGTGCACGTTGTGGGAAGCGGCGTCCTGCAGGTACTCGTAGCTGATGCGGTGCAGATCGTCCGTCGTGCGGATCAGTTGCGCATCAAGCGCACGCAGCACGCGCAGCACGCCCACGGGTCTTTCGCCGCGCGTGTAGAAGGCTTCGATTTCTTCAGTACTGATCGGAGAGCCGGCGCGCCGCACCAGGTCGGTGAACGTGTCGCGCCGAACGGTGCCGAGCAGATGGCAATGCAGTTCCACCTTGGGCAGGGCGTGCGTGAAAACCTGGAGCGGGTCATCGGTAACGGATGAAGGTGTCGGTGCAGCGCGCATGGGCCTATGCCAAACCGGTCAACGGCGCACCAGCCGCAAGGCCAGTTCGTGCGATAGGCTCGGATGCTTGACCTTGTCGTAAGGCGGCTTGGGCCAGTTCCAGACCTTCTCCGGGAACAGCGCCCGCATCGCATTGATGTCGCAGTGATAAGGCGGGCCGTGGATGACGCCCTCCTCGCTCGCTGCGGGACGGATCATCTGCATGTAGAGCACCCACAGGCTGCCGCCCGGCTTGAGCCATTGCTGCAACTGCTGCGCGTACTCGATCCAGTGCTCCGGGTGGATCGCGCACAGGCAGGTCTGCTCGTAGACCGCGTCGAACAGGATCGCCGGCTGGTAGTGCAGGACATCGGCCTGCAGCACCTCGGCCTTGAGACCCTGGGCGTCAAGCAGCGCACGCGTGCGCTCTACCGCCGCTGCGGTGTAGTCGAGGCCGGTCACCTCAAAACCACGGCGCGCCAGTTCGGCCACCTCCCAGCCGCTGCCGCAGCCCGGCACGGCAATGCGGCAAGGCTGCAGCGCGCCGTTGTCGAGCCAGGCGATCAGCTGCGGGCTCGGCGCGCCACGGTCCCAGCCGATCTCGTTCTTTTCAAACCGTTCCTGCCAGAACTGCGACTTGGGACCTGCCATGCGAACAACCTTCCTTGGAATAAGCCCCAAGTTTAGGCGCTCATCCGGCGCGCCCGGACTTGGCGATGCGTTTGGGCTTGGGTTTGACCTGCCGTGCGCCCAGTGCCGCCTGCAGTGCCAGGCTGGCCCACGGTGCCATCATGGCGGGCGAATCCATCGCGTCCTCCGGCGCGCTGTAATAGCCCATGCTGTGCAGCTTGCCCTTGGCTTCGTAGGTGAAGCGCTCGCAGCCGGCGGCTTCGAACCGGTGGCGGGTCTCCAAGCCGGCCTTGAGCCAGAGCTTTTCGCCCTGCCCCAGGTCCGCCAGAATGGCGACCGTCAGCCCGTCGGTGCTGATGCCCCAGCCACCGAACATGCGACGCGCCACGCACGGCCCCAGCGTGGACAGGAGTTCACAGCAGTAGTGGGCAAATTCATCGGCGCGCGCGGGCATGGCAAAAGTCTAGCATTGGCAGCCGCGCAGACCCGGGATTGCGGGTGCTGAAACCCCGGACTGATCCGGGATCCATGCCACGCCGACATGGATTGCGGGTCAGGCCCGCAATGACGGTCTCATGCTTCGTCGTGCGCTACACGCCAACCGGCAAATGCTGCTGCAAGAACGCAAAACTGTCACGCCAGCACTTGATTGCCTGCTCGCGCCAGAACATGACGTGAAAGGCGTGCGTCTCGCCCGGGTAGTAGTGGGCCATGCACGGGGAATGCAGGCGTTGTAGCGTCTGTTCGAGCCGCTGCGAGTCAGCAGCGACCGGATCGGCCAGCCCGGCGGCGATGAACAGCGGCGGCAGGTCCGGCGTTTGCGTCATGGCTTCGATCACGCACAGCGGGTCCGCCAGCGCATGGGCTGCATCCGGGTGCTTCGCAAATTTCCCGAGGTAGGAGCGCGCCGCATCGGCCGCAATGCCAGCCGCGAACGCCGACGCGCCGGCGCGCTGGTAGCGTTCGGGCTCGCTGGTCTGCAGGAAGCCGCAGTACAGCAGGGCCAGCGCCGGGCGCGCGCCGCGCTTGAACAGCGGCGCGGCAAAGGCCTCCGGCCGTGGCGTGCAACAGGCCAGCGTGACCGCGAGGGCCAGATTGGCTCCGGCAGACTCGCCGCACAGGCCCATGCGCTGCGCATCGCCCTCGTACTCGGCCGCGTGGTCCAGCGCCCAGAGCCATGCGTCGCAAGCGTCTTCCAGCGCGGCCGGGAACGGATATTGCGGCGCGAGACGGTAATCGACGTTGAACACCAAGTAGCCCTGCGCGGCATAAGCGGCGGCAATGGCGCGGTGCGTGCGCTTGGAGCCGATGGCAAAGCCGCCACCGTGCAGGTAGATCAGCACCGGATGCGGCCCGGCCCGCACCGGCTGCAGCACATCGAGGCGAAGCGTCGCGCGCCCGTGACGCGCGTAGGGCACATCCTCCAGCAGGCGGCAGCTGCGCATGCGGCCTTTCATGCGCGGCAACATATCGGCCAGGCCGGCCAGCGCATGCATGCCGGCATCGAGCGCGATGCGGCGCGGCAACTGACGCGAGGCCACCATATCCAGCCAGCGACGCATGGGCTTTCTCCAGGGCGCGGGTCGGAACGGCGAAGGCCATCGCACCCGGCTGGGCAAACTGTACCGCACATCGCAGCGCGCTCTGCGGTACATTCGGCAGCGACCTCCTTCAACTCCAACGCCCGACACAGGACCATCCGCATGAGCCGTTCACACGCCATCGAGCAAGCACAGGCGCAATTCGACAGCGGCGCCTTTCGCGACCTGCTCGCGCGCCGCATTGCGATCCCGACCGAGAGCCAGAATCCGGCGCGCCAGACCGAGCTGGTGAACTACCTCGACGCCGAGATCCGCCCGGCCTTCGAGGCCATGGGCTTTGCCTGCCAGACGCTCACCCATGCCAGGGCGCAGGCGCCGTTCCTGTTTGCGCAGCGCATCGAAGACGCCGCGGCGCCAACGGTGTTCGGCTATGGTCACGGCGACGTCATTCGCGGTCAGGAAGCCGGTTGGCGCGAAGGCCTCTCGCCCTGGGTTCTGACCGAGCGCCACGGCCGCTGGTACGGCCGCGGCGTTGCCGACAACAAGGGCCAGCACAGCATCAACCTGCAGGCCATGGCCAATGTTCTGCAAGTGCGCGGCCGGCTCGGTTTCAACGCAAAATACCTGATCGAAATGGGCGAGGAAGTGGTTTCGCCCGGCCTGCGCGAACTGTGCGCGCTGAACAAGGATTTGTTTGCGGCCGATGTGATGCTGGCATCGGACGGCCCGCGCTTGAGCGCCGGGCGGCCCACGGTATTCCTCGGCTCGCGCGGCTGCATCAATTTCGACCTCAGCATCGCGTCGCGCGAAGGCGCGCACCACTCGGGCAACTGGGGCGGCCTGATCTCCAACCCCGGTATCCAACTCGCGCATGCCATTGCCAGCATCGTCTCGCCGAGCGGGCAAATCCGCATCGCCGAGTGGGTGCCGAAAGCCTTGCCGGACTCGGTGCGCCGCGCGCTGGCGGATTGCGAAGTCGATGGCGGCGCCGACGGCCCCGCCATCGAGCCCGGCTGGGGCGAGCCCGGCCTGTCACCGGCCGAGCGCGTGTTCGGCTGGAGCTCGTTCGAAGTGCTGGCCTGCAAGACCGGCAACCCGGAAGCGCCGGTCAATGCCATTCCGCCCAGTGCCTGGGCGCGCTGCCAGTTGCGCTTTGTGGTCGGCGTTGATCCGGAGGACATCCTGGGTGCGCTGCGCCGGCATCTGGACCGCGCGGGATTCACGATGGTCAGCATCGCGTCAGCGCGCGACGAGCTGTTCCCCGCCACGCGCATCGACCCGGACGACGCCTGGGTGCAATGGGTCGTGGCTTCGATGCAGCGCACCACCGGCAGGCGGCCCGCCGTGCTGCCCAACCTTGGCGGCTCGCTGCCCAACGACATCTTCACCGACGTGCTGGGCCTGCGTGCGGTATGGGTGCCGCACTCATACCCGGGCTGCTCGCAGCACGCGCCCAATGAACACGTGCCCGCCGCGCTGGTGCGCGAAGCGCTGGGGATCATGACCGGTTTGTATTGGGACCTGGGCGCAGGCGGTACGCCCCGGGGCGCGTGAGCGGGCCTGTCGCTTCAACCAGAGCGGCCCATGCCGTCTTGAGGTAGCCGACCGATTCCATCATCAAGGTTTGCGCGTGCATGGCGCGATCCAGCGGCGTGCCTTGCTGCCGGGCACAGAGCGTCTCGAGCAAGGCCGCCAACGCGGGCTGATGGGTTGCCGGCGCGTCGTCCACCATCTGCTGCAAGGCCTTGCGCCGTTGCGCCTCGAACTCGAGCGGGGACGCGCTGGCCAGATCCTTCCAGTAGTCGAAATCGAAGTCCTACATGAAGGCTATTCTGCCCGAGCGCATCGGGCTGCGGATTAAGCCGCTCTTACGGCGGCGCGCTGCGGACTTCCAACAAACCCTCAGTAGGCTTCCAGCCCGGGTCCCCTGGATTTGGATTGCCCCTTGGCCGCATGTGCCTTTGCCTTCACGGCGTGCTGCTTTGCCTTGTGCTTCGTCTTCGCGTGCGGTTTGCCTTTGTGGGACTTCGGCTTGGCAGTGGAACCCTCCGGTGCGGCGGCAACGGGAGCCGCTGCATTCACCTTGCCGGCCTCTTGCGCCGCCTGCGCGAATGAGAAAGAAGCCAGGCCCGCGAGCAACAGGGCGACGATGATTGACTTGGTATGGGACATGGTTTGATCGTGTTGAAGGGGAACGTGAGGGCGCTGACTTGGACTCGCGCCGGGTCGGGCATTCTAGTGGAGATCGGCGCGAACCCGACGGCATGATCTTTGCGTTGGCCTGCGCTGTCATCCAGGAAGCCCATGCAATCACCGATCCAAACCTATCTCGAAGAACTCCACCGCAGCCTTCTGAGTCTTGAAGTCGGCGCGGTGGCGAACTACATCCCCGAGCTCACCAAGGCCGACCCGGCCTGGTTCGGCATCACCCTGGTCACGATGGACGGGGTGGTCTACTCAGTGGGCGATACCGCGCAGGCGTTCACGATCCAATCGATTTCCAAGCCCTTTGTGTACGCCACGGCCCTGGCCGATCGCGGCGTCGACTGCGTCTCGGCAAAAGTCGGCGTGGAGCCGAGCGGCGACGCCTTCAATTCGATCAGTCTCGACCCCCAAAGCGGTGCGCCCTTCAACCCAATGATCAATGCTGGTGCGATCGCGACGACGAGCCTGGTCGCCGGTGACGACAGCGCCAGGCAATGGCAGCGCATTGAAGAATCCATGGCCGCGTTCATCGGGCGCAAGATCAGCGTCGACGAATCGGTCTACCGATCCGAGAGCGACACCGGCTTTCGCAATCGCGCCATTGCCTGGATGCTCAAGAATTTCGGGATCATCGATGGCAATCCGATGGACTCGCTGGAAAACTATTTCAAGCAATGCTCCATTCTGGTCGACTGCCGCGATCTGGCGTTCATGGCGGCAACGCTGTCCAATGGCGGCGTGCATCCTGTCACACGGCAGCGCGCCTTGCCGAGCGAGCACGTCGAGAGCGTGCTGAGCGTCATGGCCACTTGCGGTATGTACAACTACGCGGGCAGTTGGCTGTTCGAGGTCGGCATGCCGGCCAAGAGCGGCGTGGGCGGCGGCATCATTGCCGTGCTGCCGGGGCGATTCGGCATTGGCGTCTTCTCGCCCCGGCTCGATGCCAAGGGCAACAGCGCACGCGGCCTCGAGGTCTGCAAGCGCCTGTCGCAGGATTTCGGCCTGCATGTATTCAGCCGCATCGGCGACCCCAGCATGGCGCTGGGGCGCGTCTATACCGGTGCCGATGCGCCGTCGCGCCGCCAGCCGTCCACGGAAATGCGTGCTGACCTGATGGAACAGGCGCACCGCATCAAGTATTTGTGTCTGCACGGCTACCTGGCGGTCGATGGAGTGGAGTACGTCATCCGCAAGATGATCCAGATGGCGCCCGAGGCCAACAGCTTCATCCTTGACCTGCACCAGATCGACGGCATTTCCGATTGCGCTGCCCGCCTGCTCAATGAGGCACGGGTCGAGTTTGGCCGCGACGGAATTGCCGTGGTGTTCTCGCGCATCCATGCGCGCCAGGCGATTGCCCAGCCGCTGAAGAAGACGATGGCAAAAGGCGACCGCGGATACCTGAGCTTCGAGGACAACGACATGGCCGTCGAATGGTGCGAGAACCGCCTGGTGGGCAATGCCGCTCATTCGGCCGCGTCGTTCTCTTCGCTGGAAAGTTTCATGTTCTTCAAAGGCGTGCCGCTGGCCCTGGTTGCACAGGTCGAGGCCACCACAACGCTGCGTTCCTACGGACCGGGCGAGCAGATCGTGACTGCTGGCACGGCCGGTGACAGCCGCGTCTTCTTCATCGAATCGGGCCAGGTCAGCGTGCTCGTGCCACTGGACGACGGCGCCCACCACCGCATCGCGTCCCTCGGGCCTGGCATGAATTTCGGCGAGATGCTGCTGCTCGGCCAGACCACGCGCAGCGCCACGGTGTGTGCCGATTCACATGTCAGGTGCCGAATCCTCGAATCGAGCGAACTGGAAAAAATCGCAGCCCGAGAACCCCAGCTCAAGATCATCTTGCTCGAGAACCTGGGCAAGGACATGGCCAACACGCTGCGGCGCGCCACGCAGTGGATTGCTGCGCTGGCGTGAGCGGCGGGGTGAATGGTGGAAGAGGCCACGCACGGACA
>CAIKMZ010000161.1 GCA_903828665.1 uncultured beta proteobacterium
AAGGAGACATGAAAACCAGCAATGCGCTTATAGTTATCAACAGCTAAGCTTCAAAAAACTCAGCTAAAGCCCCTGGTCAAAATTCAATCGGCACAGGTGGTCAATATTGAATCGGCGCCGACAGCGTTGGAGTTCCATTCGTTCGCTTTTGGTGAGTTTCATTGCAACCTCCATGGTCGCAATCATACTTCCGTTTTAAACGTTACAGTCCACTAGTCCGAGGTTTCAGCACCCGCAAGTCATGGATGCCGGATCGAGACCGGGATGAGCACTACGACTCAAGCAACTCGAAACTGGTCGTGATCCGTGCCGTCTTGGCCAGCATGATGCTGGCCGAGCAGTATTTCTCATGGCTCATGGCGATGGCGCGCTCCACCGCAGCGGCCGGGATGCCTTGGCCGGTGACGGCGAAGTGCATGTTGATGTGCGTGAACACCTTGGGGTCGACTTCGGCGCGCTCGGCGGTGAGCTTGACCGAACAGCCCGTCACCTTGTGCCGGCCGCGCTTGAGGATCAGCACCACGTCATAGGCGGTGCAGCCGCCGGTGCCGGCGAGCACGGTTTCGAGCGGGCGCGGCGCCAGATTGAGGCCGCCGTTCTCAGGTTTGTCGGCATCGGGCGCGCCGTCCATCACCAAAACGTGGCCGCTGCCGGTCTCCGCGACAAAACCCATGCCCGAGCGCGTGGCCAACGCGCCGGTCCAACTGACTGTGCATTCCATGGTGACCCTTATCCCTTGGCTCAAAAGCAGGCATTGTCGCTGCTGTCGCGGCGCTTATCATTGGGTCTCCATGAAGACCACACATCTGAAACCCGCCGACTACCTGAAAAAGATCCTGACCGCCCGCGTCTATGACGTGGCGGTCGAGACACCACTGGAGCCGGCCAAGGGATTGAGCCGGCGCCTGCACAACACGGTGCTGCTTAAGCGCGAAGACCAGCAGGCGGTGCACAGCTTCAAACTACGCGGCGCCTACAACAAGATGGCGCAGCTGAGCCCGGAGCAGCTGAAGAAAGGCGTGATCTGCGCCTCGGCCGGCAACCATGCGCAGGGCGTGGCCTTGAGCGCGCACAAGCTCGGCACGCGCGCCGTGATCGTGATGCCGACCACGACACCGCAGCTCAAGATCGACGCCGTGCGCGCCTTTGGCGGCGAGGTGGTGCTGCACGGCGACAGCTATTCCGACGCCTACAGCCACGCTGTCGCGCTCGAAAAGAAGCAGGGGCTGACCTTTGTCCACCCGTTTGACGACCCGGACGTGATCGCCGGACAGGGCACGATCGCGATGGAGATCCTGCGCCAGCTGCAGGGGCTGGGCTCGAACCGGCTCGACGCCGTGTTCGTGGCCATCGGCGGCGGCGGCCTGATCACCGGCATGGCCAACTACATCAAGGCGCTGCGCCCGGAGATCAAGGTCATCGGCGTGCAGATGAACGACTCGGACGCCTTCATGCAATCGGTGACGACAGGTAAGCGCGTGACACTGCCCGATGTCGGGCTGTTCTCCGACGGCACGGCGGTCAAGCTGGTGGGCGAAGAGACCTTTCGCAGCGCGCGCAAGCTGATCGACGAGTTCATCGTCGTCGACACCGACGCCGTCTGCGCAGCGATCAAGGACGTGTTCGTCGATACGCGCAGCATCGTCGAGCCAGCCGGCGCGCTGGCCGTCGCAGCGATCAAGCAGTACGTGGCCAGTCACAAGACCAAAGGCGAGACCTACGCCGCCATCCTGTGCGGCGCCAACATGAATTTCGACCGCCTGCGCTTCGTCGCCGAGCGCGCCGAGGTGGGCGAAGAACGCGAAGCCCTGTTCGCCATCACTCTGGCGGAGGAGCGCGGCAGCTTTCGACGGTTGTGCGAACTGATCGGCAACCTGACCGGCGGCCCACGCAACGTGACTGAGTTCAACTACCGCATCAGCGACCAGCAACGCGCCCACGTCTTCGTCGGCCTGACCACACACGGCAAGGGTGAATCGGTCAAGATCGCCGCCAATCTGGCGCGCCACGGCTTCGACGCCCTGGACCTGACGCACGACGAACTGGCCAAGGAACACATCCGCCACATGGTGGGTGGTGCCTCCAAACTGGCGCAGGACGAGCGTCTGCTGCGCTTTGTATTTCCCGAGCGGCCCGGTGCACTGCTCAAGTTCCTGAACCTGATGCGCCCGGGCTGGAACATCAGCCTGTTTCATTACCGCAACCAGGGCGCTGACTACGGGCGCATCCTAGTCGGGCTGCAGGTGCCGCCGGCCGACAACGCCGCCTTCGACAAGTTCCTCGTCACGCTCGGTTACCCCTGCGTCGAGGAAACCAGCAATCCGGTCTACCGGATGTTTCTGCAGACATGAGCGCATCTCTGGACGGCAAACTGGTGGTCGCGATCTCGTCGCGCGCCCTGTTTGATTTCGAGGAAGAAAACAAGGTCTTCGAGCAGACCGACGACCGCGCCTACATGGCGCTGCAGCTGGAACGTCTCGACACGCCGGCCAAGCCCGGCGTCGCCTTTTCTCTCGTCAAGAAGTTGCTCGCATTCAACCAGGACGCAGCGGTTGGCCGCGAGCCTGTGGAAGTCGTGATCCTGTCGCGCAACGATCCGGTCTCGGGCATGCGCGTGTTCCGCTCGGCGCGGCACTACGGATTGCCGATCGAGCGCGGCAGCTTCACGCGCGGGCAGTCGCCTTGGCGCTACCTCAAGCCGCTGCACGCCAACCTGTTCCTGAGCACGCACCTGAGAGACGTGCGCGCGGCGCTGGAGGCCGGCGTTCCTGCGGCGCAGGTCTATCCCCAGTCGGCTCATGCGGGTGACGCCTATCCGAACGAAGTGCGCATTGCCTTCGATGGCGACGCCGTGCTGTTCAGCGACGAGGCCGAGCGCGTCTACCAAGCGCAGGGGCTGAGCGCGTTTCAGAAGCACGAATCAGAAAAGGCGCACCAGCCGCTGCTGGCCGGCCCGTTCAAGCCGCTGCTGGCCGCCCTGCAACGCCTGCAAAAGGAAGGCACGCCGAGCATGCGCATCCGCACCGCGCTGGTGACGGCACGCAGCGCGCCAGCGCACGAGCGCGCGATTCGCACGCTGATGGACTGGAACATCGAGGTCGATGAAGCGATGTTCCTGGGCGGCCTGCCCAAGGGCGAGTTCCTGCGCGAGTTCGAGCCCGATTTCTTTTTCGACGACCAGACCGGCCACGTCGATTCCGCCTCGCGCCACGTGCCCTCCGGCCATGTCGCCAGCGGCATCTCGAACGATTGAACATGGCCAAGGAAAGAACCGTTTACGTCTGCTCGGAATGTGCCGGCACCAGTCCGAAATGGCTCGGCAAATGCCCGGCCTGCAACGCCTGGAACACGCTGATCGAGTCGCTGCCCGAGAGCACGACCCCGGCCAGGAATCGCTTCGCCTCGCTGGCCAAGACGGCAGAGGTGGCGACCCTGGGCGACATCGACGCGGTGGACATGGCGCGCACGCCGACCGGCCATGAGGAACTCGACCGTGTGCTGGGCGGCGGCATGGTCGAAGGTGGCGTCGTGCTGATCGGCGGTGACCCCGGCATCGGCAAGTCCACGCTGCTGTTGCAGGCGCTGGACTCGCTGCAACGCAGTGGCCAGAGCACCTTGTACGTGACCGGTGAGGAAAGCGGCGCCCAGGTGGCGCTGCGTGCGCGCCGCCTGGGATTGAACAACAGCCAGGTCAAAGTGCTGGCCGAAATCCAGCTGGAAAAAATCCTCGCCACACTGGAAGCCAGGCAGCCCGACATCGCGGTCATCGACTCGATCCAGACCGTTTATTCCGATCAACTGACCTCGGCGCCGGGCTCGGTGGCGCAGGTGCGCGAATGCGCGGCGCACCTGACGCGAGCGGCCAAGGCCAGCGGTGTGGCCATCGTACTGGTGGGACACGTCACCAAGGAGGGCGCGCTCGCCGGGCCGCGCGTGCTCGAGCACATGGTGGACACTGTGCTGTACTTCGAGGGCGACACGCACAGCAGCTTCCGGCTGGTGCGCGCGATCAAGAACCGCTTTGGCGCGGTCAACGAGATCGGGGTCTTTGCCATGACCGAGAAAGGTCTCAAGGGCGTTTCCAACCCGAGCGCGATTTTCCTGAGCCAGCATGCCGAGCCGGTGAGCGGCAGTTGCGTCATGGTCACCCTGGAGGGCACGCGCCCGATGCTGGTCGAAATCCAGGCGCTGGTCGACAGCGGCGGCCCATCACCCCGTCGCCTGAGCGTGGGTCTGGACCGCGATCGGCTAGCCATGCTGCTGGCCGTGTTGCACCGTCACGCCGGTGTCGCCTGCATGGACCAGGATGTGTTCGTCAATGCCGTCGGCGGCGTTCGCATCAGTGAGCCGGCTGCCGACCTGGCCGTGCTGCTGGCCATTACATCGAGCTTGCGCGGCAAGCCGCTACCCAAAGGCTTCTTCGCCTTTGGCGAAGTCGGACTTGCTGGCGAGGTGCGCCCGGCGCCGCGCGGTCAGGAGCGGCTGAAGGAAGCCGCCAAGCTGGGCTTCAGCGTGGCGTTGGTGCCCAAGGCGAATGCGCCGAAAAAACCGATCGAGGGTCTGACCATCCACGCCGTGGAGCGCGTCGAGCAGGCAATGGAAGTCGTGCGCAGTCTCTCGTAAGCATATGCCGGATGCGCAGGCCGTTGCCGGTCAATAGCGCACGACGCTGTTGCCCGAGTTCTTCACCAGGTCACCCGAACGCAGTCCCGGGTTTTCACTGAATTCGAATTGCCGAGTTTGCCCGTCCTCATAGCGCACATGAACGGTCCACACCTTGTGCGTGTTCATTTTTTCTTCCACCTTCTTGCCGGCATAAGCGCCACCCGCTGCACCCGCAATCGTGGCCAGGCTCTTGCCGCTGCCACCGCCGACCTGATTACCGAGCAAGGCACCAGCAACACCGCCGGCAATGAGGCCGACCGGACTGCCTTCGCCTTTCCTTTCGGTTTCGGTGACCGACGTCACCTTGCCGCAATCGGGGCAGACCGCCTTGGATGATGGCGTCGCGCTGGCCGGCGTGGCTGCCGCCAGCTGCGCCTTGGCGCTGGCTAGCGCCTTGTCGTACTCGAACTTGGCATCGCGCCGACATTGCAGGCGCGCCGCGGACGACGTCTCGTCTTCGCAAAGTTTCTTGTCCGCCGCATAGCGGCTCTGTGCCGCCTTGCTGTCCGCAGCGTACTGGGCCTTGGGCGTCATGGCGGTCTGGGCCAGTGCCGCCGAACCCATGAACGCCAACAACAAACCGCCGATCAACGCCAGATGACTTGTTCTCATGAGCTCCTCCTGATACAAAGAAATTTCCACCAACACCTGAATATTGCCGAGCGAAGAATAACGCGTGCGCAGCTCCCGGCCAATCCCACGACCGTACCGGGGTTGATAACTCTCAACAGGGTTGCAGGTCATGACGTGCCGGCTCGCCGATCTGGCGGCACACCGCGACCGGATGGGCCGGCCGATCCGGCCGCTGTTAAGAATGGCTTAATTTGCGCTCCATACCATCGGCAGCCTAGGAGATGCCATGCCCATTGCGAATACCCTGTCCCGACTTTTGATCCTGAGCAGCCTGGTGCTGAGCCCGCTGGCCCAGGCGGTCACGCCATCCGAACAACTCGCGGCCTTCAGCGCACAGGCCGCGGCGCCAGCGCAGGCGGCGCGCGGACAACAGTTCTTCACCAGCAAGCACTGCAAGGACTGGAGCTGTTCGTCCTGCCACACCGCAAGCCCGACCGTCGATGGCAAGCATGCGAGCACCGGCAAGCTGATCGCCCCGCTGGCGCCCGCTTTCAACACGGAGCGCTTCATCGACGCCGCCAAGGTCGAGAAATGGTTTCGCCGCAACTGCAACGATGTAGTCGGCCGCGAATGCACGGCGAGCGAAAAGGCCGACGTCCTGTCCTGGCTGCTCACGCTCAAGCGCTGACACCCACACCCTTGACGGTCAAAACCATCATGTCACTCACCATCCTGAATCGCGCTGCAGCCACCCTTGCGCTGGGTGCGAGCCTGGCCGTTGCGGCCCACGCCGAATCGAACAACGCCAGCATAACTGCCAGCTCCAAATACCAGCAGGAATGTGCGGCCTGCCACATCGCCTACCCGCCCGGCATGCTGCCTGCGGCTTCATAGCAGCGCCTCATGAACTCACTGACCAGACACTACGGCGCCGATGCGTCGCTGGATGAGCCCAGTGCCCGCGAAATCGGCCTCTGGCTCAAGGCGCAGGCCGGCAGCTACAAACGCGTCAGCGAAGAGCCGCCGCAGGACCGGATCACGAAATCTGCCTGGTTCTTGCGCAAGCACCGCGCCGGCGAGGTGCCTCCCGACGCCTGGACGCGTGCCGCTGTCGGCAGCCCCGCCAACTGCAGCGCCTGCCACGGCAACGCCGCACACGGCACCTTCAGCGAACGCGAGGTCAGGATTCCGAAATGACAGCCATGACGCATGCAAAGATGCAAAATCGGTCTTGTCGCGTCACGACATCATCAAAAGAAGCAGCGCCAGCAAGGCCGGGCGTGACGAGGTAACCAAGAAAGAACGGGAGTTCATCGATGCGTATTCTGCTGGCTGAAGACGACCCCATGCTTGGCGACGGGCTGCGCGCCGGCCTGCGCCAACTCGGCTTCCAGGTGGACTGGGTGCGCGACGGTGCGGCGGCAGAGCGCGAATTGATCTCAGGCGGCTACGCGGCTGCGGTTCTGGATCTGGGCTTGCCGCTCAAGGACGGACTCGACGTGTTGCTGACCCTGCGCGAACGCAAGAACGCAACGCCGGTGCTGGTGCTGACCGCCCGCGACGGCGTGCCCGACCGCATCCGCGGCCTGGATCTGGGAGCCGATGACTACGTGGTCAAGCCTGTCGACCTGCATGAGCTCGGCGCACGCCTGCGCGCCCTGGTGCGCCGCGCCCACGGACAATTGCACGACGTCCTGCGCAACGGCCCGTTGCTGCTTGACGCGGCGGCGCGGCAAGTCAGCCTCAACGGCGAAACCGTGCCGCTGTCGACACGCGAGTTCGACCTGCTGCACGCCCTGATGCTCAACGCGGGCCGAGTCATGTCGCGCGAACAACTGGAACAGCAGTTGTACAGTTGGGGGTATGAAGTCGAAAGCAATGCCATCGAAGTGCACATCCACCATCTGCGCCGCAAATTGCACGCCAATGTGATCCAGACCGTACGCGGTATTGGCTACACCCTGATGCGTGATCTGGAACTGGCATGAAGCTGACGCGGCAGCGGTCCATGCAATCGCGGCTGCTGCTGATGGTGCTGGGGCTGCTGACCTTGGTCTGGCTCGGCGCAGCGCTCATGACCTGGAGTGACACGCGCCACGAACTCGACGAACTATTCGATGGCCACCTCGCACAGGCGGCGTCCCTGCTGATCGTGCAACAGAGCAGTGCCAACGCGAGTGACGTGGTGAATCCGGTTTCACCGCACAAATACGCCACGGATGTCACGTTCCAGGTTTTCCACA
Organism: uncultured beta proteobacterium; assembly: GCA_903828665.1. Lineage (GTDB taxonomy): Bacteria > Pseudomonadota > Gammaproteobacteria > Burkholderiales > Burkholderiaceae_C > Rhodoferax. The sequence goes on from CAIKMZ010000161.1 coordinate 7,482, forward strand.
AGGGCCAACTGGTGACACGTTCAGCCAATGCGCAAACCAACCCCTTATCGAGCGAAACCGAGGGCTTTGCCACGGTGCAACTGGCTGACGGCAACGAATGGCGGGTCTTCGGAGCACGCAACGACAGGAGTGATGTACAGGTTTTTGTCGGCGAGCAGATCGAGTCGCGCGACGAAATAGTCTGGGCCGTGTTGCGCAATGTGCTGGTGCCGCTGCTCTTTGCTTTGCCACTGCTGGCACTACTGCTGTGGTGGGCGGTGCGCCAGGGGCTGGCGCCACTGCGACAACTCAGCCAGGTTCTGGGTCAACGGCAAGCGCAGGCCCTCGAACCCGTGCTGCTCGACTACATGCCGACCGAGATGAAACCGCTAGTCGACGCGCTCAACGCGCTGTTGGAGCGCATCGCCGGAATGCTGGCTTTCGAGCGCCGCTTCACAGCCGACGCCGCGCATGAACTGCGCACGCCGATTGCCGCCATCCGCGCTCAGGCCCAGGTGGCGCTTGGCGCCGGCACCGACGTGGCGCAGCGCGAGCGCGCCCTGCAAGCGACCTTGAGCGGTTGTGACCGCGCCACCCGGCTCGTCAGCCAGTTGCTGACACTGGCGCGCCTGGAGGCGCCTCAGGGGCAACCCACGACACTGCTCGATCTGAGCGCGCTGGCGCGCAACGTGGCAGCCGATCTTGCGCCCACGGCCCTGGCCCGCGGACAGTCGCTGGAACTGGAAGCCCCGGCGCCGTGCGCGCTGGTCGGCGATGACGTGCTGACCACGGTGCTGGTGCGCAACCTGATCGACAACGCCCTGCGCTACAGCCCGGATGGCGCAAGGGTCTGCGTCCAGGTCACGACCGATTCCGGGCAGCCGCTCCTGCGTGTCGAAGACAGTGGACCGGGCATGACCGAGGAAGAAATAACACGTCTGGGCGAGCGCTTTTTCCGGGTCTTGGGCCACCAGCAACCCGGCAGCGGTTTGGGCTGGTCCATTGTCCGGCGCATTGCCGCCGTCTTGAAGGCCGAGGTTCAGGTCGGCCGTGCGCCGCTGCTCGGCGGTCTGGCCGTAACCATTCGCTGGCCTGAACCCGCGCCGAACTGAGCTGCAGGGCCGTCAGCCCTGACCGAGCCCGGCGCACTCGGTCAAAATCGGGGCATGCAACTTCAACGATTCGGGGTTCCTCTTTTCAGCGCGCTGTTGTTGCTCGCCGCCCATCGCTACGCCGGCTGGAGCGGCGTCGGCGTCGCCATGGCTGCCCTGGTGATGTGGCTGCTGCTGCATTTCACGCGCATGATGCAAATCCTCAAGCGCGCGGCGAACCGCCCGATCGGTTTTGTCGACAGCGCGGTCATGCTCAATGCCAAGCTCCGCCTCGGCGTGACGCTGATGCACGTGGTGGCCATGACGCGCGCGCTGGGCGAGCTCAGAAGCCCAAAGGACAGTCAGCCTGAGCTCTTTCGCTGGACCGACGGCACACAGTCGCATGTCACCTGCGAATTCCACAACGGCAAGCTCAAGAAATGGGACCTGGTCCGGCCGGGCGCAACCGACGAAGCGCATGTCGGATCCGGCCCGCGCCAAGACTCGTAAAATCACGGCTTTGCAGGGCAGATCGGCAGCAGACGATGCGAGCCGATTCTGCCCGCCCCACTTGAAAAGGAATCAACGATGAGCGCCACTCCCCCCTCGATGTCGGACCGCGACGGCAAAATCTGGATGGACGGCCAGATGGTGGACTGGCGCGAAGCCAAGATCCACGTCCTGACCCACACCCTGCACTATGGCTGCGGTGCCTTTGAGGGCGTGCGCGCCTACAACACGGTCGACGGCACGGCCATTTTCCGGCTCGCAGAACACACCGACCGCCTGTTCAACAGCGCCAAGATCCTGCGCATGCAGATCCCGTTCACCAAGGAACAGGTGAACGAGGCGCAACGAGCCGTTGTGCGCGAAAACAATCTCGAATCCTGCTACCTGCGCCCGCTGGTCTGGGTTGGCGACAAAAAACTGGGCGTGAGCCCGCGCGGCAACACCATCCATCTGATGGTGGCGGCCTGGCCCTGGGGCGCCTACCTCGGTGAAGAAGGCATGAAGCGCGGCATCCGCGTCAAGATTTCGAGTTATACGCGCCACCACGTCAACATCACGATGACGCAGGCCAAGGCCGTGAGCAATTACACGAATTCGATCCTGGCCAATATGGAGGTGACCGAAGAAGGCTACGACGAAGCCATGCTGCTTGACGCCAGCGGTTTTGTCAGCGAGGGGGCCGGGGAAAACGTGTTCATCGTGAAGGACGGCGTGGTCTACACTCCCGATCTGTCGGCCGGCGCCTTGAACGGCATTACCCGCAACACGGTGCTTCACATCTGCAAGGACCTCGGGCTTGAGGTGGTCCAGAAGCGCATCACGCGCGACGAAATCTACATCAGCGACGAAGCGTTCTTCAGCGGCACGGCGGCTGAAGTGACACCGATCCGGGAACTTGACCGTATCGAGCTCGGCAGCGGCTCGCGCGGCCCGATCACCGAGAAGATCCAGAGCGCATTCTTCGACATCGTCAATGGCAGGAATCCGAAGTACGCGCACTGGCTGACCAAGGTCTGATAGCGCACCGGCAAAGCGAAACATCCATAGGAACATCATGAGCAACGCGACCATCGAACTACTGGCCACAGACCTGAACCATCAGGGCGGCGTCTACTGCCCCAACACCAAGGCCGACATGCAACTCTGGAACAGCCACCCCAAGGTCTACCTCGACGTGGCCCACAGCGGCCAAGCGAAGTGCCCTTATTGCAGCACCGTTTACAAGCTCAAGGACGGCGAGCACTTCGCCGGGCATTGAAGCCCTTTGGCTTCTGACTTGCGCTCCCTGGTCATCGCGCCCCAGTGGATTGGGGACGCGGTGATGACCGAGCCGCTCATGCGCCGGCTCGCCGGGCGCGGCGAGCGCCTCACGGTCGGCGCGCTGCCGTGGGTGGCCCCGGTTTATCGGGCCATGCCGCAAGTGGCCGAGGTGATCGAGTTCCCGTTTGCCCATGGCGGCCTGCAGTTCAAGGCGCGCCGAAGCCTGGCGCACCAGATCGAAGGCCGCTTCGAGATCGCCTACATCTGTCCCAATTCCCTCAAAAGCGCGCTGTTGCCGTTTCTGGCCAGCATTCCGAAACGTGTCGGCTACCTGGGCGAGGCGCGCATCGGCCTGCTGACGCACCGGCTGAAGAATCCGCCCAAAGACACGCGCCCGGCAATGGTCGCGTTCTACTCCGCGCTCAGCGGTGACACCGACATCGGCGAAGACCGGCCGCAGTTGCAGCTCAAGGCAGATGACGTGGACCAGGCGCTGCGCGACATGGGCCTGCAGCGCGGGGGCTACGACGTGTTAGCACCGGGGGCCGAATACGGGCCGGCCAAGCGGTGGCCCACTGCACACTATGCCGAGCTGGCACGGCAGCTCGACCGCCCCGTCGTGCTGCTGGGCTCGGCCAAGGAGGCGCCCTTGTGCGAGGAGATCGCCGCGAGCGCGAATGCGCAAACACCCGGCAAGTGCCTGAATCTGGCAGGAACGACGACGCTGACCCAGGCCTTTGCCGCCATCGCCGCCGCCCGTAGCGTCATCAGCAACGACTCGGGCCTGATGCACGTTGCCGCCGCCTTCTGTGTGACGCAGGTTGCCTTGTTCGGCTCCAGCAGTCCGCTGCACACGCCACCCCTGAATGCCAACGCCGCCGTGCTGTGGCTCAAGACTGATCCCGATTACCGCCCCGCCCTGGACTGCGCGCCGTGCTTCGAACGTGTCTGCCCGCTCGGTCATACGCGTTGCCTGACGGACATCACGCCCGCCATGGTGCTGCAAAGCGTCGCGCGGCTCAGGTCCTGAGCGCGCTGGTGCAAGCGCCAGCGTCCCGGGTGCGCAATCGGCATAGGGGGCAGCCATTGTTGGCTGCGCCCCTGCCACACCACCCGGCATGCGGGTCCGCACCGGGCGGTTCGAGAGTTTGAGGTCATGAGAGTCTGGGCAGTCCCATTTGATCGAAGTAAGCGATGGTCAG
>CAIKMZ010000162.1 GCA_903828665.1 uncultured beta proteobacterium
AACAACGTTGAAGCCAACCAGCAAGTGGCAGTCACTGGCAGCGTGGGCGGCAATGCGCACCTGAACGACGTGGTCACGCTGACGATTGGCAGCACGGTGATTGGCACCGGCACGGTGGACGCCAGCGGTAACTACAGCATCAACGTGCTGGGCAGCGCGGTTGAGAATCAAACGATCACGGCCTCGGTCAGCGGCACGGACGCTGCGGGCAGCACCTACAGTGCCGCCACGACACACGGGGTTGGCGCTGACGCGCTGACGGCGCTGATCACGATCAACCCGATCACGGGCGACAACAACATTAGTCTTGATGAGGCAGCCCTGACTTCGACCACGATCACCGGTGCGATAACGCCCACGGGCACCAGCACCGTCAATGCGGGCGAAACCGTCACGCTGACGGTCAATAGCCATAGCTACACCGGTACGGTGGTGCAGGACTCGGTCACCCATCTCTTTAGCTACAGCGTTGCAGGTGTGCCGATGAGCAACCTGGTCGTGGGCGGCGTAGCCCAGCAAGTCAGCGTCAGTGTCACGATGACCGATGCCGGTGGCAGCCACGCGCTGGCCACGAACACCGACACGCCGACGATAGACGCGCTGGTCGTGGGAACACCTATTGACGACACTCTCGTTGCACCGGGGGGTGGTAACGACATACTGGTCGGAGATCCGGGAGGCTCGACACTGCAAGCAGGTACCAAAGCCAATATTGTCCTGGTACTTGACACGTCCGGCAGTATGGGGACAAGTACTATTTCTTTCACCAATAGTTCTGGTGCGCCCGTGAATGAAACGCGGCTGCAAGCAATGATTAACTCAGTCGACGCGACATTGAACCAATTGCACAATAGCGGGGCTACCGCACTTGTTCATATTGATCAATTCAGCACAACTGCCGCCAGCGTAGGAACCTTCGATGTCAGCACTACTGCTGGCCTTGCAAGCGCGATAGCCGCGGTAAACGGCCTTACGGCGACCAACAGCACCAATTACGAGGCCGGCCTGCAATCGGCTCTGAACTGGATTACCAGCACCGGTACGGATAAGCCTCTTGCTGGTGCAACTGTGAATAAATTGGTGTTCATCTCCGATGGTCAACCGAATGAACTCGACAACAATACTACAGCCGGTGCCGAGACGACCACCGCAGTCAGCGCCACAGCTGCGCAGGCGATAGCCGCCGCATTGGGGACATTGAGCGCATCAGGTTCAATTCATGTCGATCATGTATCTGAAGTTGCAGCTATTGCGGCCGCAGGGTTTGATCTGCAAGCAGTCGGTATTCAAGTGGGCTCGGCGTTAGGCACTTCTAGCAGCCCTACTGCGCTTGGTTTCCTGAGTGAGTTGGAAGGTTACAACTACGGCACTGTGACCACTGGCCACACTGCTGACAACATCACGACGGCAAACGATTTGAGCAACACCATCGGCGCGCTGACTGGCGCCCAGGTGATCCAGACGGCGGCTGGCAACGATGTGATCAATGGTGGCGCTGGCAACGACATCATATTCGGTGACGCTGTCAACACGGATGCTTTGGCGATTGCTAACCATTTGACAACGCCCGCGGGAGCTGGCAATTTGGTATTCCAGCAGCTTCACATGACGGACGCGCAAATCTATGATTACATCGTTCAGAATCTGGCTGGTTCAAATCCTACGGTTCAACTCGAAAGCGGGCGAACCGGCGGCAATGACGCCATCAACGGCGGCGCTGGCAATGACATCATCTTTGGTCAGGAAGGAAATGACACGATTTCCGGTGGCGCAGGAAATGACACCATGTCTGGTGGCACTGGCGCTAACACTTTCGTTTGGCATTTGGGTGATCAAGGTACAACATCGTTACCCGCCGCTGACGTGATCACGGACTTCAAATTGGCGCCCGTGGCTAATGGCGGTGACACGCTCAACCTGCAGGACCTGCTGGTCGGTGAGCACGATGGTTCGGTTTCTGGCGTTCCAAGCAACCTGACTCAATTCCTTCATTTTGCGGACGTTGGTGGTCATGCGGTTCTGGAAATCAACCATCTTGGCGCCACACCCGCGACGACGCCGGATCAAACGATTGTTTTCAGCAACTATGCGAGCGTGAGTGCTCTGGCAACTGCGTTGGGGGCGGCCACAACGGATGCTGACATCATCGCCAAGCTGATTGCCCACAGCAACCTTAAAGTCGACGGCTGATCCACAGGACCCAAGCTGCTCATGCAGCTTGGGTCCTGTGCAAAGCAAAGGGCAGTCAGCGCATGCGCCGACTGCCCTTCTTCAATGGTGCGGCGCCGACCGGATTCAAAGCGCCGACAGTGCCCCCTCCAGGCGAACCACGATGTCCAGGCGAGACTTGACCGCCAGGTCGCCGACCTTTCCCGGACTGAAACGGGTCTTCGCGAACGAGTCGATGACAAAACGCCTGGCCGGATCCGAAAGGAACGACTCTTCGAGCACCACCTTGTCGATGTTGCCCTGCTCATTGATCAGCAAGTGCACCACCACCGGCTGCGGGAAGATGTCGGGCACCGAAATGATGGCGTTGGGGGCAGTATCCTCAAATAGTTGAGGCCGTTCGGTCAGCTCATCGGTCCCGAAATAGTGCGCCGCGGCCAGGCCGAGGAATGAAAGCGCCGGCGCTTCTTCAGCCGGCTGCGCTTCGCTGGACGCGGTCGGATTGCTCGCCGTGGCTGGCTCCGATGTCCCGGCAACTTCCTGAACCGGCACGATGCGAGGGTCTGCCTTGGGCTCGGCCGGTGGCTCGCTTGATGAGTCGATCCACTGGTCGTCCGGCATCGATTCAAGAGCCGGCGCCAACCTGTCCGGCGCGGCAACCAGCCTCAGACTGAGTGGCGTCGGCAGGGCTTGATCCGACAGCGCCGGCTTGACCGATGCGCGCGCACCATCACCCGCTGCCACGATAAGGCCAAGGTGCACTGAAAGCGACAGCAGCAATGCACCGAACCAAGAGGCCTGCATCTGCAATGGACGCTACCGGCTGGTCAACTCACGCCATGAGACCCGCCGCAGGTTGCCGCTGGAGGACAGGTTGACGGTGGGCGTGACGACCAGCGTATTGCCGAGATCGGTGGCAGTGCTGCCAGAAGATACGCTGCCTGCACTGCCGCCGGTGGATGCCCGGATCAGCGCCCTGACGCTGCCATCGGTCAATTCGATCATGACGGGTCGCGTCACAAGGCCGGAACCCAGACTAACGCCGGTGACCGTGTTGGCGCCCACCACGGCGCCACCGGTCAGGTAATTCAGGACGTACAGGAAACTGGCCGAGGTGTCGGTGCCTGGCGCTCCGCAGGCGCTCACCGACGAACTCTGCGGCCTGATGGTCGTGAACAGCAGTGAGCCAAGACCCAGCGTCGGATCCGTACTTGCACGCTCACCGCCGGTCAGGAAGTCGATGTACCAGCCGTTGCTGGTGGTCCAGTCCACCGCATTGCTGCTGCTCGTGCGAACGACCTGGCCCGGGGAACACACGCTCACCGATGACCCTGACGGGCAGGTGCCGTTGGTCAGTGTCTGCTGCACGAAACCGCTGCCGGTCGTGCGCGGATTGCCCAAGCTCGTGGTGTCCGATTTGTCAAGGACGGCGTAGAACGACTGCGTGCTCGTGTCGGTGACATCGCTCGTGCCCAAATAGCGGCCGGTGCCCACATAGACGATCGGCTTGCCGTTGACGCTGGCAATCGTCGGCTTGGCCGTGATCGGCTGTGCGTTGCCCCCGGCGTCCTTGAAAGTGGCCAGCAACTGCGCGTCATAGCCCGAGGCGCCAATGTCTCCGTTCACATCGAAGCGCCAAAGATTGCCCAAGGTGTCGCCGCCATAGGCGGCCAGTGTCGTGTTGTCGGTGTCAGGTGTCAGGGCATGGGCTCCCAGGCGCGCCAGTCCGCTCGGCGAACCGGCGGTCCCGGTCCCATCGCTGATGCTCCTGATCAGCGTGCCCGAATTGGCATTCAGAACGTAGACGCGGCCTTGACCGTCGGCGTTGTTGTAGCCCGAACTCAGCAGCACAACCCACGTCCCGTTCTTCAGTTTGGTGATTCTCGGGTTGCCGTAGCTGTAGCCCAGGTTGGTATCGGTGAACTCCCACAGTAGTTTCGGCGTCGTGGGGTCTGTGATGTCCAGGGCGTAATAGCCCTTGCCGCCGCGATTGAGGCCGCCGACCAGGATGGTCTTCCATTCGCTGGCGGCGCAGGACGAGCTTGGAGCATTCGGGCAGATGTCGCCAACCTCGGGCGTATCGTCAACAAAGAATTGATGCTGCGTCGAATAGTTCTTGTCGGCCAGCTTGTAGAGGCTTGGCAGGACGATCTCCGGCACATAAGCCCAAGTTTCCTGACCGCTGGTCGCATCGAACGCATGCAGCATGCCGTCGTTGGCGCCGACATAGACCGTGCCATTGCGCGAGCTCACCAAGGCTTTATAGGCGGTGTAGCTGGCGTCGCTGTAATTGAACAACGGCGCCTTTACATACCGCGCTTCGGACGCCACGATATCGCCGAGCACATGGGTGCGCGTGCGGTAGTAGCCGCCTTCCTGGCTACGGTCGCCGCGCAAGAAGTTGACCAGTGCTTCGCCCGCTGCGCCACCAGTCGCCAGTGTGGTGTTGCTTTGCGCCGTGCTGCTCAGGCAGTTGCCGCCGGACGTGCAAAACTGGGACAGACCGACCGTGGCTGAGGCATAGGTGATGGCCGGCGCCGTAAAGTAGGCTTGCTGCGAGGCGGCCAGTGCACCCCAGGTAAATGAGATCAATGCCGGTGCACCGAGTGAGGTCACGCGCTTGGTATAGATGGTCCGGCTGGTCAATGCGGTGGCCGCCACCTGACTGGCCGGCGGGGCCGCTTCGTCAACGTGGACGACGTCGGTGTTGCTCATGTCCAATCCGGCGGCGCTGCTGTCAAAGCTCGACCCCGAGGTATAACTGGAAGTGACCGTATAGCAGGTCGTTCCCTGCCGGTAGTTGGCCCCGAGCACATAACTGGTCGATGCGGTCCAGGGCGTGGTCGCGCAATCGAGCAGCCGCATGGCCGACCAGTTCTGCCCGGTCAGGGTGCCGGTCGTGGTGATCTGCTGGCGCACCAACTCGCCATACCATTCAACCGATTTGTAGGACGAACTGAAGATGTAGTTGTCGCTTGCGCTGACGTTCGGATTGCTGCTGGCCGCCGCCGCGGCAGTTCCGGGTCGCGGGACGTTGGCGATGGCAGCCAGCGTATTGGTCAGGCCTGAGGCCAACGTGGCGGGATCCTTGGCGCTGAAATAAGTGCCATGTCCGTTGATCGCAGCATGCCAGAGGTCATCGATATTGGCGTTTGAATTGGAAGAAGGAGTCGGCCAGTTGCAGGCACCGCTGCTTTGCCAGGAGCAGATGCCCGTACTCGTATTGGCCGTGGTGCCGGCCTTGACATCGAAGAAGTCGCCGCTGGTGTCGTTCCAGTAGTCCTTGCCATCGGTCGGCGCGTAGATCATCTGTCCCTGTGAACCCAGTCCCAGCGTGAAGGTGGTCATGTGCTGGGTGGTCGCCACATCGCGGCCATTGGCCGGCACGTTGTCCGCGCACAAATCGTTGGGTGTTGTCGCGGGCGCAATGGTGGGGCCGGTGCAGGTGCCGGTGCTCATGCCGTTGATCGCAATGGGACTGCGCAAGTCGGTGTTGTAGTAATAGGCGGCCACATCGGCCAGCGTGTTGGAAGTGCCACCGCTGGTGGTGACCTGACAATCGCGCGCTGTTGCCACCGCGTAGTTCGGGGATGCGGATTGCGTGACGGTCGTGCATGAAGTGGCATTGGCCCATGCAGTCCATGCTGTGTATTGGCAGTTACTGGTGCTTGAAGCCGTGCAGGTGGTTGCCGCGGTCCATGTTCCCAGTGCCGGCGCGATTGACGTGCAGGTGGTTGCCACGCCCACCGTATAGGGCGATGCTGTCGATTGCGCTGTCGCCGTGCACGCCGTTACGGTCGTGGCCGAGGACCAACTGCTATATCGGCACTGGGTGGTTTGCCCGTTGGCATCGGGCGTCGTGGTTGTTGTGCAAGCACTTGCGTTAGCGTAACCGCTGAGCAGCGAGGCAGTTGCGTTACATCGCGTGGCGAGACCGACGGAATAGACCGGTCCCGTCGACTGCGCGAGCGCGCTGCAAGCCGTTGCTGCCGCCGGGCTGCCTGAATTTGTCCAGGAAGCGTATTGACACTGGGTGGTTTGCCCGTTGGCATCGGGCGTCGTGGTTGTTGTGCAAGCACTTGCGTTAGCGTAACCGCTGAGCAGTGAGGCCGTTGGTATGCATTGCCTGGCGACACCCACCGTGTAGGAGGGGCCTGTCGATGGCGCGACAGCCGCTGCGTTGCAGGTCGAAGCCGCCCCCGGGCTTCCTGAATTTGTCCAGCCTGCGTATTGACATTGGGTTGTTGTTCCATTCGCGTCCGGCGTCGTGGTTGTTGTGCAAGCGCTTGCGGAAGCGTAGCCGCTGGTGAGTGAGGTCGTTGGTACGCATTGCCTGGCGACACCCACCGTGTAGGATGGGCCTGTCGATGGCGCGATGGCCGTCGCGTTGCAGGTCGATGCCGCGCCTGGGCTGCCTGAATTTGTCCAGCCCGCGTATTGACATTGGGTCGTTCTTCCATTGGCGTCCGGCGTCGTGGTTGCTGTGCAAGTGCTTGCGGAAGAGTAGCCGCTGAGCAGTGAGGCCGTTGGTACGCATTGCCTGGCGACACCCACCGTGTAGGAGGGTCCTGTCGATGGCGCGATAGCCGCCGCGTTGCAGGTCGATGCCGCCCCCGGGCTGCCTGAATTGGTCCAACCTGCGTAATTGCACTGGGTGGTGAACCCGTTGGCATCAGGCGTAGTAGTTGTTGTGCAGCTCGTTGCTGTCGCGTAGGCGGCTGTCACAACCGGACTGCATGCCGTTGTCACCGTCGGTCCGTTGTAGACGGTGCCGTTGCCAGTGCCGCTGGTCTTGGTGCCTATTGTCGGACAACTGGCTACGCCGGTTATTGTCGGCGTGCCGTAACTGCATCTTGTGTTGTTGCCGTAAGTGCAGCTAGCCACGTCAACGGGGGTTGTGTAATTGTTGCCGCTTATCTTGGTGCTGGATTGCAGGTGCACGGTCGTGGCTTGCAACTGAGATACTTGTTTTTGCAGTGTATTGGTCTGGGTTTGTGCTTGCAAAGTGGTCGTCTGCAACTGCAACTGATTGGTTTGTGCTTGGACCTGCAGGGTGGTCGTCTGCAACTGCAACTGATTGGTCTGTGCCTGGGCTTGCAAGGTTGTCGTCTGCAATTGCAATTGACTGGTCTGTGCTTGGGCCTGCAAGGTTGTCGTCTGCAGTTGGAGCTGGCTTGTGCTCATTTGCCATTGCGGTGTAACTGTCTGGGATTGCAGGGTGCTGGTCCGGGTCTGGATCTGGGCGCTGCCACCGTCGTAATACGGTCGCGGCAAGGCGGCATCCTGATTGCCGACAGCGGTGCTGCCATCCAATTTATTGAAACCTGAACTCTCGTTCCAAAAACCATCGGTTGAAAGAATGGTGTAGTTCTGCTGACAGGAGTATTGCAAGGGATCCACGACCGTGACACCGTTATAAGTCGATCCATTGAGTTTGCCGGCATAAAGACGGCCCGCGTCCGAGAGGGTCGCCCGCAAAGGTGTGGAGTTGCCGGGGTTGGCACTGATGAGCTTGGTGTACCAGTTGTATTTCTGGCTGTTGGAGAATTCGCCCAGATTCAGAAAATCGCTGTTCGTATTGTTGTTGATGGTCATGTAGCCGAGCCGGAAACGCGAGACGTTGTTGCTCAGATCGGCGGCGCTGTCAATCGTTGAGAAGGCATTGCTGGCTGCCGTCTTCATCATCTGCATGCGCGTGCGGTAGTAGGTCCACCAATTGGCGTAATTGGTCATTTCCTCGGCGTAGGTGCAGGTGCTGCCGACGCAGTCGGTGCGGGCAAGCGCCTTGGCACTGCTGCCCGGGTAGGGGTAACTGGTGACGGTGGGGGCAATCGTGGTGCGCAGGATGTCGCCGGGTATCGTGCCGGCGCTGAAAGCACTCGCCGTCAAGGTCATGGTTCCAGAGTTTCCCTTCGTCACGGACGGCGTGTAGCTGATAGCGCCGGGTGCGGTAATGGTCACCGTGCTGTTGTTGTTCGACGCACTGTAGCCAACCACCTGGCAATTGCCGGCCTGCGTCGTGGTGCATGCGTTGATCTGGGCGGCGATGTTGCTGGCCATCGTGCTCGATGAGGTCGTGGCACTGGCCGTACCCGACATGACCTGCAAACTGTTGACGGTAATGCCGCTAACGCTGGTGCTGGATGTACCAGACACGACGATCGTTGCCGTGCGTGCTGCCGGTGAGCGCGCATAGTTGAAGGTTCCGCTGAACGCTGCCTGACAGGTGCTAAGACTGCTGCTGTTGCACCAGCGCAAGGGCGCGGGGAACGGATAACTAGCAGAGGGTGCGCTGGCGGTGGTGCAGGTTTTCAGGCTCGACGATGTGCAATATTCTCCCGGCACCGTGGTGAAGAAATAGGGGTTTGCCGTGCTCAGGTCGGACGTGGTGGGCCCCGGCGTCCACGTTCCCGAGGGGATGACTTGAACACCATAGGCGTCATTCTTGACCGCTTTCCAGTTCGGGCTGCCGCTGCTGGCGGAACTGTTGCCTCCGGTCGCGGTGGACACGCCGCGCATGCTCGGGTAGGTCGTCGTGTTGGCAACGCCGCTACTGTCCACCGCAACCGGTGGTTTGTAATAGACAGCCGGGTTGTAGTAGACGCCGTTGTAGCTGGAATTCCTGAACAGGTATTCGGAGCGCGCCGAGGCTGGGTCCTGCCCGGTGTTGTTGCACCCGGAGTTCTGTGTCGAATAGCTGGCGCACGCCCAGTCAGGCATGAAATCCCAGTCCATACTGCCGGAATCGTCCAGGATGAACATGACGTTCGGCTTGACATCGGTCGAGGACGGCGCCGAATAGGTGTTCAGCGGCACGGTGGAAATGTCCGTCGTCGCGGCATGGGCGCCCGCGACCACAGCCATGGCCAGCGCCAGGCTGCTGATCGATTTGAGGCATTTATCTCTGATCATGACGATCTCCTTGGATTGCAGCGCATGCTGTGCGGTGAGAGGTGGTCGGTGCGTCCAGCGTGATGCCAGGGCATCCGCTACATGGACACGACCGACTGGACATAGCTCACCGTATTGCGGGGTCCGGCAACGCGGACCGTGATTCGGTAGTACACGACGGAGGGCGCATTGAGCGGCTTGGCACCGGCTTCTTCCTCATTGCCACTGGCCGCCGTCACCACCGGCGAGGCGATGCATGCCGCACCGCCCGTCTTGGGACCGGCGTTGTTGCACAGGCGGTCAATGACGTAAGAAACGGTGTTGCCGGCAGAATCTTTCGCCAGGGCATAGGGGGGTCGCGCCGACAGCGTAGTGGCCCAGTAGTCGTTCCAGCTTTGCCCCACCGCCGGACTCAGCGCCGCATTGCTGCCGTTGGCGGCATAGGCGTTGGTCGAGTCGTCGCTGTCCAAAGTGGAACCCGCCTTGTTCGCGTTCAGCCAGGCAATCGCGGTTTCGACACCGGTGTCGCTGGAATGGGTGGCAGATTGCTGAAACGCCAGGTTACCGGCGATGACGGTGTTGGTATCGACTGATCGCATCAGGGCGATGGCGGCCAGCGTCATCGCCACCAGCACGACGAGCGCGACGATCAAGACCACGCCGTCTTGCCGCTTGCGGGCAGGGCCTAGTCCAGTGGGTCGTGTGTTGTGGGTCAGCATCCGGTGGGCACTCCCATCCAAGCGATGTTGCGCAGCGGCATGACCGTCTGGAACAACTTGTAGCGGTAGTTCTGCCAATCGGGGTTGGCCGAGCCGTCCGGTTTCTTCGTCAGGTCGATGGCCGCCGCCGCGCTGCCGTCCCATGTCGGCGCAGCGGTGGTGACCGCGGTCTTTTCGAACTGGGCGCTACGGGCCACCAGCGCAATGCGGATCGCCGAAACCCGCGCCCATTCGCAGGCGGTGCCCGGCGTCGTGCTGCTATAGGAATCGACGACGCCGTCCATCGCCGGATACGGCGCTGCCGTCGCTCCGCCATTGTCCCAGCCGTACAGTGCGCGCAGGCTCACGATGTTGCTTGCGATCGGCTCCCAGACTGTGGCATTGCCGGTATTGGCGGCAATGCTGCAATCGTTCACGACATAGTCGCAAACCGTGAGGTTGGCGCCCCGGATCGCGTAAGCCAGTATGGTCGGTCCATTCGGTCCCGCCGCCGTTGGCAGCCCGTTCGGCCCCCGACCCAGGTTGAACAGCGAAACCCCGCTGTCGCCGGTGGCGACGGTGACCGTCGTTGCTGCGACCCCGGTAATCCGGTCCATGATCAGATTGGCAGAGCAGGCCGCCGGCACGGCGATGACCCGGTCGCCGACGGTGAACGAACTGGGCATTTGCACGGTGTAGGTTGGCGTTGAGGTCGTGTCCGACTTGTTGCCTTCGGGTTCGCTGTCGCCATTGCCGTACATCACCAGCAATGTGTCGGTATTGGGATCGCCCGCCGGAATGATGGCGGCGCCCGCGCCATCAACCGGATTGATGGTGACCGGGGCCAGGCGCAGAGTCTTTGCAAGGTAGTTGCCCGACGCGACTTGCCAAGTTGCGCTGCAATTGAACAGGCTGGTCGAGTTCAGGCCATAGCCGGCCCGAAGGATGTTGCTTTGCAACTGGTAGTAGGTCAAGGCGCCATTGCTCTGCGCATCGCCGCCGCTGGTCGCGGTGCGGCTTCGCTCTTCGGACAGGGCAAATACCTGCAACATGACAACGGCTGCCAGCATGCCAATGGCCAGCGCCACCATGATTTCAACCAGACTGAAGCCGGCAGCACGTTTGAGGGATGTTCGGGGTGGTCGCAGCACGTGTTTGCCTATTGGATTTGGGCGATCACGACATGCCGGTGCGGCGTGGTGTTCGCGGCTTCGCTCGGTGCCAGCCAGCGGATGGTGACCGTGGCCACGCCCTGGTTGGAAATAGCGACTGTCGGAGGATAGGTCGCCGCGCCGGGCAGGGTGGCGTTGACCCGGGCCAGCCAGTTGTTGTACGCCGCTCCACCCGTGTTGAAACTCGTCTGCAGCGTTGCGGTGGTCCGGTCGCTGACCCACATCGTTCCGAGCAACTGGTTGGCCAGCATGCTGGCGTCGGTCCGGTATCGTGCGTCGGAGACCTGCTTCACGACGGTGGCCTGCAGGCCAACGACGCCCAGCACGCCGATGGTGAAGACAAGAATGGCGATCAGCCCTTCGAGCAAGAGCATGCCGGACTGGTTTTTCAAACTGGTGCGTGTTCCCATGGTCTTGTCAGCAGGCTTGCGGGTTGCCGGGATTGGTGGCGGTCAGCTTGGGGTCGCACATGCGGATCTGTCCGCCGGCGCTCACCGCGACGCGCAGGCAGCGCATCGTTCCGCCGGCGCTGGCGCAAGTGCCACCAGTCGGGTTGGTGATGTCGAACAGCGCGCTGTTCCCCGGTGGCAGGGTGCTGGCCTTGCCGAAGCCGTTGAAATTGAGCGCAGTCGTGAACGCAGCTGCCGCGGCGAGGGCATTGGTTGAAGTGATCACCTGCGATGTCGTCACGGCTGCGTTGTTCGAGCCTTCAGCCGCACTGCGGGTCTGGATGCTGGCCGGGCAGTTCGCATCCGCTGTGGTACAGCCGACCGTCCATGCCGAACCGGTGCCCAGGACAAGCTGAACATTGGTGTTGCGCCGCGCCGCCTCGGCCCTGGCCAGGCTCAATCCGTTCTGCAGCGATTCAGCGGCATTGCGGATCTGGCTGTTTTGCAGATAGGTGCTGAAGCTCGGCGCCCCCGCCGCCAGCACGATGACGACGATGGCCATGCCGATCAGCGTCTCGATCAGGCTGACGCCCGACTGGCGGTCGCGGGGTCTCAACAAACGCCCCCCTTCTTCGTGACCCAGCAGGTATCCGGGCTGTGGCTGGACCAGCCCGATGGCACGGCCGGGGTCGCCTTGTTGTTGCTTTGATCGACGGTAAACGTGAATCCCGCCATCGAGCCGGTGCCGACTGCCTGCAGCGTGAATGCGGTGGCCGTCGCGGCCGCCGAACAACTGAAGGTGAAGTACTGGCTGGCGCTGGAATCGGTGTTGCAGGCGGGCGCGCCGGCATAGGTCAGGTTGTCCTGAAAGAACTGCTCCATCTGCACCCGCTTGGTTGCCAAGTTGGACGTCGCTTCCGGAATCTTGCCGCGCACGACATAGTCGGTGTAGGCGGGCATGGCGATCGCAGCCAATATGCCGACGACGGCCACAACAATCATCAATTCAATTAGCGTGAAGCCGGCCGACGCGATGCGTGGCGAGGTGGATAAGTTCATTTTGCGATGATCAATTGATGGATTCTGGGACTTTCCTAAGTATCTGGGTCCAAGTATCAAACCATCCTATATGAAAGTCCCAGGTTCCCGATAAACGGTGCCAATTGTCAGATAAATGGCATCCAAACAGGTTCCTGATGCTCAAATCCAACCTATCTGCGCGCCGATGCGTCGACGTCAAAGCCAATCTGAAGAACTTGGTGCCGCGAAGGCATCAAGGCAGCCGTGATCGTGTTTGCGATTTCGCAACTTGTCGTTTTCAATATCGAGAGGTAATCATGCACGATCGTTCGGATCAGGATTTGGGGATGTTATGGAATCAAATCGTTTGCAGAGAGGGGTGGTCGCAGTCGAGTTTGCGATTGTCTTGCCGGTCTTGCTATCTCTGATTTTTGGAGTCATTGAGTTTGGCGTCGCGCTTTATGACCAAGCCATCATTACGAACGCCAGCCGTGAGGCGGCAAGAGCAGGTGTTGTTGTCAGAAAAGTCAAAGCGACTATTCCTCAGATCAAGACGGTAGGGATGAATTACTGTAAAGAATATTTGATTTCATTTGGCAACACTGTCTCGCCCGACGTCTCCGTCTCAGAGTCGACCAATCCGGATTTTTCTACACCGCAACTAAACGTAACTGTGTCCTACACATACGTCGGTCTTCTGCTGGGACCGTTACTGAGTGCTATCACGGGGCCGATGCGTCTTTCGGCAACAGCGGTCATGATCGAAGAATAGTCTGTCGGAGGATGCGCAAATGATGTTCTTTCACTCAAACCGGCTCGGTTCCAAGGCCATCGAGAATAAGCAGAAAGTACATCAGCGCGGTGCAATTGCTGTCCTAGTTGCAGTTACTTTGGCGATGCTTCTTGGCTTCACTGCACTGGCGATTGACGTCGGGTATTTGTTCGTTGTGCGCAATGAACTCCAAAACGCAGCAGATGCAGCGGCCCTGGCTGGTGTTGGTTACCTTTTTCCTGGAC
>CAIKMZ010000163.1 GCA_903828665.1 uncultured beta proteobacterium
AAAAAATACCCTTGCGGCAGGGTCTGCTGGCCAAAGGCCGGCGTTGCGCGCAGATCCAGCACGAGGTCAAACGCGGCGCTCTGCTTGACCGTCTTGCGGTCAAAGTCAATTGCTGCGGCAGGCCCGCAGGCCGTGACGCAAGCGCGGTGGGATTTGCACAAGGCACGGTCGATTTGGTAGTCAAGGCCAATCGCGCCTTCCGGGCACGCAACCAGGCACGCATTGCAGCGGGTGCACAAGTCCAGATCGATCGGGTTGTTCTGCGTCCACTCAAGCTCGAATTGCCCCAGCCACCCGTTCAGGCGAGCGATCTGCCCGCTCAGCACCGGATAGCGCCGCTCCTGGGCGCCGCCGTCGCGGCCGGCGCCGATGCCGAACAGTGTGATATCCAGGGACGGCGCCAGCAAGGCCGCAGCCCGTTCGGCCAGATCTAGCGGACCGATGATCAGGACGCGGCCTGCACTGCCAAAGCCCACAGTTGGGACCGGCTCCGGCTCGGGCAGCCGTGCGACAGCCAGCAGAGCCGCCATCTTGGGGGCGGCCTGACCGGCGTCCTTGCTCCAGCCACCGGTCTCACGGATATTGACAAAGCGGATCGCCACACCCTGGGCTGCGGCCGTTTGCGCCGCGATTTCCTGGAACAGACGGCTTTCCTGGGTACAGGCGACCAGGACATCCTCACCCGAAGCCAGCGCCTGCACAAAGGAATCGGCCTCGCGCCGGCACAGCGTGGAGTGCAGCGTCAGTGATTCATTCAGCGCCGCGCCCAGGACCCCGGCCTTCAGGGGCATCGTTTGGTTGCAGCTGCAAATCAGTGTTGGCATGGTCTTGTCTCGGGTTGGGCTGGCTCGCAGGCTCGTTCTGATCTTCCTCCAGCAAATTGAGAAACCGGGCGCTCGCCATCTTGCGCAACATGGCCGGTGGCAGCGGATCGGGCTTCGCGTAATCGTCGATGTAGGTGTCGAGCCCGTCCATCACGTTGAAGTGCGGATTGGAAAACAGTTTCTTCATGGCTGCGTTGCGTACGGCCGGGTCCACACGGCGCGCCAGGAAAGGCCAGTAGTCCGATTCCATGCCCAGGGCCTGCGCATCCTGCAGTGTCAACGGCGGTTCGTCGCTTTCCGTTTGCGCCGGGGTCGACGGGTCGGCCGCAGGGACAGGCAACGCCGACGCCGGGAGCGGAGCGTCGTCTTGCACGGGTGGCTGCAGGGGCTTGTCTGCAGATGGATTGCTCGGCTCTGCCGGTTCCCTGCCCTGACGAACATCGGCCTTGCGCTGAGCCCAGCGCCCCAGGAAACTCTCAGGCACGATCGCCACCGGCGCCAGCGACGACCGCGCGCGCTTGTCTTTCCGGTGCGCTTGCGTCGCCGGAAGCCACTTTCTTTTCGGTGCTGATGGAGACCGGATTGCCGAAGCGGTCAGCAAGCAAACGGAAACTCTGCGGTCGCCTGGCGCGCTTCGCCTCGACCGGGTGGAAGACCTCAATGAAGGACTTCAGCCAATCGACGATCACCGGCGGCGCCGCGATCTGCTCCACAGTCTCCTGGGCGTCGAGCCATCGGCTGGCGTCGTGGTAACTCAGGCTTACCGCCACCGGGCGGGCCTGTGGTTCCTCGCCAGGGCCTGCAGGGTCTTGCATGCGCCACAGCACAAACCAGCCCGGTGTCACCGTGCTGGCGTTCAGCTGATAGCCTTCGGCATCGTCTTCAAACAATTCGACCCGGTAGCGCGGGTGCAACCAGCGCTCGCCATCTTCGTCCTTGTAAAGCATGCGCGGTTCTTCGCCAAAACCAGTCTCATGCATCACCACGTCATCGAGCACCCAGCGCCACGTTTGCCAACGACTCATGTCCCCCTTGATGCGCTCCTTGCGCATGATCACGGCGACATCAATGGCGGGGTGTTCGGTACTCATATCGAATGTCACTTTAACAGCACTCGATCAGTTGCGCTGCAACGTGGACAGCACCCTTTCGTCGCGAAGCAGTTGTCAACAGACCCGCGTTGATCGACTGATCGATTGAGGGTTTGAACCGGCGTACAAGGCCATCACGGACACAAAACCAGTTGCCCAACAGTGGCAGATGCGCAAGATCTCTCCTTTGAAAGCCGATCTGACCGGCGCTTGCTTGACGAACAACTGCTTTCCTTGTCCCGACCGCTCTGACTGACTTCGATGGGCACTTCGCGGATCGCCACAGCTGCTTCTTTGCGGCGTTGAACTGAGGCGCCGGAAAACGGACTGTGACGCATACACGCTTCGTGTCTCTTGCGACCAGGGAACGTGAAAAAGGCATTGCCTGGCTGCAGTAGCTCATCCATACTCGGCTCTTCCTTCCATCCGCACGGAGAACAACATGAAGCCATTACCCGCACTTTTGGTCCTGATGAGTCTGTCCAGCATGGCCTGCGCGTCGGGTGCTGACGAAGACATGGCGGCGATCAAGGCACAGGACAAGGCGGAGAAGGAATCCAATGCCAGGTTTGACGCCAAGGAAAAAGACCGCAAGAAGCAGGAAGCGGCCTTTAAGAAGTCGCAGGAGACCCAGACAGCCAACGCCGTGCGTCCCATGCTGGGCAAGGCTGCAGTCGGGAAGTCCGATGCAGAAGTCGTTCGCATGTATGAAGCGAAGGCTCAAAAGGAAGGCGGGAAGCAGCCAGATGAAGCGACCATCCGCGCAAAGGGTGATGCGCAATCGCGAACCGTGACCGGAAAATCGATGCAGGATATGCAGAACATGTCGGATTCCGATTTGAACAAGATGGAAGCTGACCTGCTAAAGCAATACAAGCGGTAGCGACGTTTTCCGGCACGGAACTGTTTCAATGGATCGCCCTGTTGCCGCTGGCGCAGGGCCAGCCGCTCGCTAATGCATGCCGAGGTAAGCGGCCGTGAGCGTCGGATCCTGGCGCGCAGCGGCGGCCGTGCCCTGCCACACGGTGCGGCCCGATTCGAGCACGCACAGATCGTCGGCCACGCGCAGCACGCGGTCGGTGTTCTGCTCCACCAAGAGAATGGTGAGCCCCTCCCGACGCAGCACTTCGAGCGCGCGGTAGCACAGCTCGATGGCCTTGGGCATCAGGCCGAGCGAGATCTCGTCGATCATCAGCAGCTGCGGTCGCGTCATCAAGGCGCGGCCGATCGCCAGCATCTGCTGCTCGCCACCCGACAGGTTGCCGGCCAGCGAGGTCATGCGTTCGGCCAGCCGCGGGAACAGGCTCAGTACCTTGTCGCGATCCTGCGCATAGGCGCTGGCGGGCTGCACCAGGCCGCCGACGCGCAGGTTGTCTTCAACGCTCAGGTCCTTGAACAGCCGGCGGCCCTCGGGCGAGATCGCGATGCCGAGCTTGACGCGCTCGCGCGCTCCGAGCCGGCTGATGTCCTGCCCCTTGAAACGCAGTGTGCCTTCGGTCATGGCGACGTGGCCCGCTAGGCACATCAGCGTGGAGGACTTGCCGGCGCCGTTGGCGCCGATCAGGCCGGTGATGGTGGCTGCTCGCAGGTGCAGCGACAGGCCGCTCACGGCCTGGAACATGCCGTAGCCACAGCTCAGGTTTTCAATCTGCAGCATCAGCGTCTCCTCCCAGATAGGCCAGGCGCACGCCCGGATCGTTCATGGCATCGCGCGGCAGGCCCTCGGCGATCTTCCTGCCGTTGTCCAGCACCACAAGACGCTGGCAGATGCGCATGATCTCGCTCAGGTTGTGCTCAATCAGGATGATGGTCATGCCCTGGCGGTTGATGTCGGCGATGGTCTGCGCCAGCGCGCTGGCCTCCTTGGAATTGAGCCCGGCCAGCGGTTCGTCGAGCAGCAGCAGCTTGGGCTTGAGCGCCAGCGCACGCGCCATTTCCAGGCGCTTGAGCACGCCCAGCGGCTGCGTCTTCGGGCTCTGCTGCGCGTAGCCGGCGATGCCGACCCGGCCCAGGGCGTCGAGCGCCAGCGCGCGCTCGGCCTGACGGTTGACGTGGCACAGGGCGGCCGTCGGTGTGCGCGTCTTGCGGCTGCCGGCGGCGAAAGCCACGTTGTCCTGCACGTTGATCTCGCGAAACGGCTTGACCAGTTGCTGCGACAGCGCCAGGCCGGCGCGGATGCGAGCATCGATGGACAGTGAATTGAGGGCCAGGTCTTCCAGCATGACGCTGCCCTTCGATGGCCGAACGACCCCCACGATGGCGCGCATCATGGTCGTCTTGCCGGCACCGTTGGGGCCGATCAGGCCCAGCAGCTCGCCGGACTTGACCTCGAACGACACATCGTCGATGGCGGTCAGGCCGCCAAACCGGACCGTCACATGGTTGACGCTCAGCAGTGGCTTCATGCTAGCGCCTCCCATGTGCCATGGCGCGGCGCAGTGCGCCGGTCACACCGTCGGGTGAAAACCGCATCATCAGGAACAGCAGGCCGCCGTAGACCAGCAGCTTGTATTCGCCGACAAAGGTGAAGAGGGACGGCAGCAGCGACAGCACGATCGCCGCGGCCGTGACGCCGGCCACCGAGCCGATGCCGCCGATGACGACCATCGACAGCACCGTCATCGACTCGACGAAGCCGAAACTGTCCGGGCTGATGAACTTGAGGTTGTTCGCATACAGCGCGCCGGCCAGGCCCGCCAGCGCCGTGCCCATTGCAAAGGCCGCCAGCTTGAAGCGCGGCACATCGACGCCCAGCACGCGCGTCGTGTCCTCGTCCTCGGCGATCGCGTTGAACACCTGCCCCATCCAGCTGCGCCGGATGTAGTGGGAAAACAGCGCGGCAACGACGCACAGCCCAAGCGTCAACAGCATGAACGCCAGTTTCGAGAAACCGGCGTCGGGGATGCCCGAGATGCCCATCTCACCGCCCAGTCGCTCCTGCTGGCGCACGACGCCGACAAACAGGAATCCGACGCCCATCGTCGTGATGGCCAGGAAGTCGGCGCGCACGCGCAGGCTGGCTAGGCCGACGACCAGGCCGAAGCCGCCCGCCAGCAGCATGGCCAGCGGCAGGCTCAGCAGGAACGGCAGGCCCATCTTGCACAGCAGGGCCGAGCCGTAGGCGCCGATGCCGAAGAAGGCGGCGTGCCCGAGGCTGATCTGGCCGCAAAAGCCCGTGATCAGGTTGAGCGACAAGGCGAACAGCACGCTGATGCCGACCGCCGTGACAAGTGATATTTCGTATTCCATGCGCGCCCTACTTCCGGGAAAAAAGACCTTGCGGCCTGACCATCAGCACCAGGATCAGGAAGGCGAAGGCGATCGCATTGCGGTCGAGCAGCTTGCCCAGATAGATCGTGCCGAAGGCCTCGACCACACCCAGGATCAGCGCGGCCATCAGAGTGCCCGGCACCGAGCCCAAGCCGCCCAGCACAATGATCGCCAGCGCCTTGTAGGACGCGACGCTGCCCATGGTGGGTTCGACCAGGTTGTTGAGCAGCGCAACCATGACGCCGGCCATCCCGGCCAGCGCCGAGCCGATGAAGAAGTTCACGTAGCGGACCTTCTTGAGGTCGATGCCGAAGGACTCCGCCATCTCGGGATCGGTGACCGTGGCCTGGCAGGCGATGCCCAGGCGCGTGCGGCTTTGCAGCAGGGCCAGCACGCCGATGATCAGCGCCCCGCCGACCATCACCAGCAGCTCCGCCCGCTTGAAATTCAGCGGGCCGAGCGCCACCTGCGCCTGCAGCGGCGGGTTGCGGTAGGACAGCCCGTAGGCGCCGAAGACGATGCGAAACACCTCCTCCGACGCGATGAACAGGCCGATCGACGCGATCAGCGCGACAAACGGCGGCTGATGCAGGATCGGCTCGTAGCACAGGCGGTACATCAGCACGCCGGCAAAACCCGACACCAGCATGGCCACCAGCATGGCCAGGCCCAGGCTGTCGAACTGGTTGGTGACCAGCACGCCCATGTAGCCGCCAAGTGTGAACAAGGCGGCGTGCGCGACATGCAATATCCGCAGCAGGCCGTAGACCAGGGTCAGCCCGAGCGCGATCAGCGCGTAGATGCTGCCCTGGATCAGGCCTTGCGCAATCAGTTCAATGAACAGCACAGGGGCTCCTTGCGCAGGTGGGTCGGGATCGATCGAGCCTTATTTCTTGACGCTGGCCTTGGTCGGCGCGGCCAGATAGACAGGGTCCGAAATCACGGCATAGCGGTGGAAGGCCTTGTCCTTGACGATCTGCACCTGCACGTCCTTGTTGACCTCATGCAGGTCGTTGAACGTGAGCTTGCCGATCGGGGTCTCGAAGGTGCCGGCGGCGATCGCGTTGCGGATCGCTTCGCGGTTGCTGGTGCCGGCCTTCTTCATCGCTTCGATCGCGACAAAGGTGGCGCTGTAGGTGGAAGCGGCCACCATGTCGGATCCGCTGCCGACGGCCTTTCGGAAATCGGCCAGATAGGCCTTGGTCACGCTCGAGGCGGAGTCGCGGTCGAGCGAGGTGGTCACCAGCACGCCTTCGGCTGCGGCACCGGCGATCTCGATGAACTTCTCGGAGTCGTAGCCTTCCTGGCCGATCACCGGGGCCGTGATGCCGGCGGCGCGCAACTGGCTGACGAGCGGGCCGGCCGTGAAGAAATAGCCGGTGGCGTAGATGGCCTCGGGGTTGTCGGCCTTGAGGCTGGAGATCATGGGACCGAACTGGCGGTCGGCCATGCCGTACTCGTACTCGCCGGTGATCTTGATGCCGAACTTGGGCGCGCCTTCCTTGAAGCCGCTGGCCAGCGCCTGGCCGAAGTCGTTCTTCAGCGTGATGAGGGCGACGTTCTTCTTCTTCAGGGTTTCGCCGATCAGCTTGGCGCCGGCGCGGCCCTGTACTTCGCCCATGGTGGAGGCGCGGAACATGTAGTCGCCGGTCGTCGTCACGTCCGGGTGGATCGAGTAAGCCACCACGTAGGGCACCTTGGCGTTCTGGAAGATCGGCGCGGCAGCGCGGGTCGGCGCCGAGTACGAGCCAGAGACCGCCACCACGACCTTGTCCTTCTCGATCAGCTTGGTCGCGATCGGTGCAGCTTCCTTGGGCGAGGCCTGGTCGTCGTAGATCACCAGTTCGATCTTCTCACCGTTGATGCCGCCCGCGGCATTTGCCTGCGCCACCGCGAGCTTGGCGCCTTCAAGCGCGGACTTGCCGTCGGCGGCGGCGAAGCCGGTCAGCGGCACATTCAGGCCGATCTTCACGTCGGCTTGGGCCAGGCCGGCCAGACACAACAGGCTGTAAACAGCGGTGCGGGTGAGTTTTGCTTTCATGGTCTTCCTGTCAGGTAAAAGAGAGAGAAACAGCTACTGCGCCAGCTGCGAAGCGTCCGGTTCTTCAAGCTTGCAGCCAGAGTGTTGGCAAGCCGGGGAGCGTGCGGAAAATCCGGGAGAGAGAGCCGCCGCGCACCAGCTTCGTGGCGTGCGCGATGTCGGGTGCCAGATAACGGTCCTGCGCCATCGCCGGCACCTGCTGGCGCAGCAGCGCCAGCACCTGCTCGAGCGCGGCCGAACTCGTCAGCGGGCGCAGGAACTCGATGCCCTGTGCGGCGGCCAGCAACTCGATGCCCAGGATGTTGGCCGTGTTGCTGATCATGGCCTGAAGGCGCCGCGCGGCGAAGGTGGCCATGGACACATGGTCCTCCTGGTTGGCACTGGTGGGCAGGCTGTCCACGCTGGCCGGGTGCGCCAGCGATTTGTTCTCCGACGCCAGCGCCGCCGCCGTGACGTGGGCGATCATGAAGCCGCTGTTGAGGCCCGCGTCAGCGGTCAGGAACGGCGGCAGGCGCGACACGCTGCTGTCGATCAGCATGGCAATGC
Source organism: uncultured beta proteobacterium (assembly GCA_903828665.1). Lineage (GTDB taxonomy): Bacteria > Pseudomonadota > Gammaproteobacteria > Burkholderiales > Burkholderiaceae_C > Rhodoferax. Next base: position 7,773 of record CAIKMZ010000163.1, read on the forward strand.
GGCGCTCGGCAATGGCGCCCACTTCGGCGATGGCCAGCGCCATGCCATCGGCGGCCAGCGCCACCGGCTCGGCGTGGAAGTTGCCGCCCGAGAGCATGGCGCCGTCCTGCGCAAAGACGAGCGGGTTGTCGGTCACGGCATTGGCTTCGCGCACCAGCACCAAGGCACCGTGGCGCAACTGGTCCAGGCACGCGCCCACCACCTGTGGCTGGCAGCGCAGGCAGTACGGGTCCTGCACACGGTCATCCCCATCGCGGTGCGAATTGCGGATGGCGCTGCCTTTGAGCAGCTCGCGGTAATAGCCGGCGACGTCGATCTGGCCGGGCTGGCCGCGCAAGGCGTGGATGCGCGGGTCGAACGGACCGTCGCTGCCGCGCGCGGCATCGATCGTCAGGGCGCCGATCACGAGCGCGGCCTCCAGCACCGGCTCGAAATCGAGCAGCGCGTGCAGAGCCAGTGCGGTCGAGGTCTGCGTGCCATTGATCAAGGCCAGGCCTTCCTTGGCGCCGAGTTTGAGCGGCGCAATGCCGGCGCGCGCCAGCGCCGGCCCGGCCGGCACGCGCTGACCGTCCTGCAGCATGTCACCTTCGCCGATCAGCGCGAGGGTCATGTGCGCCAGCGGCGCCAGGTCGCCCGAGGCGCCGACCGACCCCTGCGACGGCACATAGGGCACGAGGCCCGCGTTGTGCACGGCCAGCAGGGTGTCGATGACGACTTCGCGCACACCCGAGTAACCGCGCGCCAGGCTGGCGGCCTTCTGCGCCAGCATCAGCCGCATGATCTGCGGCGAGAGCGGTTCGCCGACACCGACGCTGTGCGAGCGGATCAGGTTGAGCTGCAGCGTCTCGAGCTGCGCCTTGCTGATGCGCTGGTTGGCCAGCTTGCCAAAGCCGGTGTTGATGCCGTAGACCGCCACATCGCCATCGGCCGCGCCTTGCACCACGCGCTGGCTGGCGCGGATCGCCGCGCGCGCCGCGTCCGGAATGCTCAGCTGGACGACATCGCCGTGGATCGCCTGGAGTTGCTCCAGCGTCATGTGGCCGGGCTCGAGGCAAAGGGTGCGCGTCATGTCAGAGACCTTTCATCGGCATATTCATGCCGTGTTCCTGTGCGCATTGCTCGGCAATCTCGTAGCCGGCGTCGGCGTGGCGCATGACGCCGGTTGCCGGGTCGTTCCACAGCACGCGCTCGACGCGCTGCGCCGCCTCGGGTGTGCCGTCGCAGACGATTACGACACCGGAATGCTGCGAGTAGCCCATGCCGACGCCGCCGCCATGGTGCAGGCTGACCCAGGTGGCGCCGCTGGCGGTGTTGAGCAGCGCGTTGAGCAGCGGCCAATCGCTCACCGCGTCGCTGCCGTCCTTCATGGCTTCGGTCTCGCGGTTCGGCGAGGCGACCGAGCCGCTGTCGAGGTGATCGCGTCCGATCACGATCGGGCCCTTGAGCTCGCCACTGCGCACCATCTCGTTGAAGGCCAGGCCCGCCAGATGGCGCTCGCCCAGGCCGATCCAGCAGATGCGCGCAGGCAGGCCCTGGAAGGCGATGCGCTCCTGCGCCATGTCGAGCCAGCGGATCAGCCCGGCGTTGTGCGGGAACAGTTCCTTCATCTTGGCATCGGTCTTGCGGATGTCCTCGGGGTCGCCGCTCAGGGCCACCCAGCGGAACGGCCCGACGCCGCGGCAGAACAGCGGTCGCACGTAGGCCGGCACAAAACCGGGATAGTCGAAGGCGTTGGCCACGCCATAGTCCTTGGCCACCTGGCGCAGGTTGTTGCCGTAGTCCACCGTGGGGATGCCCATCTGGTGGAACTCCAGCATGGCCGCCACGTGGCGCGCGCAGGATTCGCCGGCGGCCTGCGTCAGGTCGGCGTGCAGCGCCGGATCGTCCTGCGCGAGCCGCCAACGCTCGACACTCCAGCCCGAGGGCAGATAGCCGTGGATGATGTCGTGCGCAGAGGTCTGGTCGGTCACAATGTCGGGGCGGATGCCGCCGGCCCTGGCGCGCCGCGCTAGTTCCGGCACCACATCGGCCGCGTTGGCGCACAGGCCGATCGACACTGCTTCCTTGCGGCTGGTGTGACGCGCGATCAGGGCCAGTGCCTCGTCCAGATTGGCGGCCTGCTTGTCCAAGTAGCGCGTGCGCAGGCGGAAATCGATCGAGCTCTGCTGGCACTCGATGTTGAGCGAGCAGGCGCCGGCAAACGTCGCGGCCAGCGGCTGGGCGCCGCCCATGCCGCCCAGCCCCGCGGTCAGCACCCAGCGCCCGGCCAGGCTGCCCGCGTAGTGCTGGCGTCCGGCTTCGACAAAGGTCTCGTAGGTGCCTTGCACAATGCCTTGCGAACCAATGTAGATCCAGCTCCCGGCCGTCATCTGGCCGTACATCATCAGGCCGGCGCGGTCCAGCGCGTTGAAGTGTTCCCAGGTGGCCCATTTCGGCACCAGGTTGGAGTTCGCGATCAGGACGCGCGGCGCACCGGTGTGCGTGCGGAACACGCCAACCGGCTTGCCCGACTGCACCAGCAGCGTCTCGTCTTCCTTGAGCTTGCGCAGGCTGTCCAGGATGCCGTCAAAGCACGGCCAGTTGCGCGCCGCCTTGCCGATGCCGCCGTAGACGACGAGCTGGTCCGGGTTCTCCGCAACCTCCGGGTCGAGGTTGTTCTGGATCATGCGGTAGGCCGCTTCGATCTGCCAGTTGGCGCAGGTCAGCGTGGCGCCGCGCGGTGCGCGCACCGGGCGCGCCACGCTGTCGGCGAAAGGTGATTTTGAGAGATCGGCCATGATTCAAATCCAAGTCGTTAAGGGTTTGTCTGGATAGTTTAGTTGTCTATACAACTTATACTGTAGCGGGAAAACCCTGATAAGCTCATTCTTTTCACGCCGAACCCATCACGCACCATGACCCCAGCCAAGCTGCCTGCCTACGAGCAGGTCAAAGCCTTTATCAAGACCCAAATCAGCCGGGGTGTCTGGCGAGCGGGCGACGCCGTGCCCAGCGAATCGGCTTTGCAGCAGCAGTTCGGAATCAGCCGCATGACCGTGAACCGCGCGATGAAGGAACTGGCGGTCGAAGGCGTGGTAACGCGCATCCAGGGCTCGGGCACGGTTGTGGCGCAGCTGCACCGCATCTCCAGCACGCTGGCCATCCGCGACATCCATGACGAGATCCTCGAGCGCGGCCACCGGCACAGCACCACGGTCTTGACGGTGGAAGCGATGCGCGCGGATGCGGCGCTGGCGCAGGTGTTCAAGCTGCGAACCGGGGCGCGGCTCTTTCATTCCGTGCTCGTCCACTTCGAGGACGGCGTGGCAATCCAACTCGAAGACCGGCACGTGAACCCGGCCTCGGCGCCGCACTATCTGGAGCTCGACTTCAATGCCTGCACGCCGACGCACTACCTGCTGGAGCATGCGCCGCTGACCGAGGCCAGCTATTCGATCGAAGCAGGGCTGGCCAGCGCGCAGGAAGCCAGACAGCTTGGCATCAAGCGCGGCGAGCCCTGTCTGGTGATGACGCGCAGCACCGTCAGCGGCCCGCATGTGGCAAGCCTGGCGCGGCTGCTCTACCCGGGCAACCGCTACAGCTTCAGCGGGAACTTTCAGCTGTGAGCTGGCGCCGCATCGCGCTCGCCGACGTAGCACCGAGCCCGTGGCGCAACGGCGGCGGCGAAACCTGTGAACTCGCTGCCTGGCCTGCAGCAGAAGACTGGACCTGGCGCATGTCGGTGGCGACGGTGGCGGCCAATGGCCCGTTCTCGCGTTTCGAGGGCGTGCAGCGCTGGTTTGCGGTGCTGGGTGGCGCCGGTGTCAGGCTCGATGTGGACGGATCGCAGCACTCGCTGACCGGCAGCAGTGCGCCCTTTTGCTTCGATGGCGGCAGTGCCACGCAATGCGAACTGCTGGCGGGCGCGACGCAGGACTTCAACCTGATGGTGCGCCGCAGAAGGGCTTCGGCGCGCATGAAACGCATCAACGGCGATCTGCGCTGGATGACAGGGGCTGCCGGCGTCGTCGCCCTCTATTCAATCGACGGCACGGCAAGCGTCAACTGCCAGCAGCAGACGCTGGCGGTTCCGGCCGGCAGTCTGGTCTGGCGCAGCGTGACCGCGGGCGTGGAGGTCAAGCTCAGCGCCGGCAACGCCTTGTGGATGGAGATTGCGCTATGAGCCTCGAACTCTGGACCCACTGCCGCGCGGCGACGATGCAGGCCGAGGCCCCGCAGCCTTACGGATTGATCGAAGATGCGGCGCTGGTAGTGGATGCGGGCCAGCTGCAATGGGTCGGCCCGCGCGGCGCCTTGCCCGACGCGTTGCGCCAGCGCTGCGAAATACTTCATGACGCAGCCGGCGCCCTGATCACGCCGGGGCTGATCGATTGCCACACGCACTTGGTATATGGCGGCGACCGCGCGCTCGAGTTCGAAATGCGCCTGAACGGCGCGTCCTACGAAGACATCGCGCGCGCGGGCGGCGGCATTGCCTCGACCGTGCAGGCGACGCGCAGCGCCACGCATGAAGAGTTGCTCAAACAAGGTGCTGCTCGCCTGCAGCCCTTGCTGGCCGAAGGTGTGACCACGCTCGAGATCAAGTCCGGCTACGGGCTGGCGCTGGCGCACGAACGCAAGATGCTGCAGGTGGCGCGCGCGCTCGGCCAGGCGCATGACGTCGACGTGCGCACCACGTTCCTGGGCGCCCATGCCGTGCCACCCGAATTTGCCGGACAGGCCGACGCTTACCTGGACGAGGTGCTGCGCATGTTGGCGCTGCTCCACGCCGAAGGCCTGGTCGATGCCGTGGACGCATTCTGCGAGCGCATCGCCTTCAGCCCGGCGCAGGTCGCGCGCCTGTTCGCGGCGGCGCGGGAATTGGGCCTGCCCGTGAAGCTGCACGTCGAACAGCTCAGCGACAGCGGCGGCGCGCAATTGGCGGCGCGCTTCGGCGCCCTGAGCTGCGACCACCTGGAGTGGCTGTCCGACGAGGGCGCGGCGGCCATGGCGGCAGCGGGCAGTGTGGCCGTGCTGCTGCCCGGCGCCTTTTATTTCCTGCGCGAAACCCGCGTGCCGCCGATCGAACTGCTGCGTCGCCAGCGTGTGCCGATGGCGGTCGCCACCGACTGCAACCCCGGCACATCGCCCTGCACCTCACTGCTGTTGATGCTCAACATGGCCTGCACGCTGTTCCGGCTCACGCCCGAAGAGGCGCTCGCGGGCGTCACGCGGCGCGCGGCACAGGCGCTCGGCCTGCCCGATCGCGGTGTGCTGGCGGCCGGCATGCGCGCCGACTTCGTGTTGTGGGATGTGCAGCACCCGGCGCAACTCAGCTACGCGCTCGGCGGTCGGCCCTGCCTGCAAACCGTATTCAACGGAGAACCGCGATGACTTTTTCCCTGCACAGCGGTAGCGCTGCCCTGCTCGTCAGCATGCCCCACATCGGCACCGACATCCCGTCGGCGCTGCGATCGGCTTACGTGCCGCGCGCGATGGCGTTCGAAGACACCGACTGGCATCTGGAGCGCCTGTACGACTTTCTGGACGAGCTTCGAGCGAGCGTGCTGCGTCCGCTCCACTCGCGCTACGTCATCGACCTGAACCGTCCGCCCGACGATGCGCCCATGTACCCTGGGGCCTCCAACACCGAGCTGTGCCCGACGCGCTTCTTCGCGGGCGACCCGCTCTACCAGGCGGGCGGCGAACCAACGGCCGAAGAGCGCGCCCGGCGCCGCGACGCCTATTGGCTGCCCTATCACGCCGCGCTCCAAGCCGAGCTTGATCGCATCAAGTCCATTCATGGCTATGCCCTGCTGTGGGATGCGCACAGCATCCGCTCGCAGATCCCCTGGCTGTTCGAAGGCACGCTGCCGGGCCTCAATATCGGCACGGCCGGCGGCGCCAGCGCGGACGCGTCGATCGCGCGCGCGCTGGATCAGGTCTGCGCAGGCCATGCGGCGGTGAGCCACGTCATCAACGGCCGCTTCAAGGGCGGCTACATCACGCGCCAATACGGCGCGCCGCAGGCCGGCGTGCATGCGGTGCAGCTTGAAATGTGCCAATACCTTTACATGCGCGAAGCCGCGCCCTTCGACTACGACGCGCGCAAGGCCGGTGCCATCCAGCCGCAGCTCAAGGCGATGGTGAAGGCGGCGCTGGCGGCTTGCGGAGCGCTTTATGCAAAGTAAGGGAAGCGTCTTCTTCGCGCCGATCGCCTGGGTGCAGGGTGCCTGGGCGCGCAACGTCCTGTTGACGGTCGGCGCCAACGGCGCCTGGTCTGCCATCGAACCCGATGCCACGCCGGCCCATCACCCGGACGCCACCGTGCTCGACGCCCCGGTGCTGCCCGGCCTCGTCAACGCGCACAGCCACGCCTTTCAGCGCGCCATCGCCGGACTCACCGAGCACAGCGCCGCGCCGGGCAGCGGCGCCAGCGACGACTTCTGGAGCTGGCGCGACCGCATGTACCGCGTCGCCCTGCGCATCACACCGGATCAGATGGAGACCATCGCCACCCTGCTCTACGCCGAACTGCTGGCCGGCGGCTACACGCAGGTCTGCGAATTCCACTACCTGCACAACGCCGTGGACGGCCGGCCCTATGCCGATGCGCTGGAGATGTCGCTGGCCCTGGTGCGCGCGGCGCAGCGCGTGGGCATGGGCCTGACGCTGCTGCCCACGCTCTACATGCGCTGCGGCTTTGGCAGCGCCGGCCTGCGCGACGATCAGCGCCGCTTTGCCTCGACACCGGACAGCGTGCTGCGCCTGGTCGAGGGCGTGCAGCGCCAGGCCGGCTCGCTGGCGGGCATCAACGCCGGTGTCGCCGTGCATTCGCTGCGCGCCGCCGATGACGCGGCGATACGCGAGGTGGCTGAATTTGCCGCCGGCGGCGCACTACCCCTGCACATCCACATTGCCGAGCAGGTGCAGGAGGTGCAGGACTGCACCGCGCACACCGGCAGGCGCCCGATCGAGTGGCTGCTGCAGACGCACCGCGTCGACGCGCGCTGGAACCTGGTGCACGCCACGCAGGCCACGGCGATCGAGTTGAACGCGATTGAGCAAAGCGGCGCCGCCGTGGTGATTTGCCCGAGCACCGAAGCCAATCTGGGCGACGGCGCCTTCGATTACGCGGCCTGGGCCGCTCTTGGCGGGCGCTGGTCGATCGGCTCCGACAGCCACGTCACGCGATGCTGGAGCGAAGAACTTCGACTGCTCGAGTATTCGCAGCGTCTGACCCGGCGTCAGCGCAACGTCGCGAGCCAGAGCGGTGCGCACAGCAGCAGCGCGGCCGCGCTGTTCGAAGCTGCGCTGGCAGGCGGCAGGGCGGCGAGCGCGCGCGCGCTCGGCGGCCTGGCCGTCGGTTGCCGCGCGGATTTTCTGGTGCTCGATGACGGCGCATCGGCGCTGCTGGGCGTGCCAACCGAAAACCTGCTCGACGCGCTGGTCTTTTCGAGTCCGGACGCCCGCTTCAAGCAGGTCTTCGTGGCCGGCCATCATGTGCTGGCCGATGGCCGGGTCTGCGGCGTGCACTCAACACCCGAGACGTGGCGCAAAATCGAAACCGATTTTGTGCAAACAATGAAGGCGCTTTTTTGACCCCATGAATCAGGACTTCCCCATCCGCTATGTCAACCCGGTGTTTCGTCCGCCAAGCGAAGCGCAGTCGCTGATCCTGCCGGTCACAAACGGCTGCTCCTGGAACAAGTGCACGTACTGCGAGATGTACACCGCGCCGCAGAAGAAGTTCGCCACCCGCGATGAGCAGGAAACGCTCGATGCGATCCGGCGCTGCGGCGAGCAGTTCGGCCAGCAGGTGCAGCGTGTCTTTCTCGGCGACGGCGACGCCATGGTGCTGTCGATGCGCCGCCTCATGCCGCTGCTCGCGGCGATCCGCGAACATCTGCCGCGCGTGCGCCGCATATCGAGCTACTGCCTGCCGCGCAACCTGCGCAGCAAGTCGGCGGCAGACCTGCTCGAGCTGCGCGCCGCAGGCCTGACGCTGGCCTACGTCGGCGCCGAATCGGGCGACGACGAGGTGCTGCAAAAGGTCAACAAGGGCGAGACGCTCGAAAGCACGCGCGACGCGCTGGCCAAGCTCGGCGCGGCCGGCATCGCGCGCTCGGTGATGCTGCTCAACGGCCTGGGCGGCCCGCTGCTGTCGCGCCAGCACGCGCAGAATTCGGCGCGCCTGCTCAACCTGACGCAACCGGAATTTGCAGCCACACTGGTGGTCAGCTTCCCGCAGGGAGAGCAGCGATTCCGCGAAGGTTTTCCGCAGTGGCGCGCGCTCGATCAGCAGGAGCTCTTCATCGAGATGGAGCAGTTCCTGCAGGCACTCGAACTCAAGCGCACGGTGTTCCGCAGCGACCACGCGTCGAACTGGCTGGTCCTCAAGGGCGTGCTGGGCGCCGAGAAAGAGCGGCTGCTGCAGGAAGTCCGCAATGCGATCGGGCGCCCCGAGTCAGCCCGGCTGCGTGCCGACTGGCAGCGCGGCCTGTAGGCTCGCCGCAGCGGCCATACCCGAGGCCGTCAGGCCATGAGCGGCTGCAGCATGCTGTTGCGGTTGCCTTCGGTGTCGGTGAACGCGACATACGGGCCGACACCCGGGATTTCCATCGGCTCGCCGAGCACCTGGCCACCGGCCTGCTGCACCCGTGCCATCGCGGCACGAATGTCCTCGACGCCGATGACCACCGCCGGATATTGCGCCGGCATACCGGGCTTGAAAGGAAACAGGCCGCCATTGATGGCGCCCGCCGGCGCGCCCGGCTTCACGTCGGAGACGGCGGTCGTGACCAGCACGTAGTCGCCCATCTGCGGCCCGAGCATTTGGGCCTGCCAGCCAAAGGCTGCGGTGTAAAAGTGGGCGGCGCGCTCGCCGTCGCGGTATGGCATTTCAAAATGGACGACGGGGTTCATCATGGTCTGTTCTCCAGTACGGTTCGCTCCATCCTGGATTTAACCAACAAACTCATAGGCACCATCGACTTTAAGGTTTTCCGTCAGGAAATCCAGCAAGTGGCGCACTGGCGGAAAGAGGGCGCGGCGCGCCGGAAACATCGCATGCGTGATGCCCGGCGGCGGCCCCCAGCCCGGCAACAATTCAACCAGGCGGCCGCTGGCGAGATGGGCGTGGCACATGTAGTCGGGCAGCATCGCCGCGCCCGTGCCCTGCGCCACCGCGAAACCGAGCGTCAGCAGGTCGTCGGCCATGTAACGCGGTTCATGCGCGTGAACGAACACCTCGCCCTTCGGGCCTTCCAGGCGCCAACTGCTGCGGCTCTCGCCGACCGTCGTCGACACGGTGTCGAGCCGCGCCAGGTCGGCCGGCTCGCGCACCGGGCCCTGCCGGTGCAGCTGATCCGGACTGGCCACCAGCAGCAAGCGGCTGACGCCAAAGGTCTTGGCGACCAGGGTCGCGCTGTTCTCGATCTGCGAGCGCACCCGCAGCGCGATATCGACGCCGTCCTCGACCGGATCGACGGGACGGTTGAGCACGCGCATCTCGACACGCACCCGCGGATAGCGCCGCATGAAGACCGGCAGCAAGGGGCCCATCGCGCTCTGCGCCAGCGTCACCGGACAGCTCAGGCGCACCATGCCGCGCGGCTCGGTGTGCACTTGGGCGATGGCTTCCTGCGCGGCCTGTGCGGCCTCGCGCATCTCGATGCAGTGCCGCAGGTAGAGCTCGCCGGCTTGGGTGAGCGAGAGCTTGCGCGAACTGCGCTGCATCAGCTGCACGCCGAGTTGCGTCTCCAGCCCGGCCACACGCCGGGAGAGGCGCGACTTCGGCAGCCCCAAGGCCAGGCTGGCGGCGGTGAAGCTGCCGCGCTCGGCCACCTCGGCAAAGAAAATCATGTCGTTAAGGTCTTGCATGAGCAGATCGTCCCATATTTGGGACGGTGTATCGCATTTTTGATGACTTATCAATCATTCCATTCAAAAATAGAATCAATACATGGCCGGCCATCTTCAGCGTCGGCACCTTCCAAGAAAGTCTGCTTTGATCATGAAACTGTTGCACGTCGACTCCAGCATCCTCGGTACCCACTCCGTCTCGCGCCAACTGACCGGCGAAATCGTGGCCCAATGGCGCAAGAGCCATCCCGACACCCAGGTCGAGCACTTGGACCTGGCGCTCAATGCCCCCAATCATTTCAGCGCCGACGCCCTGGGCATCAAGACCGGCGTGCAAGCCGAACCGACCGAAGCGCAGCGCAGTGAAAACGCCGTGTCCGAGCAGCTGGTAAGCCAGTTCCTCGCCGCCGACGTGATCGTGGTGGGCGCGCCGCTCTACAACTTCACGGTCCCGACCCAACTCAAGGCCTGGATCGACCGTCTCGCGCAGATGGGCCGCACCTTCAAGTACACCGACAAGGGCCCGGTCGGCCTGGCCACCGGCAAGACCGTGATCGTGGCGTCGACGCGCGGCGGCATCTACTCGACCAGCGAAGGCGGTCAGGCGATGGAACACCAGGAAAGCTACCTCAAGGTCGTGTTCGGTTTCTTCGGCATCACCGACATGCGCATTGTTCGCGCTGAAGGCGTTGCCATGGGCGACGCCGCCAAAGCCGCCGCGCTGAACGCCGCGCAAGCCGACATCGCCATCGCGACCAGCCGGAAGGCCGCCAACCAGGACGTCGCGACCATCGCGGCCTGATCGCCGGTTTGTCCGGCATCGCTGGCGGCATCGGACGCAAGACAGTCCGGGCCGCCGCGGCAGCATTTTCTTCACTGGCCCTGGCATTCGGGCTGGCCAACGCCGGCCCGGCCAGCGAAGATTTTTCAGCCTGCCCCCAATTTTTCGCCCACGCGCGGCCGCCTGCGATCATCGCCGGGCCGACCGACCGCGCCCTGTGCTACGACGCATTTGCCATTCTGCATTCGGGTGCCAGCAAGACGCCGGTGTTTGTGGCGGAAAAGCTCAATCACGCATCGGTGCTCGACGCCGACGAAAAGCGCACCAACCGCTTCTTCGCCGACGCGCGGCTGCGCGCCGCCGAGCGCGCGACGCTCAATGACTACAAGGGCAGCGGCTATGACCGCGGCCACATGGCGCCGGCGGGCGACATGCCAACGGCGCAGGCCATGGCGCAAAGTTTTTCACTGGCCAATATGGTGCCGCAGGCGCCCGAGCACAACCGCGGTGTCTGGGCCCGATCGGTGGAGCGGGCGACACGCAACTACGCCCGTCGCGCCAGCGGTGATGTCTACGTCATCACGGGACCGGTCTACGTGCCCGGCATCGCGCAAAGCCCCGCCATCGGCGCCGGCCAGGTGCGCGTGCCGCGCTACTTGTTCAAGCTGGTTTACGACCAGGACCGCAACCGCGCCTGGGCGTACTGGCAGGAGAACAGCGACGCAACGCGGGCCTCGAAGCCGATCAGCTACGCCGAACTCGTGACACGCACCGGCGTTGACTATCTGCCGGGAAGCCACCCGGACTGAACGCGGCAAAATGGCGGTATCTCCATTGCAGGAAAGCGCCCCATGCCAAACCCCGATTTCTCCAAAGGCGCCGCCTTTGTGCGCGGCCGGTATGTGCCGATCGGCGAAGCCGCCATTCCGATCACCGATTGGGGCTTTCTGCGCTCGGACGCCACCTACGATGTGGTCACGGTCTGGGACGGCGCCTTCTTCCGAATCGACGCGCATCTGGAGCGCTTCCTGCGCAGCTGCCGGCGCTGGCGGCTCGACCCCGGCCTGAGCGCCACGCAGATCACCGAGGTGCTCGCGCAGTGCGTGCGCCTGAGCGGGCTGCGCGCCTCCTATGTCGAGATGATCTGCACGCGAGGCCAGCCGCCCTGGGGTTCACGCGACCCGCGCCTGGCGGCCAACCAGTTCTACGCCTTTGCCGTGCCCTATGTCTGGATCGCCAACGCCGAGCAACGCGAAAAAGGCCTGCACCTGATGGTCAGCGACGTGCAGCGCATACCGGCCGCCTCGGTCGACCCGACCGCCAAGAACTACCACTGGAACGACCTGACCATGGGCTTGCTCGGCGCGCTCGACGCCGGGGCCGACAGCGTGTTGCTGGTCGACGCGCAGGGCAACGTGGTCGAGGGCCCGGGCTTCAATGTGTTCTGTGTGAGCCAGGGCGTGCTGGTGACGCCGAACGCGGGCATGCTCGAAGGCGTGTCGCGGCGCACGGTGATCGAGATCGCGCAGTCGCTCGGCCTGCCGCTGCAACTGCGCGCCGTGCCGGCCGCCGAGTTGCGCGGCGCACAGGAAGTCTTCATTTCCACCTCAGGCGGCGGCGTGCTGCCGATCACCCGGGTGGACGATCGCGCGATCGGTGACGGCAAACCCGGCGCGATCACACAAAGACTGGTGCAGGCCTACTGGGACTGGCACTCCGATCCAACCTACAGCCTGGCGATCGATTATTCGCCTTGAAGCGCCTATAGTGTTCTTTCGATCAAGTGAACGAGGATGAATCGATGGAAAGTCTGGACCACAGGGTATTGCGCGATGCGCTCGATTGGCACAGCGCGGGCCACCGTGTCAGCCTGTTCACGGTCGTGCAAACCTGGGGCAGCGCGCCGCGGCCGCCGGGTGCGCTGCTCGCGATCCGCGACGATGGCGTGGTCAGCGGCTCGGTCTCGGGCGGTTGCGTCGAAGACGATTTGATCGCGCGCACCCAGGCGGCATTGCGCAGCCCCGAATCAACGACAGAACCGGTCAAGCCAGGCGTGATCGCCTACGGTGTCACGCAGGAGGAGGCGGCGCGCTTCGGCCTGCCCTGCGGCGGCAGCCTGCGCCTGGTGCAGGAAACCCTTCGCGATGCGGGCTGGGTCGCGCAATTGCTGGCGCGCATCGAGCGACACGAGTTGGTGGCGCGCACGCTGGCCATGGCCAGCGGCGCGGTGCAACTGCAGGGCGCGGCGCGCGGCCAGGCGCTGCAGTTTGACGGCGCCACGCTGAGCACGGTGTTCGGGCCGAAATGGCGCCTGCTGCTGATCGGCGCGGGACAGATCTCGCGCGCCGTGGCCCAGATCGCGACGCTGCTGGACTTTGAAGTCCTGTGCTGCGATCCGCGCGAGGAATATGCCGCCAACGTGGCGGCCGATCTGCCGGCCGTGCAACTGCTCCCGGGCATGCCCGATGACGTGGTGCGCGAATTGCCGGCCGATGCCCACACCGCCATCGTGGCGCTGACGCACGACCCCAAGCTCGACGACATGGCCCTGCTCGAAGCGCTCAAGTCGGACGCGTTCTATGTCGGCGCCCTGGGCTCGCGCCTGAACCAGCAAAAGCGCAAGCAGCGCCTGGCCGAACACTTCGGTCTCACGGTCGCCGAGCTGGCGCGTCTGCACGGCCCGGTCGGGTTGGCGCTGGGCGCGCGCACGCCGGGCGAGATCGCGCTGTCCATCATGGCCGAGATCATCGGTGTGAAGAACGGTGTCGCATCGCCCTTGCCGCGCAGCGCGGCGGACACGACGGAGCGCCTGTGCATCTGAGACCGCCCACCGTCCTGATCCTGGCATCGGGGCGCGGCGAACGCTTTGTCGCGTCCGGCGGCCGCGGCCCCAAGTTGCAGGCGCTGCTCGGCGACAAGACGGTTCTGCAGCACACGCTCGATGCCGTGCGCCGGAGTGCTCTGCCTTGGCACCTTGAAGACAGCGGTCACCCGGGCATGGGCGACTCGATTGCCGCCGCCGTTCGCGCCACAACCCAGGCCAAGGGCTGGCTGATCCTGCCGGCTGATCTGCCGCTGATCCAAAGCAACACCCTGCTTCGCGTTGCTGCGGCCTTGCAGGACCACGACGTGGTGGTGCCGACGTACCAAGGGCAGCGCGGCCACCCGGTCGGCTTCTCGGCGCGCTGCGCCGCCGCCCTGTGCCAGCTCAGCGGCGAGCGCGGCGCGGCCGGCATCGTGCGCGAGTTTGCTGCGCTGGAGCTGGCGGTGCATGATGCGGGCTGCGTGAGCGACATCGACACAGTCGACGATCTGCGCAAGGTCGAGGGCTTGTTGCGCAGCACTTAACGGGAGCCTGTTCAAACCATGAGCCACTATTCCCTGAACATCAACGGCGTGCTGCGCCAGGTTGAAGCGGCGCCGGAGACACCGCTGCTGTGGGTCCTGCGCGAGCAGCTTGATCTGCCGGGCACCAAGTACGCCTGCGGTGTCGGCGCCTGCGGCGCGTGCACGGTGCACATCAACGGCGTGCCGACGCGCGCCTGCATGACACCGGTCTCCACCGTCGGGCGTAAACAGGTGTTGACCATCGAGGGGCTTGATCCGAATGGCGCACACCCGCTGCAAACCGCGTGGCAGGAGCTCGATGTGCCGCAGTGCGGCTATTGCCAGAGCGGGCAGATCATGACGGCGGCGGCGCTGCTCAAGGAGAATCCGAACCCGAGCGACGCCGAGATCGATGATGCCATGGCAGGCAACCTGTGCCGTTGCGCGACCTATGTGCGCATCCGCGCCGGCATCCACCGCGCCGCTGAAATGGCGGCGAAGAAAAAGGAGGGCGCATGAAACCCGCTCCCGACCTGTCGACGTCGAACAGTGGCCCGGACCGGCGCAGCTTCATGCACCAGTCGGTCTTGGGCGGCAGTGGCCTGCTGCTGGGCTTCTACCTGCAGCCCGTCGGCGCGGCCAACGCCATCGGCAAGCCCGCGCACCTGGAGAACACGCCGGGCTTCAGGCCGAACGCCTTCATCCGCATTGACGAGCAAGGTGTGGTCACGCTGATCTCCAAGCAGCCCGAGATCGGCCAGGGCATCAAGACCTCGCTGCCGATGGTGATCGCGGAAGAACTGGAAGTCGTCTGGAAGGACGTGCGCATCGTGCAGGGCGATCTCGACCCGGCGTACGGCGGACAGAGCGCGGGCGGCTCGACTTCGACGCCGAACAATTACAGCAACTTCCTGCGGCTCGGCGCGACCGCGCGCACCATGCTGGTCCTGGCAGCGGCCGAGATCTGGCAGGTGCCGGTTGGCGAATGCGTGGCCGCCAACAGCGCGGTGCAGCATGTGCCGACCCGGCGCCGCCTGGGCTATGGTCAGCTCGCGACCCGGGCCGCCTTGCTCAAGGTGCCGCCAGCCGATGCCGTGCAACTCAAAAATCCGAAGGACTACAAACTGATCGGCACGCGCATCGGTGGCGTCGACAACCTGGCCATCGTCACCGGCCAGCCGCTGTTCGGCATCGACGTGAAACTGCCCGGCATGCTGCATGCCGTCTTCGAGAAGTGCCCGGCCTTCGGCGGCAGGGTCGTCAGCGCCAATCTGGACGCGATCAAGGCCCTGCCGGGCGTGCGCGACGCCTTCATCATCAATGGCACGGGCAACCTCAACGGTCTGATGCCCGGTGTGGCCATCGTCGCCGACACGAGCTGGGCCGCGATCAGCGCGCGCCGGCAGCTCAAGGTGAACTGGGACGAAGGCGCGGTCGCACAGCAGAGCTGGGACGGTTTTGTGGCGCAGGCGCAGGCGCTCGCGAAGCAGCCGGGCAGCGTGCAGTTGCGCAAGGACGGCGACCCGGCCGGCGCCTTTGCTGTCGCTGCGAAAACGTTGCAGGCCGCCTACAGCTACCCGTTTGTGTCGCACGCGAGCTTCGAACCGCAGAACTGCACGGCCTGGTTTCGCGACGGGGTGCTGGAGCTGTGGGCACCCACGCAAAATCCGGCCGTCGGGCAGAACCTGGTGGCCAGCACGCTGGGCATTGCCAGAGACAAGATCACGCTGCACATCATCCGCAGCGGCGGCGGCTTCGGCCGGCGCCTGAGCGCGGACTACATCGTCGAGGCAGCGGCGATCGCGCAGCGCGCCCATGCGCCGGTCAAGCTCACCTGGTCGCGTGAAGACGATCTGCGGCACGACCACTACCGCGCCGGCGGCTTCCACTTTCTGCGCGGCGCGCTCGACGCCATGGGACAGCTGACGGCTTGGCACAACCACTTCGTCACCTTTGCCAACCGCGTCATGCGCGACGGCCAGTCCGTTCTGCAACCGGGCAGCGGCGCGAGCCTCTCGGGCGACGAGTTTCCGGGGCGCTGGGTTGCCAACTGCCTGCTGGAGCAGACGCCGCTGGAATGCGGCATTCCGATGGGCCCCTGGCGCGCGCCGGGCAGCAATGTTTTCGCCTGGGTCTTTCACAGTTTCATCGACGAACTGGCGCACGCGGCGGGGCGCGACCCGCTGGCGTTTCGTCTGGAACTGCTGGGCAACAAGAATATCCAGCCGGGCACGGGCGAGCGCGGCGTGCCCTACAACGTGGCGCGCATGCGGCGCGTGCTGACCGAGGTTGCGGCGAAGGCCGATTGGGGCCGCAGGAAGTTCGCGCGCGGACAGGGCCAAGGCATTGCCTTTCATTTCAGCCACCGCGGCTACGTCGCCGAGGTCGCCGAAGTCACGGTGTCGAAAACCGGCGAGTTAAAGGTGGACCGGGTCGTGGTGGTATCGGACATCGGCTCGCAGATCGTCAACCCCAGCGGCGCGGAAAACCAGGTCGAGGGCTCGGTGATCGACGGCCTGAGCACGCTGATGTTTGCCGAGCTCGACATCGAGCGCGGTGGCATCGTGCAGCGCAATTTCACCAACTATCCGCTGCTGCGCTTCCCCGATGCACCGACCCGGATCGACGTGCATTTCATCAAGAGCGACCAACCCGTGACGGGATTGGGTGAACCGGCTCTGCCGCCGCTGGCGCCGGCCGTGTGCAACGCGATCTTCGCCGCCACCGGCAAACGCGTGCGTCAGTTGCCACTGAGCCGCACCGACCTGAGCTGGCAATGAACTGACGAGTCGTCAACCGCCCGCGCGTTTGACGACCAGGCCCTGCGCCTTGAGCAGTTCGACAATGCGGTCGCGGTGATCGCCCTGCACTTCGATGACACCGTCCTTGACCGTGCCGCCGGAGCCGCAGGCAGTCTTCAGTTGCTTGCCCATGGCCGCCAGCGCCACGGCATCGAGCGCAAGCCCCTGAACCAGGGTCACGCCCTTGCCGGCGCGGCCCTTGGTCTGGATAGCGACCCGCACGATGCCGTCGGATGACGGCCGACTGGAAACGGCGCTGCAACGGCAATTGCCGATTGGCTGGCGACAGGCCGGGCACATACGCCCGGCATCGGTTGAATAAACCAGGCCAGTGCCTGGGTTTCTGGATTTCATCCGTGAATCGTAACCTCGACGGACTTCGGTTCAACGAACCCCCGAGCCCTGCTCATGCTGCGGCCTGTGCCCATTGTCCGTGCCCGGGCCCGATTTCACGGGTTGCGGCTTCGACTGTGGCCGATCCGCCAGTGGCGGGCGTTGCGGTCGCTGCGGCGGTTGCGTCACAGGTGGCGTTGGACGCTGATCCGCCGGTGGCCGTGCGCCGGGCTGTTGCGGGTGTTGATCGCCCGGGGGCCGGGCCCCGGGCTGTGGTGGACGCGGTTGGCCCGGCGGGCGCGCGCCAGGCTGCGCCGGATACTGCCCTCCAGGCGGCCGGTAGCCGGGCGGCGGCGGCGGTGGCAGGCGACGGACATCGGGCACGAAGCGCGGCGGCGGCCGGCGAATCCACAGCGGGCGCTGCGGGTACCAGGGTCGGTCAACGTAGTAGCTGTCCCAGTAAGCACCCAGGCTGAACGCGATGATGCCGATGCCGAGCATGGCGCCGTAGGACAAAACCGGCACGTTCTGTCCGCGGTAGGGGTAGACGATGTTCGCGGCGTAGACCCAGCCGCGGTCAGGACCGGAGACGACATCGCACCAGCGGTAGTCGCTCAGGCAACCTTGCACGTCCAGCACCACCCCGGCGGGCAGCGTGATCACGATCGGGTAGTCCACCGCCGGTCCGGCGCGAAGGTGCACCTCCTTGGCCGCGTAGGCCATCTCGGCCTGCGCACTGAGCGGCAGCGCGGCCAGCGCCACCGCCAACAATCCCAGCACTTTCAGATGTTTCATTGCTTGCCTCTTTCGGTTCACGCATGGCGCTGGCCGACACGCACTGGCGCCGGCGCAGTCAAGCCTGATTCTGTGCTTCCCGGGCCACACCCAGGTGATGAATATCAAGTGCGTGCGAAATAGGCAAGCAGGTCACGGGATCAGATCAAGCGCGCGCATGTAGTCGCCCTGCACCATCAGCGCATCCCAATCCGGCGCTGGCGCGCGCGGCAGCAGCGCGCGCCGCCGCTCTTCGTTGGCCTCCTGCGGTTGCCAGACGCCCTTGAGTTGCGCCTGCGTCAGCTCATCGATCAATTCATCGACGGCGCGCCCGCCGCCTTCGCTGCTCCCCAGCGACTGGTTGCACAGCAACACCATGTCGCAGCCGGCGGTCAATGCGGCCACCGCGGCCTGTGCATAGCTGACCTGTCGGCCGTCGATCAGCCGCGCGCCCGCCATGGAAAGGTCATCGCTGAAAATGGCGCCGCCAAACCCGAGCTGACCGCGCAGGATATCGTTCAGCCATCGCGACGAAAACCCGGCCGGCCGCGCATCCACCTTCGGGTAGATGACATGCGCGGGCATGACGCTGGCGAGCGTCGTGTTGAGCCATCCATAGGGTGCTGCGTCCTCGGCCAGGATCGCTTTGAGGCTGCGCCGGTCAACGGGGATCTCGGTATGAGAATCGGCCTTGACGAAGCCGTGGCCCGGAAAATGTTTGCCGCAATTGGCCATGCCGCTTTGCAGCAGCCCGTGCATCAGGCTCTTGGCCAGCACGGTGACCAGGCGCGCATCGCGCCCAAAGGCGCGGTCGCCGATGACGCTGCTCTCGCCATAGTCCAGATCGAGCACCGGCGTGAAACTCAAGTCGACGCCGCAGGCGCGCAATTCAGCGCCGAGCACATAGCCGCAGGCCGTGGACGCGTTGCTGGCGCGCAGCGCGCCGCTGCCGGCGCCCTGCCTGCCATCCTTGAACCACATTTCTCCCAGCGCGCGCATCGGCGGCAGATGGGTGAAGCCATCGGTCCTGAAGCGCTGCACGCGGCCGCCTTCGTGATCGACGCAGATCAGCAGGTCGCTGCGCAGTTTCCTGATCTCGCGGCAAAGCGCCGTGAGCTGCGCGCGGTCCTGCCAGTTGCGCGCGAACAGGATGAGGCCGCCGACCAGCGGGTGCTTGAGGCGTTGCCGGTCAAGCTTGCTCAGGCTCAGCCCGGCGATATCGATGATGAGGGGCGCGTGTTGTGTCATGGAAGACCTTTATGGGTTCGATGAAGGGTGGCTCAGGACAGTACTTCGACGACGCAGAAGCTCGCGGCGTAATCGGTCTCGTCGGTCACGCTGACGTGGGCCGACAGCTTGCGCGCGTCGAACCATTCCTTGAGCGCGCCATGCAGCACGATGACAGGCTTGCCGGCCTGCGCGTGCTCGCGCGGCAGTTTGCCGATCTCACACAAGCGCCAGGTCATGGGCATGACCATGCCCAGGCCGATGGCCTTGCTGAAAGCTTCCTTGGCGCTGAAGCGCGTCGCTAGGTAGCGCACGCCGCGCTCGGGCCAGCGCACGCTGCGGGCTTGCCAGGTGGCGAACTCGTCCGCGCTCAGAATCCTGCGGGCGAAGCGCTCACCGTGGCGCTCCACGCTGGCGCGGATGCGGCGCACATCGCAGATGTCGGTGCCGATGCCGTAGATCATGCGGCGGTCTTGCGGACATGACCGGTCACGATTGACCCTCGTCGATGCAGCGCAGGTACTCGCGCACCGTGGCGGCATAGCCCAGTTCGAGCGCATCGGCGATCAGGGCGTGGCCGATCGAGACTTCCGCCACGCCCGGTACGCGCCGGATGAAGGTCGCCAGGTTGTCGCGGTTCAGATCGTGGCCGGCGTTGACACCCAGCCCGGCGTCGAGCGCAGCCTGTGCGGCGGCGGCAAAGCGCACGAGTTGCGCCTCCTGCTGCGCCGTGCCCCAGGCTGCGGCATAGGGCTCGGTGTAGAGTTCGACGCGGTCCGCGCCGAGCGCCCTGGCCGCCGCCATGGCCTGCGGCTCGGCGTCCATGAACAGGCTGACGCGCACGCCCAAATCGCGGGCTTGCGCGATCAAGGGACGCAGGCGCGCGCTGTCCAGCGCGAGATTCCAGCCGTGGTCGCTGGTGAACTGACCCTCCGAATCGGGCACGAAGGTGCATTGGTTCGGTCGGTATTGCTCGATGAAGCGCATCAGGTTTTGCGTCGGATTGCCCTCGATGTTGAACTCGCGATCCGGCCAGTCCTTCATCAAGGCTGCCAGGTCGCGCACATCGTCAGCGCGGATATGGCGCTCGTCCGGCCGCGGATGGACCGTGATGCCATCAGCCCCCGCTTGCAGGCACAGGGTGGACGCCCGCATGACGCTCGGGATGCCCAGGTGGCGCGTGTTGCGCACCAGCGCCACCTTGTTGACATTGACGGACAGCGCGGTCTTTTGCTTGTTCATAAGGCCTGTAGGGATTGCAGATCGATCATCATCTGGCGGGTGCGCAGCGTGTTGACACCGCAATGGTAATTCAGCAGCGTGCGCAGCTGCGGCTTGAGCTCGGCCATGACTTCCGAGCAGGCGCGCAGGGTCGTGATGAACGGCGCGCTGGCAACGATCGATTGCTGCAGCGCCAGCCATTGCGCGCCGCTGAGGCTGGCGCGGTCCAACTCGCTGGTCTGGCGCAGGCCGCCCTCGGGCACGAGGCTGTAGCGATGCGCCGGTTCGAGATCAAGCAGCGTCATGGTCTGCGCGTCCAGCAGCGGCAGCAGGCCGATCTCGCGCAACAACAGCAACTCAAAAGCGCGCAGTGCCGACTGCAGCGCCTCGCCATGCTCGGAGGCGATGACCTGGACGGCCGTGGCGTAGATGTCGAACAGCCGCGGATGGGGATCGTCGCGAGCCAGCAGGGTCAGCAGCAATTCGTTGAGGTAGTAACCCGACATCAATGCGTCGCCGCTGGGCATGATGTGACCGCCCTGCCACTCGGCGCCCTTGAGGGTGCGGATTTCCGCATCGCCGCCGAAGGCGACGTGCAGAGGCTGCAAGGGCAGCAGGATCGGTCGAAAGCTGGAACTCGGGCGCTTGGCGCCCTTGGCCACCAGTGCGATGCGCCCGTGGTTGCGTGTGAAAACCTCCAGAATCAGACTCGACTCGCTCCAGTCGTAACGGTGCAGTACGTAGGCCGGTTCGTCCGAAATGCGTGTCGTGGCCACGTGTCAACGGGAGATTACGATCTCTATTGGTATCCGAACGAGCGCACGCGGGCCTCGTCATCAGCCCAGCCGGAGCGCACCTTGACCCAGAGTTCGATGAAGACCTTGGCATCAAGCGCCTTTTCCAGTTCCACCCGCGTTTCGGTGCCGATGCGCTTGATGCGTTCGCCCTTGTCGCCGATCACCATGGCCTTGTGCGTGTCGCGTTCGACCACGATCGTGGCGGCGATCTTGAGCAGGCGCTTTTGCTTGCCGCGACCCGCCTCTTCCTCGAACTTGTCGATCACCACGGTCGATGTGTAGGGCAACTCGTCACCGGTCAGTCGGAACAGTTTCTCGCGCACGGTTTCGCTGGCCAGAAACTTCTCGCTGCGGTCGGTGAGCTCGTCCTGCGCATACCACCAGGCCTGCTCGGGCAGGTACTTTTCGCAGATCGTGAGCAGGCGTTCGATGTCCTTGGCGTTCTTCGCCGACATCGGCACAAATTCGGCAAAGGCGCGGCGCTGCTGCATCTCCTGCAGCCAGGGCGCGATGTCGGCGCGGCGCGTGACCTGATCGAGCTTGTTCGCCACCAGCAGCGTCGGGATGTCCTTGCCCAGAACGTCGAGCACCTTGGCATCGGCCTGGTTGAAGCGCCCGGCCTCAACCACGAACAGGATCAGGTCCACATCGCCAACGGCACCCAGCACGGTCTTGTTGAGCGAGCGGTTCAGGGCGTTGTTGTGGCGGGTCTGGAATCCGGGGGTGTCGACAAACACGAACTGGGTCGCGCCCTGGGTGTGCATGCCGGTGATGCGATGGCGCGTGGTCTGGGCCTTGCGCGACGTGATGCTGATCTTCTGCCCGACCAGCGCATTGAGCAGCGTCGATTTGCCGACATTGGGTTTGCCGACAATCGCAATCAATCCGCAGCGCTGGCCTTCGACCGGCGCGCCGGCCGGTGCCGCCACGCGCATGCCCTTGAGCATGCTTTCCAGATCGTCCTGGCCTTCAACACCGATCGCGTCCGCGCCGGCGTCTGTGGGTTTAATCGCTGTCATGTATTTGCCTTTGCCTTGATGGTTTGCAGCATGGCGCCCGCTGCGGCCTGTTCGCCCGCGCGGCGCGAGCCGCCGATGCCCCGCTCTGTCAGATTGAGCTCGACGATTTCACATTCCACGTCGAAGGTCTGCTTGTGCGCCGCACCCACGGTGCCGACCACCCGGTACAGCGGCAAGCTCATTTTGCGCCCCTGCAACCACTCCTGCAATTCAGTCTTCGGGTCCTTGCCAATGGCCTGCATCTCGGGATTGATCTCCACGGCCTGGAAAAGCCGGTGAACCAGGCTCTGCGCGGCCGCGAATCCGGCATCGAGATAGACGGCCCCGATCAGGGCTTCAAGCGCATCGGCCAGGATCGAGGGCCGCCTTTGGCCGCCTGAGCGTGCCTCGCCCTCGCCCAGCCGAATGACCTCGGGCAGACCGAGGCCAACAGCCAACTGGTGCAGGGTTTCCTGCTTCACGAGATTGGCACGCACCCGCGACAGGTCACCTTCGGGCAGGGTGCTGAGCCGCTCGAACAGCAAGTCGGCAACGGCCAGATTCAGGACCGAATCGCCCAGAAACTCCAGGCGCTCATTGTGGTCGATGGAGAAACTGCGGTGCGTCAGCGCTCGGCTCAGGAGATCAGGATTGCGAAACTCGTGCTGCAAACGGTTCTGCAGCGCAACCAGGCCTTCATTCACGCGCCGATACCTCTGCCCCGGCGCATTACTTGGAGCGTCCGGCGTACTTGAGAGTCAGGTAGGCCGGACCGGCCAGGTGAATCTCGCGCTGATAGGCAAAACTGACAACAATCTTGTCACCCTCTTTGGTGACCTCGATATCCTTGCCGTTGACGGACTTGATATTGTCAATTGCCGCTGCCTTGTCGAAAATGCTGCGCACCTCGGCCACCGAGGTGCCTTGAGTCGCCTTCGACGCGGCCTTCAGGACCGCCTGGTATTCAATCGCGGTCGGCACCACTTGTGCGACGATGACGCCGCCCATGGCGAGCAAGCCGCCCACCACCAGCAGCCCCAAAAACGACAGGCCAGTTTGCCTGGATCTGGATTGAAGATTCTTCATATGTCCTCCTGATCATTCTCACTCGAACGAACCGATTCGCTTCAGGCTGCTGAAGTTCATCCAGACAAAGAATGCCTTGCCCACAATGTTCTTGTCCGGTACAAAACCCCAATAGCGGGAATCCATGGAATTATCCCGGTTGTCGCCCATCATGAAGTAGTGGCCTTGCGGCACCTTGCAGACCACGCCTTCGACACTATAGTGACAGTTCTGCTTGAACGCAAAGTCGTCGGCGCCGGGCACGTAGGCCGGGCGCTCGTCATCATTGAGCAGACGATGCGTGTGGGTGCCCAGGGTCTCTTCGTACTGCTTGAAATAGCGCATCACGTCTTCGTCGAAGAACTCCGGCACCGCCGTCGTCTTGATCACCTGGCCGTTGATGGTCAGGCGCTTGTTTAGGTAGGCCACCTCGTCACCCGGCACGCCGACCACCCGCTTGATGTAGTCCAGGCTGGGCTTGGGCGGGTACCGGAATACCATCACGTCGCCGCGCTGGGGCTGGCTGCCCTCGGTGATCCTGGTATTGAGAACCGGCAGGCGCAGACCGTAATGGAATTTGTTGACCAGAATGAGGTCCCCCACCAGCAAGGTCGGGATCATCGAACCGGATGGAATCTTGAACGGCTCAACCAGAAACGAGCGCAGAAAGAAGACGGCGATGATGACCGGGAACAGACCGGCAGTCCAGTCCAGCCACCACGGTTGCGCAAGAATGCGGCCCTTGGCCTCGGCCAGATGGTCATCGACCTGACTGATGCCCTTGCTGGCCAGTTCCTCGCGGCGCTGCAGAGCCTGTGCTTCGAGCGCAGCCGCCGCCCTGTGCCGCTGCGGCAGAAAATAGAAACGCTCGGCCAGCCAGTAGATGCCGGTGACAAGCGTTGCCAGGAACAGCAGCAAGGCAAAGTTGCCCTCCAGCACGCCGAAATACCAGGCACCGGCGTAGCCGACGAAAGCTGCAAGAATGAACGAAGTCAGAACTTGCATCAGCCGTCCACCTGCAGGATTGCCAGGAATGCTTCCTGCGGAACCTCGACCGAACCAATCTGCTTCATGCGTTTCTTGCCTTCTTTTTGCTTGTCCAGGAGCTTGCGCTTGCGTGAAATATCGCCGCCATAGCACTTGGCGATCACGTTCTTGCGCAGCGCCTTGATTGTCTCACGCGCAATGATGTTGGACCCGATGGCGGCCTGGATCGCGACGTCGTACATCTGGCGCGAAATGACTTCGCGCATCTTGGCCACCACAGCACGGCCTCGGTATTGCGACTGCGAGCGGTGGACCACGATGGACAGGGCGTCAACCTTGTCGCCGTTGAGCAGGATGTCCACCTTCACCACGTCGGCCGTGCGGTACTCCTTGAACTCGTAATCCATCGATGCATAGCCGCGCGAGACCGACTTGAGCTTGTCGAAGAAGTCCATCACGATCTCGGCAAGCGGCATCTCGTAGGTCAGCATCACCTGGCGACCGTGGTACGCCATGTTCATCTGCACCCCTCGCTTCTGGTTGGCCAGCGTCATGACGGCGCCCACGTAGTCCTGCGGCATGTACAAGTGCACCGTGACGATGGGCTCGCGCACTTCATCGAGACGGCCCTGGTCCGGCATCTTGGACGGGTTCTCGACCATCTTCACCGTCCCGTCCACCTGCACCACCTGGTACACAACGCTGGGTGCGGTCGTGATCAAGTCCTGGTCAAACTCGCGCTCCAGTCGCTCCTGCACGATCTCCATGTGCAGGAGCCCCAGAAAACCGCAGCGAAAACCAAAGCCCAGCGCCTGCGACACCTCCGGCTCGTATTGCAGAGATGAATCGTTGAGCTTGAGCTTCTCCAGACTGTCACGCAAGCCCTCGTACTGGTTGGCTTCGGTCGGATACAGCCCGGCGAAAACCTGCGGCTGGATTTCCTTGAAACCGGGCAGCGGCTCGGTTGCCGTAAAGGCCGCACCGCCAGTGCCGAGCTTGATCAGGGTAATGGTGTCGCCAACCTTGGCAGCCTGCAGCTCGCGAATGCCGGCAATGATGTAGCCGACCTCGCCCGCTTCCAGCGCATCGCGCGGTTCATTGGCGGGGGTGAAGACGCCCAGCCCGTCAGCGTTGTAGGTGGTGCCGGTTGCCATCATCTTGATGCGCTCGCCCTTGGCCAGACGCCCGTCCACCACACGCACCAGCATCACGACACCCACATAGGTATCGAACCAGCTGTCGACGATCATGGCGCGCAGCGGCCCATCGGGATTGCCCTTCGGCGCCGGGATTCTGGCGACCACGGCCTCAAGAATGTCATCGATACCCATGCCGGTCTTTGCCGAGCATGCGATCGCATCCGTGGCATCAATGCCAATGACATCTTCAATTTCGACTTTCGCGTTCTCGGGATCGGCGTTGGGCAAGTCCATCTTGTTCAGGACCGGAACGACCTCGACGCCCAACTCAAGCGCGGTGTAGCAATTGGCCACGGTCTGTGCTTCAACGCCCTGGCTTGCATCGACCACCAGCAGCGCGCCTTCACACGCGGAGAGGGAGCGGCTGACCTCGTATGAGAAGTCGACATGCCCGGGGGTGTCAATCAGATTGAGGTTGTAGATCTGCCCATCCTGCGCCTTGTATTTGAGTGCGGCGGTCTGTGCCTTGATGGTTATCCCACGCTCCTTCTCGATATCCATGGAGTCCAGCACCTGCGCTTGCATCTCGCGTTCCTGCAAACCACCGCAGCGCTGAATCAAGCGATCTGCCAAGGTGGATTTGCCATGATCAATATGGGCAATAATCGAAAAATTTCTGATGTGATTCATCAACGAGATTGCTTAAGTGTTTGAATTGAAACGATGAGGCAAGAAAAAAGGGCGCGTCGAATTCTGACGCGCCCTGAACCAACAATCATTGGCAACTGCGAAGGTTGGAAACTCATTGTAGGCAAAAAGCCCGCAAGGTACAGCCCCGAGAAACGTTAGCGCGAGTCGTTGCAGTGTTGCAACATGAATTTTATGCACAGCTTGTTAACAATTTTGAGCCGGTATGCCTTGGACAACTTGTGGGTGAACTGTGGACGGCCTGTGAATCCTTTGAATTCATCCCGTATCGTGGACTGCGGTTCATTTCATATGCCCGCGGTCGATGATTATCAGGGCCTATTCTAACCAAAACTTCAAGTTTACACCATTTAAGTTAGTGAACGCACACATTAACTATCGAAAAATTCGGGATAGAAATATTTTTTCATCTGTCTTTTGAAGGCCAATCAGGGCTTCAAAAAAAGAAACCCCCGAACAGTCTCGGGGGTTCCTGTGCTCAAACAGGTTCTACCGGGCCAGCCGAATCACTGCGTATTGGGCCCATTCGCCGCGCCGAAAGAGCACGTTAATCGCTTTGCTCTTGTCCAGCTTTGCGACAACGCTCTCGAACTCCTTGACACTGTTCACTTCGACATTGGCGATCTGAATGATCACGTCACCCTCGCGCAAACCGGCGCGCGCTGCCGCCTCATTGGCAACATCGACTCTGACGCCACCCTTGATCTTGAGTTCTTTCTTGAGTGCGTCCGGCAGTTCACTGACACCCAGGCCCAAGGCCTGTCCCGCACTGGATGCCTTGGGCTTTTCTTCCTTGTCAGTCGCTTTCCTGGCGGGCTTTTCCGCATCGATCTCCGCAATGGTGACCGTCAAATCCTTGCTCACGCCACGTCGGAAGACGGTCAGCGCGCTATGCGAACCCGGCTTGGTTGAGCCCACCATGCGCGGCAGGTCAGTGGCCTTCTCGACCGTCTTGCCATCGAACTTCGTGATGATGTCACCCGCCTCGACGCCGGCCTTTTCCGCAGGTGAGCCGGCCTCCACCGCGCGAACCAGTGCACCCTGCGGCTTGCCAAGTCCGATCGACTCGGCCACTTCCTTGGTGACCTGATCGATCTGCACGC
The DNA here is from genome assembly GCA_903828665.1 of uncultured beta proteobacterium. GTDB lineage: Bacteria > Pseudomonadota > Gammaproteobacteria > Burkholderiales > Burkholderiaceae_C > Rhodoferax. The sequence continues at coordinate 34,877 of CAIKMZ010000163.1, forward strand.
CGATCCGGCCGCGCGACACGCGCCCGGTCGCACGAAGTTGTTCGCTGACACGAACTGCTTCATCCATTGGAATCGCAAACGAGATGCCCATGGAGCCGCCCGAGCGGGAATAGATTTGGCTGTTGATCCCCACGACTTCGCCACGCATGTTGATCAACGGGCCACCCGAATTGCCAGGATTGATCGCAACATCGGTCTGGATGAACGGAAGGTAGTCGCCGGTGTCGCGCTGCTTGGCGCTCACGATGCCGGCCGTCACCGAGTTGTCCAGACCGAACGGCGAGCCGATGGCCATGACCCACTCGCCGACCTTGAGCCGACTCACATCACCGACCTTGACAGCGGGCAGGCCGGTCGCATCGATCTTGACAACAGCGACGTCGCTGCGCTTGTCAGCTCCGATGATCTTGGCCTTGAACTCGCGCTTGTCGGTCAAGGTCACGATGACTTCATCGGCCCCTTCGACCACATGCGCGTTGGTCATGATGAGTCCATCGGCGGTCAGCACGAAGCCGGACCCGACCCCGCGCGGCTGCTCTTCCGGTTGCGGTCGCTGCGGATGCGGTGCCTGGCGCGGCACATTCGGCATGGGCAAACCGAAGCGGCGGAAAAATTCCAGCATTTCTTCCTGTCCGGCGGCGTCTGGCCCTCCTCGGGCCGTGACCTTTTCGAGGGTCCGGATATTGACCACCGATGGGCCAACCTGTTCCACCAGATCCGTGAAATCCGGCAAGGTCCGGTTTTGCGCGATGGCGGAAGTCGACGGCAGCAAGGCGACTGATGCCGTCAATGCGAAAGCACCCGCGAGAGCGCGGGAGCGCACTTTTTTCCAATCGATTTGAATCATCATCGACCTTTCTTTGAAAACAAATTGATGAAAGCTGCTATCTGGGGTTTCATTTGTTGCGCTCAAGCCCCTGGGCGAAGGCCCTCAATGTTTGCGGCGGCACCTCACCCACCGCCGTAAGCCACCAGTCTCCCATGTGCCGCGTCAGCGTGTGGGTGGCGCCCGACGCAAACACGCCGGCCCGTCCATGCCGACGAGGGTCAAAAGCGTCAATGAAGAGTGAAACAGAAGCGAGTCCGTCCGAAAAAATCCATTGCAGCGTGCTGCGCTGTTGCGCGGCAGGCGCGACGCCCAGTGATCGCTTGTAGCAATTGACCGGCTTGAAGCCCGGCACCGTAGTCTTCAGCACCCAGCCTTCATTCGCCGCGACCGTGGTTGCGAGTTCAGGCTGCTCCAACTTGTAGCCTGCGGTCTGCCCCATCATCTCGGTCAATTTGGCCATATTGACCGATGCGTCCAGTTGCAACTCGGTAAAGGCTGACTGCTCCAGGACGGACCCGTCTCCTGCCAGCGTCTGCAGTTTGATCACAAGACCCGACTTCTTCTCGGTCCATACGCGGTAGCCAAATCGCAGGCTGTCCTTAGGCCGCAGTTCCATGACATCGGCCTCAAGACCGGCGACGCGCCCTGTGCCCGGCGTGCCGAGCAGATAGAACTGCGCAAGGGAAGAATCGCTTGCCTGCAGCAGGTTTTGGAAGAACGCCAGCGACTCGCGCTTTTCCGCCACCACGACCCGGCTCTCGGACAAGAAGGTCAGCACCTGATCGTTATGCCGAAAGGTTGACCTTGGCGCACCGGTCAGTGACTCAACGCGCTCCACCTGCTGCGCGCCATCGCACGCATGCCAGATGCGTGCGCTCGACAGAGTGTTGCCCGCAGAAATGACATAGGTGCCGACATAGGTGCGTCGAAGTGACGCCTCGTGCATGCGCGCCAGCCACTCGCTGACGCTGCGTTCCGCCGCGCTGGCGTCCGCCGCGACGCTGGCGGCCACGGTGGGAAGAGTCTGCGCTCCAATCCAGGGACTGACCAGCAGTGTCAGCGCGGCTGCCGCCACACGCAACGCCAACCAGCCCGCAGGCGCACCAAGCGATCTCACCGAGCCGCTCCCTCAAAAGCGGCGTTGCGGACAAATCCGGCCGACATCGCAAGCGCCGAGCCGCCACCGGACTGCCGGTGCGCTGCCAGCAAGGCATCGAGTTGCGGGTCACGAAGCATGGGCTGAGGTCCGCTCAGGTCAGCCGCCAGCGACTGCTGAGACAGCACCCCGCTACCACCGGTTTGCAGTTGCAACTGCGCCAGTTGGGGAACGTCGCGCTGCCCACCTGCCACGTACCAACCAACCAGCGCCATGGTCACAAGCGACGCGAAGCCCGCCAGCAACTTCCAACGAGCACTGCCGTCGTTCGAAGCAAGTTCATCAATTTGGCGCGAAATGTCCGCGCTTGCTGCCAATGGCCGCGCCATCATCCCGGCCGTCAGACCGGCAACCGACGACACGGGTGCTTCTTGCTGCAGTCGAAGTTGCAGGCGCTGCGCAAAGCCAAGCTCGCGCGAACTGAGCATTGCTTCGCCGGAACGCAGCACGTCGCCGACCAAGTGATAGGCGTGCCACTTCAAACGGGCCTCGTCGTCAGCGGCAACCCAGGCCGCCGCGCGGGCGAATTCTTCCCCATGCAGTTGCCCATCGGCCAACGCCGAGATCAGTTCCTTATCGCTCTGTGTTCCTGGCTTCATCATTTCCATTCCTGCAACATGCACGTCGTTTCGCATGTCACCAACGCTTGCCTGTTTGCCGCTCCAACATGGGCTTCACTCTTGCCGATATGGCTTCCCGCGCGCGAAAGATTCGTGATCGAACCGTTCCGATTGGACAAGCCATGGCTTCCGAAATCTCCTCATAACTCAAACCTTCGATTTCCCGCAAGGTCAACGCCTGGCGCAGTTCCTCCGGCAAATCTCCCAGCGCCTGGTTCACCGCGGCGGCTATTTCCTTGGCAGCCAGCACCGATTCCGGCGTTTCATCCGTGGTTGGTTCGTTTCCGGCCCAAAAAGTTTCATCCCCATCGTCATCTGGTCTGAGCGCGTTCTCTGAGACCGTGGGGTCGCGCTTGAGTTCCAGCAGAAATTTCCTTGCCGTGTTGACAGCGATGCGATACAGCCATGTGTAGAACTGGGCGTCGCCCCGAAACTGATGCAGTGCGCGATAGGCCCGGATAAAGGTTTCCTGGGCGATATCCTCGACCAGGTCCACATCGCGCACCATGCGGCCAATCAGGCGTTGAATCCGACGCTGGTATTTGATGACAAGGAGTTCGAAGGCGCCCTGGTCGCCGGCAATGGTGCGCTCGACCAGCATCGCATCGCTGTTTTCAGCGCTGCCGGGCAACGCGGGCAGTGGGGGTGGCGCCGGCCGATTGTTCACGATTGCACCTGCGCATCCGGGGCGCCGGTTCCGGAACCCTTTGCAGGTCTGGACGCCTCGCTGGAATAGACCGCCCGGCGCAACGCACTCCAAAGCACCGGGTCGCGCCGGCGTTCAGGCCACAGCCAGATTCGACTGCCATTCTCAGTGCGCAGGCTCAGCACCATGCACGACTGAAGATCAAGGTGCACAGCCATAGTCCCCGAGACGCAGTCGCTGGCAGCATCCAGACTCCAAGTTTGACCATCCCAGCGCAAGCCTGCTTCGGGTGTACGGCGCCAGGTCCAAACCGCAGCGAGACCAAAGGCCAGCACGGTGGATGCATAAAGCGCCTGTCGCCAGTCGAAAGAACCATGCCGGTATTGCCAGAACAGACCGCCAAGAATGCTGACCAGACCCTTCACGCACAGCAGACCGATCTGTAGACGGGAACGCCCCACCGTATAAGTGAGCGCTGGGACGCTGTGCATGGCGGCATCCACAGCCTGGTGGACCAGCGGGTCGTGCCTTAGAAGAAGTGAATCACGGAGCTCGCTTGAATACAAGCGAGCCGTTGGTGCCACCGAACCCGAAGTTGTTCTTCAGGGCCACATCGATCTTCATGTCCCGCGCTGTATTGGCACAGTAATCGAGATCGCACTCCGGATCCTGATTGAACAGATTGATGGTCGGCGGGCTCTTCTGGTGGTACAGGGCCAATACCGTGAAGACCGACTCGATGCCTCCAGCGCCACCGAGCAAATGCCCGGTCATGGACTTGGTGGAGTTGACCACCATCTTCTTCGCATGGTCTCCCAGCGCTGCCTTGATGGCGTTCGATTCATTCAAGTCGCCCAGCGGTGTCGAGGTGCCATGGGCATTGAGGTAATCAACCTGATCCGGGTTGACACCCGCATTGCGCAGGGCGTTGAGCATCGCGCGCCGGGGACCGTCCAGATTCGGAGCAGTCATGTGACCAGCATCGCCGCTCATGCCAAAACCCGCGAGTTCCGCATAAATCGTAGCGCCGCGGGCCTTGGCGTGCTCGTACTCTTCAAGCACCATTACACCGGCGCCTTCACCCAGCACGAAACCATCACGGTCCCGATCCCAGGGGCGAGACGCCGTTTGCGGATCGTCATTGCGCGTGCTCAAGGCACGCATCGCAGCGAAACCACCGATGCCCAGGGGCGACACGGTCGCTTCGGAGCCGCCGGCAATCATCACGTCGGCATCACCATATTCAATCATGCGCCCGGCATCACCGATGCAATGCAGGCCCGTGGTGCAGGCGGACACAATGGCCAGATTCGGACCTTTGAAGCCATTGCGGATCGCAACATGGCCGGCGATCATGTTGACAATGGTTGATGGCACAAAGAACGGCGATATGCGGCGCGCGCCCCGCTGCAAAAAATCGGCGTGCGTGCTCTCGATCATCGGCAAACCGCCAATGCCGGAGCCGATCAGGCACCCGATGCGGGTCGCCAGTTCATCGGACAGCGCATCGAGCGTGGGCAAGCCCGAGTCGGCGATGGCCTGACTGGCCGCCGCAATGCCGAAGTGAATGAAACTGTCCATCGTGCGCGCCTCTTTGGCGCTGATGTAGCTCTCCACCTCGAAGCCCTTGACTTCGCCGGCTATCCTGCAGTTGAAACTGCTTGCGTCAAACTTGCTGATGAGATCAATACCGGACTTACCAGCAAGAATATTGGCCCACGATTGCGCCACCGTGTTGCCCACGGGACTGACGCAGCCCAAACCGGTTACCACAACACGACGACGGGTCATAGAAATTCGCAGTCAGCAGTTGATCAAAAAGAAAGCGCCAGGATCAGCCGCAAACGGCATCCTCTGGCGTACCGCAGAAAGAAAGCCTAGGCCTTCTTGTGCGTATTGGCGTAATCGATCGCGTTCTGGACGGTGGTGATCTTCTCGGCGTCTTCGTCCGGAATTCCAATGCCGAACTCATCTTCGAGCGCCATGACCAGTTCCACCGTATCAAGGGAGTCCGCACCCAGATCTGCCACGAAGGCTTTTTCACTGGTGACTTGTGACTCTTCTACGCCGAGCTGTTCGGCAATGATTTTTTTGACACGTGCTTCGATATCACTCATGGAATCCCTCAGAGGGTTGTAAATTAATCCGTGATTTTAGCCGGGCTTCGGGGCAAATCCCGAATCCCGCCTGCCGAACGGATGAATCGGCTTACATCAACATGCCACCGTTGACATGCAGTTCCTGCCCTGTCACGTAGGCCGCTTGCGGCGAAGCCAGGTAGGCCACCGCATGCGCGATATCAGACGGCTTGCCGAGGTGCCCCAACGGGATCTGGCTCAACAACGCTTTTTGCTGCTCTTGCGGCAAACTGGCGGTCATGTCGGTTTCGATAAAACCGGGTGCCACGCAATTGACCGTAATGTTACGCGAACCCAACTCACGCGCCAGCGCCCGGGTCATGCCCGCGACCCCCGCCTTGGCGGCCGCGTAGTTGGCTTGTCCCGGATTGCCCGAGGCGCCGACGACCGATGTGATGCTGACGATGCGGCCGTAGCGCTGTTTCATCATGGTGCGCATGACCGCGCGGCTCATCCGAAAAACGGCCTTCAGATTGGTGTCCAGCACCGCATCCCACTCTTCGTCCTTCATCCGCATGGCAAGGTTATCGCGGGTGATGCCGGCATTGTTCACCAACACCTGAAGCCCGCCGTGCTCCTTGACAATATCGCTGATCAGAGCCTCCACCGCCTGGGCGTCATTGACATTGAGGTTCCTGCCACTGCAGCCGGGAAAAGCCGCCAGCGCCAAGCCGATCTTTGCGGCCCCTTCGTCGCTGGTGGCTGTGCCGACAACCTTCACACCCAGCTGGGCCAAGGTCAAGGCAATGGCAGCGCCAATACCGCGCGACGCGCCGGTCACCAGGGCAACCTGGCCTTCCAATTTCTCATCATGCATGGGCAAACTCACTTATTGCAGAAATACTTTTGCGTCAGCCAGGCTCGCCGGGTCAAACATCGCCATGCCGCTCAATTCCGGATCGATGCGCTTGACCAAGCCAGCCAGCACCTTGCCGGGGCCACATTCAACCACCGAAGTCAGGCCACGTGCCTTGAGCGCCCGCACACACTCGACCCAACGAACCGGCCCAAAGGCCTGGCGGTACAGGGCATCCCGAATGCGATCCGCATCGACCTCGACGGCGACGTCAATATTATTGACAACAACGATCTGCGGCGGCAAGAACTCGACAGTTTCCAGTTGCTGACGAAGCTTCTCCGCAGCGGGCCGCATCAGACTCGAATGAAAAGGAGCTGACACCGGAAGCGGCAACGCACGCTTGGCGCCATTGGCCTTCAACAACTCACAGGCCTTCTCGACGGCGGCCTTGCTGCCGGCAATCACTGTTTGCAAGGGGTCATTGAAATTGACCGCCTCCACCACTTCCACGCCGTCCGTGCCGAATCCGGCCGTCACCTTGGCGCAGCCGTCGATGACCCTGGCCGCGTCCATGCCCAGGATGGCAGCCATCGCACCCACCCCCACTGGCACCGCCTCTTGCATTGCCTGCGCCCGGAAGCGCACCAGCGGCGCCGCTTGCGTCAGCGTCAGTACACCGGCGGCCACAAGGGCCGAATACTCGCCCAGTGAATGACCGGCCACGGCAGTTGGCACGGCACCTTTTTCGGCCAACCATGCGCGGTAGCATGCCACCGCGGCCACCAGCATGACCGGCTGGGTATTCGTGGTCAGCGCCAAGGCCTCTTTGGGACCTTGACTGATGAGCATGGCAACATTCTGCCCCAGCGCATCGGACGCTTCCTGCAGGGTTTCCCGCACCACCGGATGATCGCCCCAGGGGTCCAGCATGCCGACCGACTGGGATCCTTGACCCGGGAACACAAAGGCAAATGGTTTCATGAGCTTACTGTGAGTTTTCGAATTCGTTGCGGCTGCTGCGTCATGCACGCTTGGACCTACAGGTGCAGCAGCACCGCACCCCAGGTGAAACCGCCGCCAACACCTTCAAGCATCAACAATTGACCGGGCTTGATCTTGCCGCTGCGCACGGCCCCGTCGAGGGCCAGCGGGATGGAAGCGGCCGAGGTGTTGCCATGCTGGTCCACCGTGACAACCACCTTGTCCATCGGCAGTTTGAGCTTCTTGGCGGCGCTGTGCATGATGCGGATATTCGCCTGATGCGGCACCAGCCAGTCAATGTCAGCCGCCACTTTGCCGGCCTTCGCCAGCGTCGCGCGAGCGGCTTCATCCAGCACGCCAACCGCCAGTTTGAACACGGCCTTGCCATCCATTTTCAACACAGGGTCGCCCAGCACCTTGCCACCGGATACATGGCCTGGTACACACAGGATGCCAACATGCTTGCCGTCGGCGTGCAGATCGCTGGCCAGGATGCCCGGCGTATCCGACGCCTCCAGCACGACCGCGCCAGCGCCGTCGCCAAACAGCACGCAAGTGGTGCGATCCTTGAAGTCGAGAAGGCGTGAAAAGACCTCGGCGCCAATCACCAGCGCTTTGCTTGCGGCGCCGGTCTTGATCATGGCATCGGCGACGGTCAATGCGTAAATGAAACCGCTGCACACCGCCTGTACGTCAAACGCTGCACTGCCGTGGGCACCCAATCTGTTCTGCACGATGCAGGCGGTCGATGGGAAAACCATGTCCGGGGTGGAGGTCGCGACGATGATCAGGTCAATGTCCTGGGCCTGCAGATTGGCAGCCTGCAAAGCCTTGCGGGCAGCCTCGAAGCCCAGATCGCTGCTGCAAACACTGGGCGCAGCGAAGTGGCGCGCCCGGATACCGGTGCGCTCGACAATCCAGTCATCAGAGGTCACAACCCCGCTTGCGGCCAGTTCGGCAGCCAGATCGGCATTGGTCAGACGACGCTCAGGAAGAAAGCTGCCGGTGCCAGTGATGCGTGAATAAGGGCTCATTGTTCAGGGTAATGCGGTCGCGTCGCCTTGCAGGGGAGTCGCCATATTAGTCAAAAGAGGGGCAGCATGCGAAATGCGGACTTTGACGCGGTCCAGCAAATTGTTGCGTGCGGCATCGTAGGCGCGGGCCAAGGCATACTCAAACGCGAGTTCATCGGCCGAGCCATGACTCTTGAACACCAAACCCCTCAAGCCGAGCAAGGCGCCACCGTTGTAACGGCGATGATCCATGCGCTTCTTGAGCGCAGCAATGACTGGATAAGCAAAAAGGGCAGAGGTTTTTGTGAAGATATTGCGAGAAAACTCGGTTTTGAGAAAGTTCACGATCATGGTCGCCAACCCTTCGCTGGCCTTCAGGGCAACATTGCCGACGAAGCCATCGCAAACCACGATATCGGCCGTGCCTTTGAAGATATCGTTTCCCTCGACATTGCCATAGAAATTGAAGTCCCCCGCCGCCGACGCTGCCCGCAGCAGTTCGCCCGCCTTCTTGATCACTTCGTTTCCCTTGATGGCTTCTTCTCCAATATTGAGCAGGCCAACCGTGGGGTTGTCGTTTCCGCTCAATACCGACACAAGGGCCGAACCCATCATCGCGAATTGCAGCAAATGCTCGGCCGAGCAATCGACATTGGCACCCATGTCGAGCACCGTGGTACCGCCCCCTTTGGCATTCGGAATTTGTCCGGCAATGGCAGGGCGGTCGATGCCATCAAGCGTCTTGAGCAGATAACGTGAGATCGCCATCAAGGCCGCAGTATTGCCTGCCGATACGGCGGCTTGCGCGGCGCCGTCCTTGACTTGCTGTATCGCCACCCGCATGGACGAGTCCTTCTTGCGCCGCAGCGCCACCTCAAGCGGGTCATCCATCCCCACCACCTCGGTGGCGACCAACACTTTGGCTCGCACATGGGAGAAGGCGCTCACACGGTCAGCAAGCCCGACCAGCAACAGCTGCGCATCAGCGTGCTTGTCGAGAAAATTACGACAGGCGGGCAGGGTCACGTCAGGGCCGTGATCGCCGCCCATGCAGTCAACAGCGATGGTTATCATGGGACATCAGTGCCGCCAAGCGGACAGCAACGGTTACCGGTCGCATAAAAGACAAGGCCCGATGCTACAAACATGGTAGCTTCGGGCCTTGGCCGATTAAAGACGATCAGGCTTCTGACTTGGTCTTGAGCACTTTGCGGCCACGGTAAAAGCCGGTTGGGCTGATGTGGTGACGCAGATGGGTTTCACCCGTGGTGGGCTCGACCGCGATACCCGGAACAACCAAGGCATTGTGCGAGCGGTGCATACCGCGCTTTGAAGGGGACTTCTTGTTTTGTTGGACGGCCATGATCCGCTCCTAAACATGGGCGCTGCGCTTCTCGCAACACCCCGGGTTGGTGGAAAACGCGGCAACGACAGCCCGCGCGAAGCCTTTGATTATAGAACAAGTTGCCGACTTGGTTTCAACGACCGGTTTTGAGCTTCGCCAGGGCAGCAAAGGGCTGAGTCTTTTCAGCCAGCGCAGCATCAAAATCCGGGTCCGCCACGGTCAACTTGAGCGCCACGGGGCAGGTCTCGTGGCGTGGCACCAGAGGCAAGGCCATCAGAACCTCATCCTCGATCAAATCGACCAGACTGAAGTCCGGGCTCAGGACCAGCACATCTTCCTCCGCCTCGGCATCCTGGGCCGCAGCCGACTCTTCGCTTTCACAAAACCGGTAGGACTGGCGGACCCGCACCGCAATATCGACCGGTCCCATGCAGCGCTGACAGGTCAAAGGCAGACTGGTGTCGAGCGTCAAATGCAGCCAGACCTGTTCCGCGCCTGAATCATCGATTCGAAGCTCCCCCCGGGCCGACCATTCGAGCACGTTTTCAGCACCCAATCCGCCAGTTTCCTGCACCAGCCGTTCGTATTTCGACAGCCTGTCCTGTCCGGCGAGAAGGCCGGCAGCGTGCGCAAATGCCCGGACATCCAGGTGCTTCGGGGGAGACTCTTGTTTCATGCCTGCAGTGTAAGAGAATGAGGGCATGCCCGCACCAAATTACCGAAAACTCATTCTCGGCTCGACATCGCCTTACCGTCGCGAGTTGCTGGGACGCCTGCGCATTCCATTTGAAGTAGTCGCCCCCGACGTCGACGAAACACCGCAGCCCTCCGAAACACCACGGCAGCTGGCCTGCCGCCTTGCGATGGAAAAAGCCCGTGCCGTAGCGGCTCAATTTCCGGCCTGCGTGGTTATCGGTTCGGACCAGGTGGCAGACCTCGACGGCCAGACGCTGGGCAAACCCGGCAACCACGCCCGCGCTACGGCCCAGTTGCAGCAAATGCGCGGCAAGACCGTCATCTTTCAAACCGCTGTGGCTGTGGTCTGCCTTGAAACGGGTTTTGCGCAAATGGATCTGGCCCCGGTAAAGGTGCGGTTTCGCGAACTCACGGACACCGAGATCGAACACTACCTGCTGGCAGAAACCCCTTACGACTGCGCCGGCAGCGCCAAGAGCGAAGGCCTGGGCATTGCCCTGCTCGAGTCGATCGACAACGATGACCCGACCGCCCTGATCGGCCTGCCCCTGATCCGCACCTGTCGCATGATCCAGGCGGCAGGGGTCAAGGTGCTATGAATATAGAAGCAAACTGTTCCAGCCTGGCGCGGGCCCCGAAAGGCCGTCTGTACCTGGTTCCGGCACCGCTGGATTTCGGCTGTACGCCGCAGCCCGACCTGCAGGGCAGCATGCCGCTGGGCACCTTGGCCGTGGCCGCGCGATTGCAGCACTGGGTCTGCGAAAACGCCAAATCGACGCGCGCCTACTTGCAGCGCGTTGGCCAAGTGGTCCCGCTGCAAAGTGCATTGCAGGCGTTGCACATTCAGGAACTGCCGCGCGAGGTGCACAAGAAGGGCGATCATCAGGGCAACTTCGACGCGCGTCCCCTGCTGGCGCCGGCGCTGGCCGGTAATGACATCGGTCTGGTGAGCGAAGCCGGCATGCCCGCCGTCGCCGACCCCGGTTCATCGGTCGTGCGCGCCGCCCACGAACTGGGACTGTTGGTGATGCCGTTGACCGGTCCGGTATCGATACTGCTGGCACTGGCGGCCAGCGGCCTGAACGGCCAGAATTTCGCGTTCGTCGGTTACCTGCCGCAGGACGCCTCAGAACGGGTCCAGCGCATCCGTGAACTCGAATCGTTGGCCCTGAAAACCGGACAGACCCAGTTGTTCATCGAGACGCCCTACCGCAACGCCGCCATGCTGCAGGCCCTGCTGCAGACCCTGCAACACAATACCCGGCTTGCGGTTTCCAGCGGCCTGACCCTGGAGCGCGGCGTGTGCTGCAGCGACACCGTGAAGAACTGGCGGCACAAGACGTCGCCGCTGGACAACTCGACGCCGGCGGTCTTTGCCTTGGGGCGCTAAACCGGTTCAGCGCAGCGCGGCCGACGAGCGCAGCGCCCGCACTGAGCCTTCGCCAATCGCAGCGCCAAAGCGCTTGGCCAAGCGCTCGGCGACGTTTTCACGTCGCGTGTAGTCGATGATCTCCTCGGCCTTGACAACCTCGCGCGCCACGAAGTCGAGGCTGCCCAACTGGTCCGCCAGCCCTAGTTCAATGGCCTGCTGGCCGCTCCAGAACAGGCCGCTGAAGGTCTCCGGTGTTTCCCTCAACCGCTTGCCACGGCCGGCCTTGACCACATCGATGAACTGGTGGTGAATCTGGTCGAGCATGGTCTGGGCAAAAGCCCGCTGCTTCTCGGTCTGCGGACTGAAGGGATCGAGAAAACCCTTGTTCTCGCCCGCCGTCATGAGGCGGCGCTCGATACCGAGCTTGTCCATCAACCCGGTGAAGCCGAATCCGTCCATCAAGACGCCGATGCTGCCCACGATGCTGGCTTTGTCGACAAAGATCTTGTCCGCCGCAACCGCGATGTAGTAAGCGGCCGAAGCGCAGGACTCTTCTACGACGGCGTAAACCGGCTTCTTGTGCTTGAGCTTGAGCCGCAGGATCTCGTCGTTGATGATGCCAGCCTGCACCGGACTGCCGCCCGGCGAGTTGATCAGCAACACCACCGCCCGCGCGCCCTCGTCCTCGAACGCAGCACGCAAGGCCGCCACGATGTCATCCGAATTGGCCTCGGCCCCGGAGGCAATTTCGCCCTTGACCTCCACCACGGCCGTATGCGGCGCCGCGCCATCCTTGGCCGGACCGTTGTGGTCCATCACGCCCCAGACGACCAGAATGAAGATGATCAACCAGGTGAATCGAAAGAACGTGCGCCAACGCCGCGTCAGCCGCTGCTCGTTGAGCGAGGCAAAAGCCAGCCGTTCCAGGGTCGCACGCTCCCAGCCCCGACCGTCCTGACGTTCCTCTTTGCCGCTGGCGCTGCCGCCCTGGCCGCCAAACGCAGCGTCCGTACGCCTGGTCGAATCAGGTTCTGGGTTGTTGACCGGGGCGGTCTGCATTTCGGGTTCGTTCATTTCAGGACTCGGGAAGGTTCAGGTTGGGCCCAGTATGCCAGTGGACGAGGCCATCGCGTTCCGACACCTCGATTTTGACCAATCCGCCGCGGCACGGACCACCGCGGCAGGCGCCCGTTTGTGGCTGGTACATGGCGCCGTGCGTGGCGCAGATCAGGTATTGCCCGGAACTGTCAAAGAAGCGATTCGGCACGAAATCCATTTCCATCGGCACATGGGCGCACCGATTGAGGTAGGCATGAACCCGGCCTTCGAAACGAATCGCAAAGGCACGGCAGTTGCGCAGGCCATGGCGCACGTCGAAGGAAACGGCTTGCGCGCTGTCGAGCAGATCAGCCGAGTTGCACAGAAAGACGGTCTCGGTCATGGTGGAGGCTGTTTGTTCAGGCGTTTGACAGCAACCAGTCGTGCAGCTCGCGCACGGTGTGGGCGACAAATCGCGGGTTCAGGACATGGAAGGCGTCCGGTTCATGGGCGCCGTAGCTGACTCCGACGCTGTGGCAGCCGGCGTTGAGCGCCATTTGCAGGTCGTGCGTCGTGTCGCCAATCATCAGCGTGCGCTCGGGCGCCACGCCAAACTCGCGCATCAGTTCGTGCAGCATGCGCGGATGCGGCTTGCCGGCCGTTTCATCGGCGGTCCGCGAAGCGTCGAACATCCCGACCAGTTCCACCGCCTGCAACACGTCGTCAAGGCCCTGGCGGTTCTTGCCGGTGGCCACCGTCAGCCAGTGCTGGCGCGACTTCAGATCCGTCAGCATCGGCAAGACGCCGTCAAACAGGCTGATGTCGTGCTTGTGGGTGATGTAATGGTGACGGTAGCGCGCACCGAGTTCGGGGTAGCGCTCGACCGGCACATCGGGCGCGGCGTGGGCCAGCGCCTGCATCAAGCCCATGCCGATGACATAGGCGGCATCGCGGTCGCTCGGAACGGCGCCGCCGACATCGCGCACCGCCTCCTGGATGCAGCGCGTGATGAGCGCCGTGGAATCGAAAAGCGTGCCATCCCAGTCGAAGGCAATCAGGTCAAATTGGCGGGCGCGGGGCATATCAGGAGACGGAGCTTGCAGCATGGGTAACAAAGGTTTCCAGTTCAGGGGGGAGTTGGGTCAGCAGTTCGACACGTTCGCCACTCGCCGGATGGTTGAACTGCAGGCGCCAGGCGTGCAGGAACATCCGTTTCAAGGCCGGCAGCGCCGCGGGCCGCTGCAAGGCCTTGTTCAGTTCGAATTCACCATACTTGTCGTCACCCAGGATGGGATGCCCTTCACTGGCCAGATGAACGCGGATCTGGTGCGTGCGGCCGGTCTTCAGGGTGACTTCGAGCAGCGTCAATTCCAGCAGACTGTCCTTGGCCGATGTCAGCGTGCAGGCAAGCCGCTGCGCCACCTTGACCAGCGTGACTGATGGCATGCCATCGGGATCGTCCTTCGAAACCACCTTGACGCGCCGCTCGCCGTCCGCCAGCAGATATTTGTGCAGCGGCTTGTCCAGCACTTTCTTGTTCGCAGGCCAGCGCCCGGCCACCAGCGCCAGATAGGTCTTGCCGGTTTCGCGTTCCCGAAACTGATCCTGCAAGTGTTTGAGGGCGCTTCTCTTCTTGGCAATCAACAGGATGCCGCTGGTGTCCCGATCCAGCCGGTGCACCAGCTCCAGAAACCGGGCTTGCGGGCGCGCCATGCGCAGCTGCTCGATCACGCCAAAGCTCACGCCGGAGCCGCCATGCACCGCCACGCCGGCCGGCTTGTCGATGGCCAGCAGGTGCTCGTCCTCCAGCAAAACGGCAAACTCGCGCGCCGGCGCACCGCGCGCCACCTGGTCCGCCATGGCCTGGGTCTTTTCAGCCACACGCTCGGAAACCCGAACCGGCGGCAGGCGCACCAGATCGCCTGCGACTACCCGGGTATCTGCCGCGGCACGGCCCTTGTTGATCCGGACTTCACCACTGCGGATGATGCGGTAGACATGGGTCTTGGGCACGCCCTTGAGTTGGCGCAGCAGAAAATTATCCAGTCGTTGACCCGCATCCTCTTCGTCCACGCGCACTGTTTTTACCTGCGGCAGGTGCGGATCTTGATTGACCCCTATAATGTGTTTCACTAGCGATGCGCTGTAAGTGGTTGATTTGACTGACAGTTAAATCGTGGTTTAGGTGGAGTTTAGTTCACCCGCCATCACCAGCCCCACTAGTTAAGTCGATATCGCCGTTTGCCAACACATGCAAACCACAAGCCAGTTGCTTGCGGTGGCCTGCAAAACAGACGGTCAAGGCGACGCATTGAAACACTGAAATGGAATACCCCAAGTTCGCAGACGCGCTGTCTGTGAACGGAATGAAGCAAGATGTTTGTGTTGATGAGTCTGATTGTCAGTTGCCTGCGGGACGTTTTCGTCCCGTTCCTTGGCATTGATCGGCCATCGGCGCCCGTGACAAGGGCGCAATCCGCTGTTTACAAAATAGCCTTTCCACAGCCAAACCTCCTCGCTCCCCTCCACGCGCCTACACCAAGACTCATTGTTTGAGTTCTGGTTCTCCGGCAATTCCTCCTCACTTCAAAGCGTCAGTTCCGGTATCAATAGCTCGTTATGAGCTGGTTTGTTATTTGAATTGAAGGAACGCTACCCATGAAACGGATGCTGATCAACGCCACGCAGGCTGAAGAACGCCGCCTGGCCATCGTCGACGGACAAAAACTCCTCGACTACGAAATCGAAATTGAAGGGCGCGAACAGCGCAAGGGCAACATCTACAAGGCCGTCGTCACGCGCGTCGAGCCTTCGCTGGAAGCCTGTTTTGTCGACTATGGCGAAGACCGCCACGGCTTCCTGCCGTTCAAGGAAATATCCAAGCAGTACTTCCAGCAGGGCGTATCCGTCAGCCAGGCCCGCATCCAGGACGCGATCCGCGAAGGCCAGGAACTGCTGGTCCAGGTTGAAAAGGAAGAGCGCGGCAACAAGGGCGCAGCCCTGACCACCTTCGTCTCGCTGGCCGGCCGCTACGTCGTGCTGATGCCCAACAACCCGCGCGGTGGCGGTGTCTCGCGCCGGATCGAAGGCGAAGACCGAGCCGAGCTCAAGGAAGCGCTCGACCAGCTCGAATACCCCAACGGCATGAGCATCATTGCCCGCACCGCCGGCATCGGCCGCGCGGCGCCGGAACTGCAGTGGGACCTGAACTACCTGCTCAAGCTCTGGACCGCCATCGACGGCGCCGCCAAGGGCGCCAAGGGCGCGTTCCTGATCTACCAGGAATCGAGCCTCGTGATCCGCGCCATCCGCGATTACTTCAACAACGACATCGGCGACATCCTGATCGACACCGACGACGTCTATGAGCAGGCCCAGCAGTTCATGGCCCACGTCATGCCCGAGCATGCCGCGCGCGTCAAACGCTACCGCGACGACGCGCCGCTGTTCAGCCGCTTCCAGATCGAGCACCAGATCGAATCGGCCTATGCCCGCACCGTGCAACTGCCCAGCGGCGGCGCCATCGTGATCGATCACACCGAAGCCCTGGTTTCGGTCGACGTCAACTCGGCGCGCGCCATCAAGGGCGGCGACATCGAAGAGACCGCGACCCGCACCAACCTCGAAGCCGCCGACGAAGTGGCGCGCCAGATGCGCTTGCGCGATCTGGGTGGCCTGATCGTGATCGACTTTATCGACATGGAAGAGAGCCGCAATCGGCGCGATGTCGAGAACCGCCTGCGCGACGCGCTGCGCCAAGACCGCGCCCGCGTGCAGTTCGGCACCATCAGCAAGTTCGGCCTGATGGAAATGAGCCGCCAGCGCCTGCGCCCGGCCCTCTCCGAAGGCGCGTCCATCCCGTGCCCGCGTTGCGGCGGCTCCGGCCATATCCGCGACACCGAATCGAGCGCGCTGCAAATCCTGCGCATCATCCAGGAAGAATCGCTCAAGGACAACACGGCATCGGTGCTGTGCCAGGTTCCGGTCGAGGTCGCTTCCTTCCTGCTCAACGAAAAGCGCGCCGAGATCGCCAAGATCGAGATCAAGCAGCGCATCAACGTGCTGATGGTTCCGAACAAGACGCTGGAAACGCCGAACTACAAGCTGGAGCGTCTCAAGCACGACGACCCGCGCCTGGACAATGTGGAGGCCAGCTACAAGATGGCCGAGGAGGCCGAAGACGCTGTGGCCGTCACACGCCGTTCGCAAGAACCCACCAACAAGCAGACGCCCATCATCAAGGGCGTCCTGCCCGATGCGCCGGCGCCAGTGGCCGTGCCGAAATCCGAAGTAGTCAAGCCGCCCGTGGCAGCCGCACCGCACGCCCATGCCAGGCCAGCGCACGCCGCACCCGCACCGGCAGAGAAGGGCTTCTTCGGCTGGTTGAAGCAACTTTTTGCGCCCGCTCCGCCACCCCCGCCCGTGCACAAGCCGCACGACGAAGCCGGCAAGGAAGACAAGCGTGAAGGCCGCCCGAACCGTGACGGTTCGCGTCGCGGCGAGCCGCGTGGCGAAGCCCGCCCTGAAGGCCGTGGCGGCCGTGGCGAAGGTCGAGGCGGACGCGGTGGCCGTGGCCGTGGCGAGCGCGCCGGCCAGGGTCCGCGCGAACGACTGGATGCCGAAGGCAGGCCGATGGCACCCGAAGTCGGCGCCAATGGCACACGCCCGACGCCCGACATGGCAGGCCAGGACGGACCGCGCAACGAACAGCGTGGCGATCGTCCACCGCGCGCAGAGCGCAGCAACCGCGGTGAACGCGGACGCGGCGAACGCACCGAGCAAGGTGAACGCACGGCCCCGTCGGAACGCGGCGAAGCACGTGGCGAAGGTCGCGGCGAACGCCGCCCTGATCGCAACCGGCGTCTGGATGAGGGCGCACGCCCCGAGGCAACCGAGGCGCAGGCCAGTCTGCCGCTTGACGGCATCGCGGCAGCTGCAATTGAGCCGACAGCAGAAGCCGAGCGCGAGCAAGGTGGCAGCGAATCAGGAGCGCCACGGGCCGATGGTTCGCAACCGCGCGAGCGCCGCCCGCGTGGCCGCGATCGTGACCGTGCACCGCGCGGCGAACGTGCCGAGCGCACCGAAGCCGGCGAGCGCCAGGAGCGGTTCGACGTGCCGGAGCAACCGGTAGCGGAACAAGGCTCGGAAGAGCCGCGCAAGTCCTACTTCGCGCAGCCGGCCGAGACAACACCGGCAGCAGCACCGGCAAGCCAGGCCGAGCCCGCAGCCGCGGCCGCGCCGAGCGACATCGCAGTCGCCGCATCCGTGCCGCAAACCGCGCCGACACCGACACCGACACCGACACCGACACCGACACCGACACCGACACCGACACCGACACCGATGCCCGCGCCCGCGCCAAAGACGGTGCCGGTTGCCGAACTGGCAAGGGCATTGCCCGCATTGCAGCCGTTTGTCCTGCCGCTGACCGAGTTGGCCGAAGTGGCACAGGGTTCGGGTTTGGTATGGGTGAACTCGGACGCCGAGAAGATTGCGGCTGTGCAGGCAGCGATCGCCGCCGAACCGAAACCGATCCGCGTGCCGCGCGAGCGCCCGGCACCTGTTCAGATCGATACCGGTCCGCTGGTGCTGGTGGAAACCAAACGCGACCTGGGCAATATGACGCTGCCTTTCGAGGCGAATCAATAAACCGGGCAGACCGGCGTCCCGGTGCGGACGCATTGAATCAGGGCACTTCGGTGCCCTTTTTCATTGCCGAAGCAGGCTTGATCCTTGTCTCCCAAAATCATGGCCGGAACAAATCGCAGCGTGCGGCTTCGGCGCCTTTGCAACATCGTGTTTGACAAAGAGCCTCCGGCTTCAAATACTACAGCCATGTGGCACCGCCTCCGTTCCCTCGTCACCCATGCCAAGACCTTGGCGGAGATGATCGTGGGCGTGATGCTGCAAATGCCGGTGGTCACCGGCCTGAACAGCACCAGAGCGCGGACCTTGGGACATCGCAACTGACATCACATGTTCCATCAAGCCCGCTGACCCCAGCGGGCTTTTTTGTTTATGGGTCCACAAGACCCGGTTTTTTGCAAGGAGCTTTCGATGACTTTCAGCATACGACGATGCAGGCCGGCGGACACCAACGATATCGTTCGCATCATGGGTGACGACGCGGTCTATCCCAGCCCGCTCCAGACCCCCTACCCAAGTGAAGAGCGCTGGCGAAAGATGATCGAAGGCAACGATGCGCCCGGCAATTCGGACTTGGTGCTGGTTGCGGTGTCGAACGAGCAAGTGGTTGCCAGCGCCGGACTGCATGGCGCAGGTCAGCAGACTCGCCGCCGACACGTTGCGGGACTCGGCATTTCGGTCGCCCGGCAGGCGCAAGGTCAGGGCATCGGGACTGCCTTGATGATCGCGCTCACCGACTACGCTGACAACTGGGGACATCTGTTGCAGATCGAACTGACGGTGTATACCGACAACCACCGGGCAATAGCGTTGTACCAAAAGTTCGGCTTTGAAGCGGAGGGTGTTCGGCGCACCTACGCACTGCGCGACGGTCTGTATGTGGACGTACTCGCCATGGCACGTCTGCACCCAAGGCCGCCGCAATTGACCTCCTTGCAATGACAGGACTTGGCGCACGCGTTCGCGCCGAGACCGCGCAGGAAACAGAGCGGAATTTCAACACCTTCAAAACCGGGTACCGGCGCAGTGAACCCCTCGTTTGGGGGGTGGAGACAGTGCATGTGGCCGGCAAGAATACGGCTCACCGCCCAGTCGGTTCCGCCTCATGCCCGCACCAACTCATCCGGAAAGACCATGAAGAAGATTGACCTCAAGAAGGACCTGAAAAGCTTGTATCAGGCTTCGGCCAAAGCGGTGGTTCAGATCGACGTGCCAGCCATGAATTACCTGATGGTAGACGGCGAAGGCGACCCCAATACGGCGCCCGCCTATGCCGACGCCGTCGAGGTCCTGTTCATGGTGTCCTATGCCCTGAAGTTCATGGTCAAGAAGGGCAGCTTGGCCGTCGATTACGGCGTCATGCCTCTGGAAGGCCTGTGGTGGGCTGATGACATGTCGAAGTTCTCCGCCACCGACAAGTCGAACTGGAAATGGACCGCAATGATCATGCAACCCGACTTTGTCACGCCGGAGCTTGTGGCGCAGGCGATTGCCGACGTGAAGATCAAGAAGAACCCGCGAACCATTGGCAAGCTTCGCCTGGCGTCTTTGATCGAAGGCCGTTGTGCGCAGATCCTGCACATCGGCCCTTTCTCGGAAGAAGGTCCGGCGATCGAGAAAGTTCACCAGTTCATTACCGAGCGCGGGCGGCTGAGCGGCAAGCACCACGAAATCTACCTCAGCGACATCCGCAAGGCCGACCCGTCAAAGTGGAAGACCATCATTCGCCAGCCCATGCAGTGACTGCGCAAATCGTTTGACCAGCGCGCAACAGTCGTGCTGCCTCAGACCGTTGCGGCGTTCTTCCAAGCCAGGGTTGCTGCCGCTATATCGCCGCGCTGTTCGGCCAGTGCGGCCAGCGCGGCCCAGGCCTTGCGCTCCAGAGCGGCATCCTGCAAACGCGGCAGCGCTTGCTTGAGCAGTTGCTGCGCCTTGCCCCACAGTTGCAGCCGCATGCAGGTGATGCCGGCCAGATACTGCAGCACGGCGTCGGCCGGATTGGACATCTGGGCCTGCTCGATGCGGGTCAACCACTGTGCGTCCGGGGCGCCGGCAGCCTGGGCAAAACAGGACTCCAGCGCCTGCGTCAGTTCGACCCGCTGGGCATCGGTCAAGGTGCCTGCCTGCGACACCATGCGCTCCCAGACCGGCAGCAGCCACTCGAGGGCCGGCACAACATCGCCGCCGAGTTCCAGCAGGCGCCGGCATGCGGCAATCGCCACTTCCGGCGTCGCGCGTTCCGTCGCATCGAGTTGACGCCAGACGGTCTGCAACTGGTCCGGGTCGTAGGCCGTCGCCACATACTCGAGCGCCAGGCCGCGCACGATGCCGACGGCGGCAATCTGCGAAAAAGCGCGGTGCTTGGCCAGCAGACGCGCCGTCTCCAGTGCCAGACCGGTCTTGCGCGCCATGCGCGCGGCCTTCAGGCGCAGACGCAAGGCCAGCGTGCGCCGCGCCGCGCCCTGCGGCAGTTCATCGAGCCACTGCAGCGCCGCCGGCGCATCACGGTCTTCCAGTGCCCAGCGCGCAGCGCGCAACTGCACGCCCTCGCGCGTCTCCTGCGCGTCGTGCCGGGATGCCTGTTCCAGCGCCTGCGCCAGATGCGCCTCGCGGGCGCCCCTGTCCTGCAGGACCTGGGCGCTCTCGGCCGCCAGCAAATGCGACAGGGCCCGCAGGCGCGCCGAATAAGCCAGCGTTTCACCGCTGTGGGTCATGGCGCTTTCGCGCGCCAGCACCGCCTCGGCCGCCTTCTTGGCGCGGATGAAACGTCCCGCCACCAGATGCGCCATGGCATCGAGCAAGGCGGTATGCAAGGCACGCTCATGGTGCTGGATGCGCCAGCGTTGCGCCTGCCCCGGTATGGCAAACAGGGCCGAGAGCGCGCGCAGCGCCACATGCAGCGTGAAGAAAAGCAGCGCCAGCAGCAGCAGGACCAGATTGAGCGAGAGATCGACCCGGTACGGCGGCCAGAACAGCGTGATCGTGCCCTGGTTATTGCCGGCAAACAGCGCGATGGCGACAGCCATGCCGAACAGTGCCAGAAACCACAAGGCGGCGCGCATGTCTATCGGCCGGCGGCGGCCGTGGTCAGCGCCGCCAGGGTGTCATCGACGCGCGGCAATTGCAGCGTCTTCATCTGGGCTTGAACCTGCTGCAGCAGGGCCGCGGCGGTCTGCGTCTTGCGCGAGGTCGGATCAAAATACTTGTTCAGCGACAGGCTGGCCGCGACCAGATCGGCGCGCGCCGACTCCAACTGGCGCGCCAGCAGGCCAAGCCGGGCATTGAGCAGCTTGAGCTTGAAGTTCTCGCGCAGGAAGAATGACTGCTCGGGCGAGAGCAGCGCCGCCTCGGGCTGCTCGACACGGCTCACGCGCAGCAGGATGTGGGTTTCGTCGCGCAGCACCTGCAAGGCGCGCTGCCACCAGATCGGCTTGGCCTCCGGCAGGGCGCGCTGCGCCGAGCCCGTGCCGCTGGCCGGCATCACGGCATTGGCCAGCACCAGTTCATCGGCCATGCGCACCAGTTCATCGAGCTTGACCAGCAAACCCGGCGTATCGCTGACAGCGGCCGACTTGATCCGGTCGATGTCGCGCGCAATGGCACGCTGCAGGGGCGTGAGCCGCGGCTGGGCGGCGCGCACAACGCGCTGATCCGCGCTCTTGAGCGCGGCCAGCAGCGGCTCGACACTGCCGGTGAGCTGGGCCTGCTGCTGCGCGAGGCGGACCGCCGATTCGATATCGACCACCATGTTCTCATCGCGCGAACGCGACAGGCTTTGCATCAGTTCCTCAAGCTGCGTGCGCTGCAGCGCCACCTCGCTCAGGCGCGCATCGAAAACTGCCACGCGGGCCGCCGCCTCGCGCGCCAGTTCCTGCGCCTGCTTGGCAACGGCACGCGCCTCCACCGACTGCGCGCCCGCATCGGCGCTCTGGCGCGCCAGTTGTTCCTGAATCGACGAGAGCTTCTGCCACAGCAGGCCGCTGGCCAGCAGCGCCAGCAAGGACGCCAGTGCCAGACTCGTCAGCAGCCAGCGCGGTGCGCTCAGCGCGCTGGCCGGCACCGGCTCAATCGGCGCCGCCGGGGTCGCCGCATCGGCTGCAGACGCAGTCTCGCCCGCTGGTTCGGGCAGTTCGGCATGGGCGGGGGAGTTCATCACCCTATTCTAAAGTTCCAGGCTGTTGTCTGATGGCGGCAACCACGTCGGGCAGTGTCGGGCGCGACTCCAAAACAACACCAAAGCCGGCTGCGCGCACGGCGTCGGCAATGCGCGGATGGGTTGCGAGCGCACGCGCGAGCGCCCAATCCTGTCCGGGCAGGGATGCATTCAGGTTGGCCACTGCCTGAGCGCTGCTGAACAACCACACCGAGCCGTCACGGGCCGCGCGCTGCGCCAGCTCGCGCTCGGTCACGCCCAGCTGCGGCGCACGGCGCTGATAGGCCGCCACAAAATCGGCCTGCCCACCGGCAGCCGCGACCTGGTTGGCGAACCAATCGCGCCCGGAGCCCTGGGCGCTGGGCGCACCCTGCGTCGCATCGGCACCGCGCACGATCAGCACGCGCGCACCGGCATGAACCTGCGACGCCACCTGCCGCCACAGGGCTTCTGAATCAAACTGGCCGGCGTCGGCCGCCGGCGCATCGAGCCGCTCGGGCGCAACGCCGGCGCGCAGCAAGGCGCGCGTCGTGCCGGGGCCGGTCGCCCAGGCCCTGGTTCTTCCGCTGGACAGTGCCGCGAAGGCAGCCGATTGTGCGCCCGCCGCAGCGAAGAAATACGTCGCCGCGTTGCCGCTGACGAACATCAGCGCCAGGTAGCCGTCCAGTTGCTGCCAAGCACGGGTGAGTTCGGCCGGCTCGGCACTCGACGCAATTTCAATCAGGGGCAGGGCTTGCGCATCAAACCCCAGTGCCGCCAGATCGCGCACCCACCGCTGCGCTTCACGCTCAGGTCGGGTGACGATGACACGCGTCATCCGGCCGTGCCTTGGGACTCGCCGTGAACCGGAACCGAACCGCCTTTGGCCGTTACGCCAGCGCGCAGATCGGCAGCCACGCGCGTACCGAGCGCGGTCGCGCTGGCCAGATCGGTGACCGCGGCCGTGGCGCGCACGCAAACCAGTTCCAGCACGCCATCGGGGTCGCCCCAGGCGGCATCGATGGTCAGCGCATCACCCTCGAGCGTGGCGAATGCGGCCAAAGGCATCGAGCAACTGCCGCCCATGGCGCGGCTTACCGCGCGCTCGGCCGCTACCGCCAGCCAGGTGCGTTGGTGCGCCAGTGGTGCCAGCGCGGCGATCACGTCGCCGCGCGCACTGCGCACCTCGATGCCCAGGGCACCCTGACCGGCCGACGGCAGCATCTGGGAGGGCTCGAAGACGGCGCGAATACGCTCGCTCAGGCCCAGCCGCTTGAGCCCGGCTGCCGCCAGCACGATGGCGTCGTACTGGCCTTCGTCGAGTTTGCGCAGGCGAGTGTCGAGATTGCCGCGCAGCGGCTCGATCTTCAAATCCGGACGCACGGCTCGCAACAGCGCCACGCGGCGCAGGCTTGACGTGCCGACCACGGCGCCCTGCGGCAGCGCCGCCAGATTGGCATAGCGGCTGGAGACAAAAGCGTCGCGCGGGTCTTCGCGCTCCATCACGCAGGCCAGGCAGAAGCCTTCGGGCAGCTCCATCGGAACGTCCTTGAGCGAATGCACGGCCAGATCGGCGCGGCCTTCGTCGAGCGCTACTTCCAGTTCTTTCACGAACAAGCCCTTGCCGCCGACCTTGCTCAGCGTGCGGTCCAGAATCTGGTCGCCCAGCGTGGTCATGCCCAGCAGGCTGACCTGATGCCCGAGTTGCTCCAGCAGGGCCTTGACATGTTGCGCCTGCCACATGGCCAGGCGGCTTTCTCGTGTTGCGATCGTCAAATTGCTCATATGCGGTGGCTTCGGTTGGTAACGCGTTGGTAATCGGAATGGAACACGGGATGCTAGCATGGCACAGGCATCGACCTTCCACCTGACCCGCCCGAAAAACCATGACCAAGCCCATGAGATCCGAGCCGCCCAAGCGTGCGCAGAACAATGAACGGCCGCTGGTCGAAGACATCCGGCTGCTGGGCCGGATCTTGGGCGATGTCATCCGCGAGCAGGAGGGTGTGGCCGCCTTCGAGCTGATCGAGCAGATCCGCACGCTGTCGGTGGCCTTCCGGCGCGACGCCGACACCGCCGCCGACAGAACACTCAAGAAGTTGCTCAAGGCGCTGAGCAGCGACCAGACCGTCAGCGTGATCCGCGCCTTCACCTATTTCAGCCATCTGGTCAATCTGGCCGAAGACCGTCACCACATCCGCCGCCGCGCCTTTCATGAACGCGCCGGCAAGAGCCAGGAAGGCAGCATCGACATGACGCTGGAGCGACTGCGCCGCGCCGGCATCGCGGAGCGCACCATCATCGACACGCTGGCCACGAGTTTCGTCTCGCCCGTGCTCACCGCGCACCCGACCGAAGTGCAGCGTAAAAGCATCCTGGACGCTGAGCGCGCGATTGCCCAGTTGCTGGGCGAGCGCGACGACATCCGCATGCGCGCCGGCGCCGCCCGCATCAGCAAGGACGCGCTGGGCGCGCGCGAGCTTGCCGGCAACGAGCAGCAGATGCGCGCCCGGATCATCCAGCTTTGGCAAACCCGGCTGCTGCGCTACAGCAAACTCACGGTGGCCGACGAGGTCGAGAACGCGCTGAGCTATTACGAAACCACATTCCTGCAGGAAATCCCCAAAATCTATGCCGGGCTGGAGCGCGAGCTCGGCCAGCAGCACGTGCATAGTTTTCTGCGCATGGGCCAGTGGATCGGTGGCGACCGCGACGGCAACCCCAACGTCAACGCGCAAACCCTGGTGCAAGCCCTGCGCCGCCAGTCAGACGTGGCGCTGCGCCACTACCTGACCGAGGTGCACTACCTGGGCGGCGAACTCTCAATCTCGGGCATGCTGGTGGGCTGCCTGCCCGCCATGCAGGCGCTGGCCGACAAGTCACCCGACCGTAATGAGCACCGCAAGGACGAGCCCTACCGGCGCGCCCTGATCGGCGTTTATGCCCGGCTCGCCGCCGCCCTGCTTGAGCTGACCGGCGGCGAAGCGGCGCGTCACGCCGTGCCACCGCAGGACGCCTATCCCGATGCCGAGGCTTTCCTGGCCGACCTGCACACCATCGAAGCCTCGCTGCAAGGCGAGCACGGCACGGCGCTGGCGGCGCAGCGACTGCATCCGCTGATCCGCGCCGTGGAGGTTTTCGGCTTCCATCTGGCCACGGTCGACCTGCGCCAGAGCTCGGACCAGCACGAGGCGGTGCTGGCCGAACTGCTGGCCATGGCGCGACTGGAGGCCGACTACGCCGGGCTCGACGAGGTGGCCAAACGCAGCCTGCTCGTCAAACTGCTCAACGAGGCGCGGCCGCTGCGCGTGCTCGGCGCCGTGTATTCGGACCGGACACGCAGTGAAATCGAAATCTTCGAGACCGCCAAGAGCATGCGCGAGCGCTTCGGGGCCGAAGCGATACGCCACTACATCATCAGCCACACCGAGACTGTCAGCGACCTGCTCGAAGTCCTCCTGCTGCAAAAGGAGGTCGGTCTGCTGCACGGCACCCTCGACGACCCGGCAGCCATCTGCGACCTGATCGTCGTGCCGCTGTTCGAAACCATCGAAGACCTGCGCAACGCCGCACCCATCATGCGCGAGTTCTACGCCCTCCCCGGTGTCAAGGCGCTGGTGCAGCGCAGCGGCGCCGAGCAGGACATCATGCTTGGCTATTCCGACAGCAACAAGGACGGCGGCATCTTCACCAGCAACTGGGAGCTGTACCGCGCCGAGATCGCGCTGGTGGCGCTGTTCGATGAAATCAACTCTGACGAATCGACGACCGATAGGGAAATCAGGCTGCGCATGTTCCATGGTCGCGGCGGCACGGTGGGCCGCGGCGGCGGACCGAGCTACCAGGCGATCTTGGCGCAGCCACCGGGAACCGTGCGCGGGCAGATCCGGCTGACCGAGCAGGGCGAGGTGATCGGCTCCAAGTATGCGAACCCCGAGATCGGCCGGCGCAACCTGGAGACCCTGGTCGCCGCCACGCTCGAGGCCACGCTGCTGCAACCGACCAAGTCAGCCCGCCCATCCTTTCTGCAGGTCGCGGCCGAACTGTCGCAGTTGAGCATGGCTGCGTATCGCAAACTGGTCTACGAGACGCCCGGCTTCACCGAATATTTTTTCGACTCGACGCCAATCCGCGAAATCGCGCAGCTCAACATCGGCTCACGGCCCGCTTCACGCAAGTCAAACCAGCGAATCGAAGACCTGCGCGCCATCCCGTGGGGCTTCAGCTGGGGCCAGTGCCGGCTGACATTGCCGGGCTGGTATGGCTTTGGCTCGGCCGTGGAACAGTTCCTGCAGAACGCCGCCACGACGCACAAGGACCCGCTGGCCTTGCTGCAGCAGATGTACCGGCAATGGCCGTTCTTCCGCACGCTGCTCTCCAACATCGACATGGTGATGGCCAAAAGCGATCTGGCGCTGGCCTCGCGCTACGCCGAACTGGTGAGCGACGTGCGCCTGCGCAAAAAGATCTTCAGCGCCATCGAACTGGAATGGCATCGCACGGCCAAAGCGCTGGGCCAGATCACCGGCGACGCGCAGCGCCTGGCCAACAACGTGGCCCTGCAGCGCTCGATCCGCCACCGCTTTCCCTACATCGATCCGCTGCACCACCTGCAGGTCGAACTGATCCGCCGCTACCGGACCGGCCAGGTCGATGAACGGCTGCAGCGCGGCATCCACATTTCGATCAACGGCATCGCGGCCGGGCTCCGGAATACCGGCTAGCTGGCGATGAGTTCGCGCACCGCCGCCAATTGCCGGCGCGACACCAGCAGCAGTTCATCTAGGCCATTGAGCCGCACGGCCCAGCCCTCGCCTTCCTGCGCGTCGTCCTGGCGTTCGAGCGCGCGCACGGCGCGCCGGGCCACCAGCGCATTGCGGTGGATGCGCACGAAGTGCTGCGGGTACCGGGCCTCCAGTTCGCTGAGTGACCCCTCCAGGATGTAGCTGCGGGCCTGCGTGCGCAGCGTGATGTACTTGAGTTCAGCCTTGAGGTAGAGCACCTCGACCAGCGGCACGCGCTCGGTGCGGCCGCGCTCCTGCACGATCAGCACTTCCTGCACCGGCTCGGGCAAGGTCGCGCGCTGCGCCTGCAAGACCTTCTGCACCTTTTGCAGCGCCGACTGCAAGCGCTCCAGGCGCACCGGCTTGGTCAGGTAATCGACCGCCTCCAGTTCGAACGCCTGCAAGGCATGCTCCGCATGCGCCGTGACAAACACCACGGCGGGCGGCGCCGGCAGCGCACGCAGCGTGCGGGTCAGGGTCAGTCCGTCGGCGCCGGGCATGTGGATGTCGATCAAGGCCACGTCAAACGTCTGCCGCTGCAACCACTGCATGGCCTGCACGGCATCCGCCGCCTCGGCCTCGACGCTGGCAGCCGGCGCGCTGCAGTCGGCGAGCAGTGTGCGCAGTCGCGCGCGCGCCAGCGGCTCGTCGTCCACCAGCAGAACTTTCAGCTGCGTCACAGCGGCACCTCGATACGCACCTGAAATACGCCTTCGCGCAGGCCGCTGCGGAACTGGCCCTGCAGATCGTGCAGCAGTTTGAGGCGGTCGCGCACATTGGCCAGCGCTTCGCCGTGACCCGGTGCGCCCTGCCCTGCCGGCACGGTGTTCGTCACCTTGATAACCACACTGGCGCCGCGGCGCTCCGTAGAGATCCTGATCTGCGCGCCCGCCGCGCTCGGCTCCACACCGTGGCGCACGGCGTTCTCCACCAGGGGCTGCAACAGCAGGGGCGGCAGGCGGGCGGCCGCCGCATCGGGATCGAGCGCCCACTCGACCTGGATCCGTTGCCCAAAACGCAGCTGCTCGATCGCCAGGTAGCGCTGGGCCAGGGCGATTTCATCGGCCAGCGTGACCGACTCACCACGCTCGATCAGGGCATGGCGGAACAGGTCGCTCAAGTCCTCGAGCAAGGCCTCGGCCTTGGCCGGCTCGGCGCGCACCAGGGCAATCGCGGTGTTGAGCGTATTGAACAGGAAATGCGGGCGGATGCGGGCCTGCAGCTCACTCAGGCGGGCGGTCGCGGCGGCCGGCATCTGGCCGCGCGCGCGCAGCACCAGCGCCGCCACCAGCAGGGCCGACAGCAGCGCGCCGCTGCAGGCGCAGGCAAGCCAGGGCGCCGGGTCCAGCAGACCGACGAAAAACAGGACGCCGCAGCCGTACAGGCCCGCCACCGCCCCCAGCAGCACGCCCGCAAGCTGCTGTGCCGCGCTGCCCAGGCGTGCCAGCAACTTCTTCAGGATGCAGGCCACAATGAGCCAGACCAGCGTGGCCGGCATTGCGCCGCCCGTCAACAGCGACCAGCGGCCCAGCCAATCCGCCAGCAAAGTCGCGCCAAACAGGGCGGCCACGCCCATCACCACCTCGACAAACAGGACCGCGCGCAGAACGACCCCGACATGGCAGGCGTCGAAAACCAGCACCCGCGCCGGCGCCGCGGCGGCCGTCTCGGGCGCGAGTTCCTGGAACGTCGATAAAATTTGCGTGTCTTTCATTAATAGCTGAGCTGACCGGTGGCCACGGCCTTCGAGCCGCCAGCCCGATTATTGATGATTCCCTGTTGCAACACCTTTCACCCTGCACGGCCGTCGCAAGCCGACGCCCACTGTCATGCCGCACAATCAATTTGACAAGAAATCGCAAGCCTGGTCCGCCCTGTTCTCGGAGCCGATGAGCGACCTGGTCAAACGCTACACCTCCAGCGTTGATTTCGACAAGCGCCTGTGGCAGGCCGACATCGCCGGCTCGCTGGCGCACGCCGAGATGCTGGCGGCGCAGGGCATCCTGTCCGACTCCGACCACGCCGCCATCCAGGACGGCATGCGTGCGATTCGCAGCGAGATCGAGGCCGGCGCGTTCCAGTGGAAGCTCGATCTGGAGGACGTGCACCTCAACATCGAGGCGCGCCTGACGCAACTGGTGGGCGACGCCGGCAAGCGCCTGCATACCGGGCGCAGCCGCAACGACCAGGTGGCGACCGACGTGCGCCTGTGGCTGCGCGACGAGATCGACCTGATCGTCGCGCTGCTGGGCGACCTGCAAAAGGCCCTGCTCGACGTGGCCGAGAAGAACGTCGAGGTCATCCTGCCCGGCTTCACGCACCTGCAGGTGGCGCAGCCGATCAGCTTTGGCCACCACATGCTGGCCTACGTCGAGATGTTCAGCCGCGACGCCGAGCGCATGCTCGAGGTGCGCCGGCGCACCAATCGCCTGCCATTGGGCGCGGCCGCCCTGGCCGGCACCGGCTACCCGCTGGACCGCGAACGCGTCGCCAAGACGCTGGGCATGATCGATGAGCAGGGCCGGCCGCAGGTCTGCCAGAACAGCCTGGACGCCGTCAGCGACCGCGACTTCGCGATCGAATTCAGCGCCGCCGCCGCCCTGTGCATGGTCCACGTGAGCCGCCTGTCGGAAGAACTGGTGCTGTGGATGAGCCAGAACTTCGGCTTCATCAGGATCTCCGACCGCTTCACCACCGGCAGTTCGATCATGCCGCAGAAGAAGAACCCCGATGTGCCCGAACTGGCACGCGGCAAGACCGGGCGGGTGGTCGGCCACCTGATGGGCCTACTGACCCTGATGAAGGGCCAGCCGCTAGCCTACAACAAGGATAACCAGGAAGACAAAGAGCCGCTGTTCGACACCGTGGACACGCTCAAGGATACGCTGCGCATCTTCAGCGAGATGGTCGGCGGCCAGCTCAACGCGACCACGGGTGAAAAGGAAGGCGGCATCAGCGTAAACGCGCAGGCCATGGAACAGGCCGCCGCACGCGGCTACGCGACCGCCACCGATCTGGCCGACTACCTCGTGAAGAAAGGCCTGCCGTTTCGCGACGCGCACGAGACCGTGGCGCACGCCGTCAAGGCTGCCATATCGCACCAGGTCGACCTGTCCGAACTGCCGCTGGCCGTGCTGCAGCAGTTCAACGCGAGCATCGGGAAGGACGTGTACGACGTGCTCTCGCTGCGCGGATCCCTCAACGCCCGCGACATCCTGGGCGGCACGGCGCCGAACCAGGTGCGCACCCAGATCGCGCGCCAGCGCGCGCGGCTAGCGTAGGCAGCCCATCGGCATCGACCCGACACAGGCTGAGCAGCATGCACGGTCTCGCACCCAAGCAACGCCGCTTCAGGCTGCTGGGTATCGGCGCGCTGCTGGCGCTGTGCAGCGTGGCGCCCGGCGTCGTGGCCGGCACGGCGGATGCGCCGGCGCCAAGCGCGCGCGAGCTGCACACCATCGAATGCATTGCCGCGCTGGAGGTCAAGGCCGATGCATTGGCGCAGCAGGTGAAGGCCGGAAAAGCGGAACTGCAGGCTCCGTTGCTGAGCACGCTCAACGAAGGCGCGGCCTTTATCGGACATGCGTATCTGCAGGGTGACCGCGACGAGGCGCGCTCGCAGGCGCTGCGCGATGCCGCACTGCTGTCGCAAAAAGCGCTGCCAGCGGCCGAGTTCCTTGCACGGCAGGATGCCTGCGCGCAGGAGGGCGAGCGCCTGCTGTCCCAGGCCGACATCGTCAGCCGCTTCTTCGTCACTCGGCTGGCGAAGCGTCAAATGCAGAAGCTACTTGGGAACTGAGCCGCCCAGCGCCTTGATCAGGAAAACCGTGGTCACCAGGCGCTGGCCCTGCAGCTGCGTCGCCTGTCGTTCACTCGCCAGCAACGCCTGCTGTGCCGCAATCACATCGAAGTAAGCCGAGGCGCCGCCCTCGTAGCGCGCCGTTGTCATGTCGAGCACGCGCCGCGCCGTGGCCAGCGCGCTGCCGGCCTGCAGCGCGGCCCGTTCCAGCGCCGCCAGACCGCTGATGCCGTCCTCGACTTCCTGCATCGCGCCGAGCACGACGCGCCGGTA
This sequence comes from uncultured beta proteobacterium, assembly GCA_903828665.1. GTDB lineage: Bacteria > Pseudomonadota > Gammaproteobacteria > Burkholderiales > Burkholderiaceae_C > Rhodoferax. Next base: position 66,144 of record CAIKMZ010000163.1, read on the forward strand.
GTTCGCCGCGGTGGCCGCATAGCCGGCACGCGCCAAGTCGACGCCGGCGCGCGCGCGCCCGCCATCGAATACGGTCTGCGCTGCCGACACGCCGATCGACCACAGCAGGCTGGGCGCATCAAACAGGGTCGCCAGTTCGCGGCTGTCGACGCCCAGGCCCGAGCCCAGCGTGATGCTCGGATAGAAGGCCGCGTTGGCAATGCCGATCTGCGCATTGGCAGCGGCCATGGCGCGCTCGGCCGAGGCAATGTCAGGGCGACGTTGCAGCAGGTCCGAGGGCAGGCCCAGCGGCACCGGCGGCACCTTGCGCATGCGCAGGTCGCTCGCCAGCGCGAACTGCGTGGCCGGCACGCCGATGAGCGTCGCCAGCGCGTGCTCGTACTGCGCGCGTTGACGCCGCAGCAGTTCAAGTTGCACGCGCGTCGTCTCGAGCAAGGCCTGCTGCTGCGCCAGGTCGAGGCCGGTAGCGGCGCCGAGTTCATGGCGCGCATCGACCAGTTCCAGCGCGCGCTGCTGCAGCGCCGTGGCGCGTGCCAGCACGTCAAGCTCGCTGTCGATGGCACGCAGGTTGAAATAGTTGCCGGCCAGATCGGCCGTCAGCAGCAGCCGCGTGTTTTCCAGATCGGCCGCCGAAGCCCCGAGCGCCGCCTGCGCCTGCGCCACCGATTGCGCCACGCGGCCCGCGAGATCGAACTCGTAGTTCACCGTCATCGCCACGCTGAGCTCGTTCTGCACGGTCGAGAAATTCGGGGCGCTGTAGTTGGTCAGCGGCCGGTCCGCCGAGATCTTCTGCCGCGCCACACGCTCGCTCAAGCCGATCTGCGGCAGCGCACTGGCCGAGGTCGCGGCCAGCGCCGCGCGCGCCTGCCCGAGCCGCGCCTGCGCGATGGCCAGCGTCGGGCTGTTGGCCAGAGCACGCTGTTCCAGCGCATCGAGCTCGGCATCGCCAAAGCGCTGCCACCACGGGCCTTTGGCAGTCGCGTCATCGGGCTGAGCTTCGCGCCAGAGGGCTTCGAGCTTCCAGGCGACGGGCAGATCCAGCGCCGGCTTTTCGTACGGCGGCGCCGCCGCGCAGCCGCTCAGGGCGCCGACACAGAGGGCGAGCCAGCGACGCCGCAGCATCATGGCTTATCCTTGTCCGCCACGGGCACAACGGTCTGGCCGTCGGCGAGCCAATCGGGCGGATTGAGCACTAGGCGCTCGCGGTCGCTGATGCCGTCGATCACCTCAAACTCGGTGCCGTAGTTGCGCCCGACGCTGACGCGGCGCAGCGTCACGCGAGCCTGCGCATCGAGTACCGCAACCATGGTGCCACCAGCGCGAAACAGCAACGTGTTGGTCGGCGCCAGCAGCGACTGGCTGGCCTGCAAGGGCAGCGTCACCTGGACATAGGCGCCGGGCAGCAGCGTGTCGTTGCGATTGGGCAGGGCCACCTCGACCTGCAACGTGCGCGTGGCGGTGTCGATGGCACCGGCCGTGCGCGCCACCTGGCCCGCGAAACGCTGGCCGCGCAGCTCGCCCTGCGTCACGACGACCGCTTGCCCGACCTTGACCAGATGGGCATAGGCCTGCGGCACGCTGACATAGACGCGCAGCGGATCGGTCTGCGACAGCATGAAGAGCGGACGCGTGCTGTCGATCAGGTCGCCGACGTCCACGTTGCGCCGCGTGATCACGCCGGCAAACGGCGCCACGACGCGCTTGAAATCCTCGAGCTGGCGCAACCGCGCGACATTGGCGTCGGCCGCCGCCAGATTGGCCTGCGCCTGCGTCACGGCGCTGCGCCGCTCGTCGAGATCCTGCTGCGACACGACGTCCTTCTTGCGCAAGCCCTCCCAGCGCTCGACCGTGCTGCGCGTCAGCGCCAGATTGGCCGCCGCCTGATCGCGCGCGGCAACAGCCTGGCCCAGTTGCTGGTCGATCTCGGGCGTCTCGATCTCGGCCAGCAGTTCGCCCTTGGCGACGCGCGTGCCGATGTCCTTGTTCCAGCGCTTGAGGTAACCACTGGCGCGCGCCGAAATCGGCGCCTGCACGAAGCCCTGCAAAGTGCCGGGCAGCGCAAGGTTCTGCGCCGCCGCATTGCGCCGCGCCATGGTCGTCTTCACGTACTGGCGCGACTGCTCGGCGCTGACCGCCGCCAGCACATCGGCATTGGCGTGGCGGCTGTACAAGGTGCGAGCAGCGCCGAGCGCAAGCACAAGCAGCACGAGCAGGCCGGCGACCTGGGTGCGGCGCACGATCTGCGCCCGCTTGAGCAGCTCGACCGGTTCCTGCCCCTGCTCCACTTCAATCGGGTGCAGGCCCAGGGCCGAATGGCGTTGTTCAGTCATGTGTCGAGTCTCCAGGTTTCTTGTGCGCGCTGGCGAACACCGCCGGCACGAAGAACAGCGTCGAAATGGTGGCGAACAGCAGGCCGCCGATCACGGCGCGGCCAAGCGGGGCGTTCTGTTCTGCGCCCTCGCCCAGGCCGAGCGCCATCGGGATCATGCCGATGATCATGGCCAGCGCCGTCATCAGCACGGGACGGATGCGCGTGGCGCCGGCTTCGAGCGCGGCGGCCAGCGGCGGCACGCCAGCCTCCAGGCGCTGGCGCGCGAACGAGATCAGCAAAATGCTGTTGGCGGTGGCCACGCCCATCGTCATGATGGCGCCGGTGAGCGCCGGCACGCTCAGCGTCGTGCCGGTGATGAACAACGTCCAGGCGATGCCCGCCAGCGCCGCGGGCAAGGCCGCGATGATGACCAGCGCGTCGGTCCACGACTGGAAGTTGACGACGATCAGCAGGTACACCAGCACGATGGCCATCACGAGGCCGAAGCCCAGGCCGACGAAGGACGCCTGCATGGTCTCGACCTGGCCGCGCAGCACGACCTCGCTGCCGCGCGGCAGCTTGGGCCGGACCTGATCCACCAGTGCTTGCACGCGCGTGGCCACGCTGGCCAGATCGGTGCCCTGCACGCTCACGAAAACGTCAACCGCCGGCAGGATGTTGTAGCGCGAGGCCACGGCCACCATGCGGCTCGGCGTGACCTCGACCAGATTGCCGAGCAATTGCGTGCTGCCGCTCGTGCTGGCCGCGGCAAGGCCGCTGCCGACCGGCATGTTGAGCAGCGCATCGAGCGAATCGACCTGGTACTGCGGCGTCTGCACGGCGACGTTGTAGACCACGCCGTTTTGCGGATTGAGCCAGAAGGCCGGCGCCGTCTGCGAGCTGCCCGACAGCGAGATCAGCACGTTCTGCCCGACATTGGACGCCGACAGACCGAGCTGCTGCAAGCGCGAGCGGTCCATCTGCAGATTGAGTGCGGGGGCGTTGAGGCGCTGGTGCACATGGGCGTCAACCGCGCCCGGGATCTGCCGGATCGCGTCGGTCAGGGCGGAGGCCAGCAGCGCGTTGCCGGCCTGGTCGGCGCCGGTGAACTGCACGTCGATGGCCGCGGGCAGACCGAAGTTCAGGATCTGCGTCACGATGTCGGCCGGCTGGAAGAAGAACTCGATGCCCGGAAAGCGCTTGGGCAGTTCGGCGCGCAGGCGCGAGACGAAACCCTCGGTCGGCGCGTGGCCCTCGCGCAGCGACATCAGGATCTCGCCGTCGAGCGTGCCAATGGTGCCGGCATTGCTGTACGAGAGGTTGATGCCGCTGTTGGGCACGCCCAGGTTGTCGAGCACGGTCTCGAGCTGGTCGCGCGGGATGATGTCGCGAATGGCCGCCTCCACCGCATCGGCCAGGCGCGCTGTCTCCTCGATGCGCGTGCCGGTCGGCGCGCGCAGGTGCAGGCGAATCTGACCCGCATCGACGCTCGGGAAGAAGTCGCGCCCGAGCAGCGGAAACAGCACGCACGACAGCAGGCAAAAGCCCATGAACTGGATGGCAAAACCGCGCCGGTGCGACAACAGGGCCGACAGGGCCAGCGTATAGGCGCGGCGCACGCGCTCGAAGCGCTGGTCGAAGGCGCGGTACAGGCGCTGCAACGGCGTGATGCGCTGCGGGGTGGCCGCGCCCTGCGTGCCGCCCATCAGCAGCAACACCAGTGTGGGGACGAGCGTGCGCGACAGGATGTAGGAGGCGATCATCGCCAGCACCACGGCCTCGGCCAGCGGCACGAACAGGAAGCGCGCCACGCCCGAGAGGAAGAACATCGGCACGAACACTATGCAGATGCACAGCGTCGAGACGAAAGCGGCCACGCCGATCTCGCCGGCGCCGACCTCGATCGCCTCCATAATCGGCTTGCCCATGTGCAAGTGACGCTCGATGTTCTCGATCGTCACAATCGCCTGATCCACCAGAATGCCGACCGATAACGCTAGGCCGCCGAGAGTCATCAGATTGAGCGTCTCGCCCAGCATGCGCAACACCAGGATCGAAGCCAGGATCGAGAGCGGGATGGTCAGCGCGATGATCAGCGTGCTTCGCCAGTTGCCCAGGAAGAGCAGCACCATGGCTGCGGTCAGCGCAGCGGCGATCAGCGCTTCGATCACCACGCCCTTGACCGCGGCCTTGACGAACACCGACTGGTCGAACAGCGGCGTCACCTTGACGTCAGCTGGCAGCACCTGCGCCACGCGCGGCAGCAGCGCGCGCAGATTGGCGACGATGTCGAGCGTGGAGGCGCCGCCGTTCTTCAGCACCGAGAGCAGCACGCCGCGCGCGCCGTCCTGGCGCACGATATTGGTCTGCGGCGAAAAGCCGTCGCGCACCTGCGCCACATCGCGCAAGTACGTGGTGCTGCTGCCGGCCGTGCGCACCGGCAGATCGGCCAGACCGGCAAAGGCGTCGGGCGAGCCGTTCATCTGCACGGCGTACTCCGTGCCGCCGAACTTGGCCGTGCCAGACGGCAGGATCAGGTTTTGCAGGTTGATGCCGTTGACCACGTCAACCGGAGCCAGACCGCGCGCCTGCAGCGCGGCGGTGTCGAGATCGACCGAGATCAGCCGGTTCTTGCCGCCGAACGGAAAGGGCACGGCCGCCCCCGGGATCGTGATGAGCTGTGGCCGCAGCACATTGACGGCGGCGTCGAACACCGCCTGCTCCGGCAGCGTCGGACTGGAGAGCGCCAGCTGCACCACCGGAATGCTGGAGGCCGAATACTTGATCACCAGCGGCGGCGTGATGCCGGGCGGCAGCTGGCGCACCTGCGTCTGCATCGCGGCCACGACCTGGGCAATCGCGGTCTGGATGTTGGCAGTGGGCTGGAAGAAGACCTTGATGACCGAGACGCCGGCGAGCGACTGCGACTCGATGTGCTCGATGTCGCTGACCGTGGTGGTGAGGCCGCGTTCGCTTTGCCCCGCGATGCGCTGCCCCATTTCCTGTGCCGACAGGCCGCCATAGTTCCAGATGATGCTGACGACCGGGATGTTGATTTCGGGAAAGATGTCCGTCGCCATCGAGAGCAGCGCAAACGGCGTCGCCAGCACGATCAGCATCGCCATCACGATGAAGGTGTAGGGGCGGCGCAACGCCAACTGGACCATGGACATGGGCAATGCTTTCAAACGCGGATGGTCGATGATAGCCAACACTGCACGACGCAGTGCACGCCAGCTTGCTTCAATAGCGCCCTGATGCGGCGCACGAAATCGGCGTCTCGCTTAGCCGTCGTCAGTTTGTCGTCAGCGAATATGGCCCGGCCGGGGAATAGGCAGGGAAGCGGAACAATGCAATCATCGTTCCCAATCGAATGAGCGACTCAAGACCTCGACGAAAGGCGCGACCGGTTCGCGTCAACGCCGCCGGTACCGGGTCGGCAATAGATCATGACCTCTCCAAAGAACTTCCTCATCATCACGGCCTGTGCGCTGGCCTATCTCCTGACCTTTCAGCTCAACACCTATCTGTTTTCTTCCTTCGAATACACGCAGGAAGTCAGCTGGGTGTTCTTGCCAAGCGGGCTGCGGCTCATATTGATCCTGCTCTTTTTCGAATGGGGCGCCATCGGCATCGGCCTCGCGTCCATGGCCGTTTGCTATTTCAATCAGATCGAAAGCGATATGGTTACGATCATCGGCGCGGGCTTCATATCCGGATTCGCACCGTGGTTGGCGCGACTGGTGTGCATCGACCGGTTCAAGCTTGATGTGAACCTGAACAACCTGACGCCGGCAACGCTGCTCAAGACGTCAGCCGTGTTTGCCCTGATGAGCCCGGTGCTGCACCAACTGTGGTTCGCCTGGCGCAATCCGGCAACAGACTTCGTTCAGAGCACCACCATCATGGCCGTGGGCGATCTGGTTGGCACCCTGATCGTCCTATATGCTTCAAAGCTGGTGCTGAGCCTGTTTTCGCCAGCAATCAGCAACAAACCTTCATAGGGGATTACCCTTTGTCAGCAAATTGCGTATGATCCGGTCATGAGTCATATGCAAGATCAAGCAAGCCACTATGCGAAATTTCTGAGCCTTGTGCAGGCGATCCGGGGTCTGCCCTCGTTTCCGCAACTTGACCCCCTGGAGGAGCGTCTGCTCAACCAACTGGCAAGCCAATGGCATGAGGGCACCAAGGTTACCGTCTTGGAAGCCATGCAGATGTCAAACGACGTGTCTCCAGCGACCGTTCACCGGCGACTCAAGAGCCTGCGAAAAAAAGGGATGCTCAATCTGACCGGGCACGCGACCGACAACCGCATCCGCTACATCGTCCCGTCGGACCTGGCCACGAAATACTTTGCCAAGATGGGGCAGTGCTTGGACCTGGCACTGCGCGCCTGAGGCCGGGAACGGCAACTCCCGTCCCACCATCGGCGCAGGATTGTCCCCACCCCCGTAGCGGCGTTCGTTGCATTCAAAGTAGACCGGGCAAACAGGCTGACATCGCGCTCCCATGCCCAGACCGGCCGAAGACTCAACGAAGCAAGCAGGGCCGCACGCATGAAGATCCTTGTCGTGGACGATCACGAAGTGGTGAGAAAAGGGCTGTCCCACATTCTCCGGGAACTGGACGAACAGGTTGAGGTTCTGCAAGCAGGACACTGCAGCGTGGCCTACGAGTTGGCGCATGCCCATCCCGACATCGACCTGGTGCTGCTCGATTACGAAATGCCCGACATCAGCGGGCTCGATGCGCTCGACTTCTTCGGCAAAAAGTATCCCGAACTACCGATCGTCATTCTCTCCGGCATGGCCAGTCAGTTGCTGATGCGGCAGGCCATGAACAAGGGCGCCGCCGCGATCATCGCCAAGGCGGGTCCAAGCCACGAATTACTGCAAACGCTTCGCCGGGTTCTCGAGGGCGAGATCGTGCCGCCAAAAATGCTGACCGGCACCCTCCTGAGCGATGCGTCCAATGCCGACAAGACATCGGCGTTGTGCCGCCTGACACCGCGTCAGGAACAGGTTCTTTACCTGCTGCTCGACGGCCTTACAACCCGCGCCATCAGTGAACGACTGCACCTGTCCGAAGAGACGACCAAGGCGCATATCAGCGCCATCATCCGAACCTTTGGTGCCAAAACCCGCCTGGAGGCGATCCTGGCTGCCGGCCGCTATGGCTACGTCAAATCAACACGATCCGACTGACTGTCAGCCATCAAACGCCGCAACAGGCTGCGCAGTTTGGCCGGACGCACCGGCTTGAGCAACAGGCTGATCCCAGCGGCCTGCGCCTGCTGCTTGATCTGCGCGTCGGTATCCCCGGTCATCAGGCAGGCCGCTATTGGATGCGATGCCATGGCCCGCAGCCTGCGGATCGCATCGATGCCATTGTCCCCGTCGCCTAGGCGAAAGTCGCTGACGATGACGTCGAACCGCTTACCCTGCGCAGACATTTCGTAGGCCATTCGTGCATGGCTGGCAATGGCCAATTTGCATCCCCAAGCCGTTAGCAGGGCCGACAGCCCCTGGGTCACCAGGATATCGTCTTCAATCAGCAGAATATGGAGTCCATCGAGTTCGCCCGTCATGGTCACTTCGGCTGGGACGAGTTGGGCCTGGGAATCCTCGGGTGGTGCGATGGGCACCAGCAACGAGAAGCAGGTTCCGCAACCCAGGGCGGAGCGAATCGACAGGGGATGATTCAACACCCGGCAAGCTCGATCAACGATATTCAATCCGACGCCAAAGCCCTTGGCGCGATCACGCCCGGGATTGTCAACCTGAAAAAATTCCTGAAAGATATCGTCATGATGCTGCGCATCGATTCCGATGCCGCTGTCCCGCACCTCGATGCGCAGTTGCGTGCCATCACGCGTCGGCCGTGCGGCGACCAGGACCGTGCCTCGCTGCGTGTAGCGGATGGCGTTGCCAACCAGATTGAGCAGGATCCGGTGCAGCAGATTCGGCTCGCTGCGAACCCATGCCGACGAAGGGCGCAGCCGCACGCGCAGGCCCTTGTCATTTGCAACATTGGAGAAGCTCAGACGCAACTGGTCGAATATCCCCTCGATCGGAAAAGCCACGGTGCTCAGCTCTGCGCCTTCCTCGTCCAGCCTGGATATGTCAAAGAACCGATCCAGCATGTCCTGCATGGTGTTGACCGACAACTCCAGACCGGCAACCAACTGCATGGTTTGCGCATCATTGGGCATTCTTGACAACCGGGCAACAAACATCCCCAAGGCATGGGCGGGCT
>CAIKMZ010000164.1 GCA_903828665.1 uncultured beta proteobacterium
CGGTTGATATTAATGGCGTCGGGGCTGGTCTGGAACGCCGTACGGTAGCGTTCCTCGCTCTCGCGCAGGGCGGTCTCGGCTCTCTTTTTCTCGCTGATGTCACTCAGGGCAATGCGAATCTGCGCGGTGCCATTGCCGACGGGTCTCTTCTCACCTTCCAGCAGCGCCTGAAACACGCTGCCATCGCCGCGTTGCAGGCCCAATTCGACACTGCCTATGCCGTCGCCCTTCGTCAAGAGCAGAAGAATCTTGGCCCAGCCACCCTGGTCTTCGGGGATGACGAGGTTGGTAAAGCGGCGCTTCAGCAGTTTCTTGCGCTGCACGCCCAGCAGCGTCACGGCTTTGAGGTTGAGATCCAGGATCAGGCCGTTCAGGTTCAGCGTCAGATAGCCCAGCGGGGCGAACTCGTACAGATCGACATAGCGGTCACGCGATTCCTCCAGTGCCTGCTGCGCCTCGCGCAAGGCCTCGTTCTGTATTTCCAATTCGATCTGATGCACCTGCAGCTCGTGCATCAGATCCGTGGCCGCTGGCCCCTCGGCCTGTGGCGTTTTTGCCAACTTCGCCTCGGCTGCGACCCGCAGCAGTGGATCTTGCGCTATGTTTTTTTTGGTCGGGTTCACGGCTTTTGCAGGGGCTCAATGGCCACCATCGCCAGCAGGATCAGCTCGGTCTTGCCCATCGCGGTGACGATGCGCCTGGCATTGAGCACCATGCGCCGCTGGCCCAGGCCGACAAAGTCATGCTCGACGACGTAAGCCTCCATCACCTGATTGCGCGGGAGAATGTTTTCCAGCAACTCGCGCAAGGCGGCAATGTCCCACTGCCCGTTACCCAGCTTGTAGATCTTGCGCCCCACCGTCTCATCCGGCGTGACCTTGAAGTGCTGGTAAAAGGAACGGCTGGCCGAGACCACCTCCAGTTTGTTATCGAGCACGATCAGAGGCTCGGCCACGGTGTTGACGATTCCTTCGGCCAGTTCTCTGGCCAGTTGTGTCGCTGCTGTCTGCGCTGCCGCGAGTTCGCTGATGGCGCGCTGGGCGGCCTCGCTGGCGAGCTTGAACTCGGTCACGGCGGTGAAGGTCAACACCACGCCCTCGATCACGTTATCGAACGTGCGGTAGGGCTGGATGCGCGCCAGATACCAGGCGCCGTCCGTTGTGCGTACTTCGCGCTCTACGGGGACCAGCGTATCGAGCACGGTCTGCAACTCGGCGGCGAGGTCGGCGCCGTCCAGATTAGAGGTGATGTCGCTTAAAGGGCGCCCGACGTCACTGCCTATCAGTCGATAGACCTTGACCGCCGCTGGCGTGTAGCGCCGGATGACCAACTGGTGGTCCAGGAACAGGGTGCCCGTACCGATGCTGTCGAGCAGGTTCTTCATGTCGTTCTGGATGCTGGTCAACTGCTCGATCTTGGCATTGAGTTCAGAATTGACCGTGATCGTTTCTTCGTTGAGCGACTGCAGTTCTTCTTTTGAGGTTTCCAGTTCTTCGTTGGAGGACTGCAGCTCTTCGTTGGTGGACTGCAATTCCTCGTTGGTCGATTTGAGCTCCTCGTTGGAGGCCTGTTGCTCTTCGCTGGTGGCCTGCAGGTTCTCTTTGCTATAGGCGAGTTCGCGTTCCAACTCTTCGATGCGCGCGGCCTCGGCCGATGTCGCCACGGCGCGTTTGGGGCGTCCCGGTTTTGCGGCGGCCTTGTCGGGCGTCTGGTCAGTCACTGCAACGTCTTCGAAGCTGACCAGCAGCAGCGACTCGCCGCTCTTGTCTCGCGTCAGGGCGCGCACGCTAAAGCGCACCAAAGAGAAGCCGCCATTGGTTTTGACCGAAACCTCGCGCTTCAGAGTCGGTTCAGCTTGCACGGCCGCCGTGTTGATGGCCATGCGCAGCTCGATCTGCAATCCCTCGCGCGCCATCTCGATCACGTTGTTGCTGACCGGTCCGGGAGCCGGACGCAGGTAGCGCCCGGTATCACCATGCACATACAGGATATTGCCTTTGACATCGGTGGTGACCGATGCCGGCGCGTAGGTCTGGAGCAGCGCATGCGTGCTCAGCACAGCGATGCTGTTGCCATTGCCGACGCGGGCTTTGACGGTCGGCGCGGCGAGCGCCGGTCTTGCGGACATGTCGGCGCTCCAGGTCTGGTCGGCGTTGCCTTGGCGCCAGGGCGCGGCCGGGGCATGTTTGGCGCGGTAGAACTTCCATTTGC
>CAIKMZ010000165.1 GCA_903828665.1 uncultured beta proteobacterium
ATCGGTGCCAAGGCCTTGGTCAAGGCACCAGCCACCTACCGGGCTCTGGCCGCTGCCAAGGATGTGGCCCTCCTGATCGCCGCTCCGTTCATCGGTCTGGTCTATGCGGTCACGCTGCCCTTCGTCGGCATCGCCCTGATCATCCGCGCAGGCTACAAGGCTTACCGCGCCGCCTGAGCCTTCCTGTCAACTTCCAAAGCCCCCGGCCATCTGGCCGGGGGCTTTTTCATTTGGTAACCTGATTCGTTGCGCACGTTAAATCCCTGGTTAAAGGACGGTTATTTAAACATGTATACATAATACATCTTATTTGGTACGATTCGCACATCACAGTCATCGTTAAAGGAAATACCAATGAACGCTCGAATTGAATCACTGCAAGCCGCGCCGACTTCGAGTCGCGCTGATCAGGCGCTGGGGCAGATCGCCGTGCAATTGCCTGGCGCCACGGCCGTGTTTCGGCGTCTCAAGCTCGATTTTTGTTGCGGCGGCCAGATCAGCCTGCGTCAGGCGGCGCAGGACAAGGATCTGGATTTGGCGGCCGTACTGAAAGAACTCGACGGCCTGCAGCGCGGCAGCGAGCCGCCGACCAACACGGCGCCATCTATGCTGATCGACCATATTCTGGAGCGCTACCACGCCGTGCATCGGGCTCAACTGCCGGAACTGATCCGGATGGCGCGCCGCGTTGAAGCCGTGCACCGCGAGCACCCGGATGTGCCGGTCGGTCTGACGCAATTGCTCGAAGCGATCGAGGTTGAAATGCTGGAGCACATGGAAAAGGAGGAGGGCATCCTATTTCCGATGCTCAAGGCCGGCGGCAACCCCTTTGTTGTGCATCCGATCGGTGTCATGCGCAGTGAACACATCAGCCATGGCGCGCAACTCGATCGTCTGAACGCGCTGACCCATGACGCAAGCCCGCCTGACGGCGCCTGCAATACCTGGCGCGCGCTGTACACTGGAATCGCACAACTCAACGACGACCTGATCAACCACATTCACCTCGAAAACAATGTGCTCTTTGTGCAGTTTGAACAAAGCCGGGTCGCCGAGAGCGGATGCGGCTGCTCGGCCTGAGCACGATGGTTTGCATCGCGGTTGAGCACGGTCATCCGCATCGGTTTTTTCATCGTGGCCAAGAAGTTTCCAATTCACCCGGAACACCCTGAGCGGATTTGCTGGGGGTGCGACAAATATTGCCCGACGGACTCATTGAACTGCGGCAATGGTTCCGAGCGTACGCAGCATCCGGTCGAACTGTTCGGGGAAGATTGGTTGGAGTGGGGTGTCGACTATGTCGCGCCACCGTTGGCGACCCGGGACCTGCCGCCAACAAGCTGAAGCGATGTTCCTGGCAGGGCGCCGCCGACGTCCTGCCGCTGCGCATGGCAAGCGTGGCGGGCCGTTGATGGGGTTATTCGCTGCGATACTCCAAACAACTCTTTAACGACGCCCCGAGCATGCTGCCACCTGCTGATCTTGAACGCCGCAAACGGGCCGCGTTGCGCATGGCGCTGAGTCACTACCTCAGCAACGGGCTGTCGGCGGCGCTGGGGCTGCTGCTGATTTCCGGCAGCGTTCACTTGCTGCTCGGTGCCTTTGCTGCTGCCGCCGCATCGGTTGGCGTCGTCGTCTGCATTCCGCCTGATCAGCCGGCGCCCAAGCGCGGAAAGTTCTTTCAGTTGCTGCCAGCAGCCGTGCTCGGACTGCCTTTGTTCTTCGCGGTGCAGGTGCTGCACACCTCGCCCGTCAGTCTGGGCCTGTTGCTGGTGCCCGCCAGTTTCCTGGCTTTTTTGGCGGCAGCCTGGGGCAAGCGCGGCTTGCCGATCGCGGTTTCGGTGATGTTCGCCATGGTCTTCTCGATGGCCGTTCCCGATCACACCAACAGCGCAACGACACTGTCGACCTCCCTGTACTTCGCACTCGGCGCCGGGCTGTACGTGGTTTGGGCCACGCTCGCCAACGCCGCGCTCAACGCGCGTTACCGCGTGCAGATGCTGGCCGACACGCTGCTGTCGCTGGTCGACCTGATGCGCACACAGGCGCAGCAATTCGATCCCGCAGCCATGCCCGATCAGCGTGGACAAGCGCCACTGATCGGCAAACTGCTCAAGCAGCAGGCGGCGCTGGCGGATCAACTGCAGACGGCGCGCGACATCCTGCTGGAGTCGCCGCGCACGCCGCGTCGTCGGCAACTGGCCGGCATGCTGCTGCATGTGCTGGAAATGCGCGACCATTTGCTGGTTTGCGAACTCGACCTCGATACCCTCAAGTCGCACGCCGGCCATGCGCCCGCTCTGAGTGCACTGCGCGAGGTGGTCGAAGCGCTGGCCGACGAAATCGAACGCTTGGCCGATGCCCTCTTGCTCGGACGGGGAACTGGCGCGTTTGAGAGCTACCGGAGCCGGCTGACCAGCCTGCAGTGGGCTGACGATGCGCCGCCCGCAACGCCGGAAAGCGGCCCTTCGCCCGCCATGCTGGCCTTGGGACTGGCCAACCGTGTCGGCCATCTCAACGACGAGACCTTGCGCCTGATCGGGCTCGCGAGCGGGAAGGAGCAGGCCGATGTCGGACTGGTGCGCACTTCCTGGGAGATGTTTGTCAGTCCCACCGCCTGGTCATGGCAACCGTTTCTCGCGATGTGGCGCTGGGACGCGCCGCCGCTGCGCCATGCCATACGCGCCGCGCTGGCCATTGGCACCGCTTACGCGATTGGTCTTGCGCTACCGTGGGGTACGCATGATTACTGGATTCTGCTGACGATCGTTGTAGTGCTGCGCGGCAGTCTGGCGCAGACCCTCGAGCGACGCAACCACCGTGTTGCCGGCACTCTGTTGGGTTGCGTGCTGGCGGGCGGATTGCTGGCGGCGCATGTTCCACCGCTCGGCTTGCTCGTTCTGGCGACGCTGGCGCAGGCAGTAGCCCATGCCTTCGCAGCCAGGCGCTATCTGGTGACTGCCGTTGCTGCCACCGTGCTTGGCCTTTTGCAGGCCCATGCGCTCAACGCAGGAGGCAGCGCCAGCTTCGAGCTTGTCGAACGCATGGCCGACACCCTGATCGGCGTCGCGGTTGCGTGGGCTTTCAGCTACGTGTTGCCGTCGTGGGAACGCAATCAGATTCCGGCACTGCTGCGTCGCGCCCTGTCGGCGCAGGCGCGTCATGCGCGCGTCGCACTGAGCCTGGGGCAATTGCGGGCCGTGGACAACGAACCGGAACTGCAGTGGCGGCTGGCACGGCGCGAAGCCTACGACAGCCTCTCAGCGCTCGTGCAGGCAACGCAACGTTCGCTGTCGGAACCCCGCGCGGTGCGTCCGCCGCTGGAGCAACTCGGACGCTTGTTGGCGCACAGTTACCAACTGCTCGCGCAACTGACCACGGTCAAAACGATTCTGCTGCAACGCCGTGGACGCCTGATGGCTGAACCCGTTGACGTGCCCCTCGAGCGGGCGGTGCAAGCCCTTGAACTTGCTCTGACAGGAGAACCTGCAGCGGCTTCAATTCAGGCCCGTCCGGTCGCCGCACCTCAATTGGTCGAGTTGCAGAATCCGTTTGAAGGGGATCTGAGCTCGTGGCTCTTGCGACGGCTGGATCTGGCAGCTGGCATTGCCGTGCAGTTGCGGGTCGACGCGGATCACGTTCTGGCGGAGATCGGCGGCAACACCTGCATCCGGACGACGCACATCAAGGACTGATGGCACTGACCATCGTAGGGTCTTTCTGTGTGCCCGTCGCCGGTGATTCGCTCATTGAAGCTTGCCGTGCAATAGCCCGGGAGATCCCTGTGGTGAAAAATTCGGGATCGGTTAGGATGGCGACAAGCAAACCGCCGGCCGCAAACAAGAGGAACAACTCCGCGTGGCAGTCTCCACCATCAATCGCATGATTCTCTGGTTCGACGAAGCGTTCCGCGCGTTGTCCGTGGACGTGTCGATGGTTGAGGTCGAACAGATGGCCATGCTGGTTCACCACTCCATGGACGCGAAGACCCGGGCGTTTCACACGACCCGGCATGTATTTGGCATCGGCGAGGGCATGAAGCCGCTGCAAGTGCTCGCGGCGATCTTTCACGATGTTGTTTACTACCAGCTCGATGAGGGCTTCCCGACGCGCCTCGCCCCGGTACTCGAGGGTGTCACGCGCACGGAAGATGGTGTCCTGATCCTTCAGGACATTGCGCCGCAGGACCAGGCAACCGCCCTGTGCGCCGACATTTTCGGGTTTTGTCCGGGGCAGGTTCTGCCGCTGCATTGCGGGATGAATGAATTTCTCAGCGCAGTGGCTGCGGTACGATTGCTGCAGCCGCACCTGACGGGCGCGCACCTGATCGCGGTCGTGGCCTGCATCGAGGCAACGGTTCCGTTCAGGGCGATCGATGGGCAGGGGCGAACAGCGGCGCAGGCCCTGGCCCAGCGCGTTCAGGCGCGCGCCGCGAAGTACCAGTGTGAACTTTTCCTTTCCGCGCGGGAAATGGCGCCATTCGTCAAGACAGTGGTCACGGACGCGGTGACGCTGGCCAATCGCGATGTGGCCGGCTTTACCGAGGCCGACCCCGGCCGGTGTTTGTCCAACACTTGGCTGCTGATCGAGGAATCCAATGCCCCGTTGGCCGCAGTTGGTGTCTACTCCTTGCAGGAGTACCGGGGTGCGCTGTTGCGGATGGATGTGTTCTTGAGAAATCTTGATCCGGCGCTGATTTGCCAGAGCTACGATGGCTTTCCTGATGCCGATACCCTGGCGAGGATGGGTGCCATCGCGAGCCGGAATATTGCGTTTTCATGTGATTTTCTTGGCGCGAAATTGACGTCAATCGCCATTGTGGAAGCGCTGGCACTGAGCACCGGAACCGACTGCCCCATTGCCATGTTTCTCGGTGATATCGCCAGTGCGTATGGCCGACCGGACCGGGTGGAAGACTTCTTGCCGGAACCGCCGTCGGAACAGCCCACCAACCGACAACTGCTGGAGGTGCTGCAAAAGGGGCGCACGCTCGAATCGGTCAATGACCTGACAGCTTCGAAATTGACGGCCTTTGTGTACCGGTCGATAGGCGATGAAGGTACCCGCCAGGCCTTGCAGCAGGCGAAGCGGATGTTTGACGGAAGCCTGTCGCCGCATGCGTTTCTGAAGAGCCTGAACCGCGACTTGGTTGGGGCCATCATCAAGGCGTGCGCACGGATTGCC
This sequence comes from uncultured beta proteobacterium, assembly GCA_903828665.1. Classification (GTDB taxonomy): domain Bacteria; phylum Pseudomonadota; class Gammaproteobacteria; order Burkholderiales; family Burkholderiaceae_C; genus Rhodoferax. The sequence goes on from CAIKMZ010000165.1 coordinate 5,185, forward strand.
TTGTCACGCAGCGAGGCACTCCTGAGCCTGGAAAACAGTCTGTAAGTCGCCCGACCTGGAGCGGGACGCAAGCATCGCGGTGCAAACGTAGTGCAGGTTACCGGTTTTTTTGGCAGAATGGGTTTGATCAACTCATTTGAAGTTTGAGAAGGAGCCGATCATCATGATTTCCATGTTTCGAAAATTGCTGACTACAGGGGCAATTCTGGGGCTCGTTGGCACTGCCGGGTTTTCATATGCCCAAGGCGAGCCAGTCGGCTTTGTCAAGACCGTCAGCGGCGACGCCTGGGTTGTTACGGCGGGGCAATCGGTCAAGGCGCAGGCACGCACGGCTGTGTTTCTGGGCAGTCAGCTCAAGACCGCCAAGGCGGGCTCTTTGGGCGTGACCTTCAAGGACAACACCATGATGTCTTTTGGACCGGATACCGAATTGACGGTTGACGAGTACCTTTTCGCGCCGGCGCAGGGACAACTCAAACTCGGCGCCCGACTGGACAAAGGCAGCCTGAATTACGTTTCGGGTGTGATCGCCAAACTCAAGCCGGACGCGGTTGCGGTGAAGACGCCGACCGGCACCATCGGTGTGCGCGGGACCCAGTTCCTGGCCAAAGTGGACGCGCCTTCAAGCACCAACTGACATTCGGGGGTTTCATGATTTCAAGAACCAGGCTGACACTGCTGAACCTGGCCCTGTTGGCCAGCTGGGGCGTCCAGGCACAAACGCTACCTGCACCGATGGTCCAGGCCGCACGCAAGGCGGTGGTCAGCAACCCCGAAGTACAGGCACGCTGGAATGGCTTCAAGGCTGCCGGCAACGAACGTGATGTGGCGCGCGGCGGCTATTTCCCGCAGCTCGACCTGACTGCATCCACGGGTCGCGAGAACCGCGACTCTCCGCTGGCGCCGGCCGGGGGTTACGGCACCTACAACTTCAATGCCGCGCAACTCTCGCTCGACCAGATGCTGTTTGACGGCATGTTCACCGCCAACGAAGTCAAGCGCTTGGGCTATGCCAAGCTGACGCGGTACTACGAGCTCAGCGAAGCCTCCGAGACGGTGGCCATGGAAGCCGTGCGCGCCTACGCCGACGTGGTGCGAGCCCGTGAACTGGTGGACGCGGCAACGCAGAACTACGCCGAGCACAAGTCCGTTACCCGGCATGTGGAGGAGCGCGCCAATGGTGGCGTCGGTCGCGGCGTCGACGTGGAACAGGCCAACGGCCGACTCGCACTGGCGGAGTCCAACCTGCTGACGGAACTGACCAACCTGCACGACGTCAGCGCGCGCTACCTGCGCGTGATCGGCGAGAAGCCACCGGCCAACCTGCCCTCGCTGCCCGAGCCGTTCAAGCTCGGCACCATGCCGGTTTCCGTCGATGTGCTGATGCGCGATGGCCTGCAGGGCAGCCCCACGCTCAACGCGGCGCTGGAAAATGTGCGCGCCTACAGGGCGGCGATCGACTCACGCAAGTCGCCCTACATGCCGCGCATCGATTTCCGCGCTTATGCGGCCGGCGAAAACAATACCGGCGGCATCCTCGGCAACACGCGCTACAACGGCGTCGAACTGGCGCTCAACTACAACCTGTTCCGCGGCGGTGCCGACGCTGCACGCGGGCGCCAAGCGGTTGACCAGAGCGAGCAGGCGCGCGACCTGCAGGAGAAAGCCTGCCGCGACGTGCGCCAGACGCTCTCCATCGCCTACAGCGATGTGCGCTCTCTCGATGAGCAACTGCGCTACATGGACCAGCACCGGCTGGCGACGGAGAAGTCGCGTGAAGCCTATCGTCAGCAGTTCGATATCGGTCAGCGCACGCTGCTGGACTTGCTCGACAGCCAGAACGAATTCTTTGAAGCCACGCGCTCCTACATCAATGCACGCTACAACCAGGCCACCGCGCAGGCCCGCACGCTCGCTGCCATGGGCCAGCTGGTTGGCGCGCTCGGTGTGAACCGCGCGGACGTGCCCAGCGCTGCGGACGCGGGCCAGGACCGCACCAGCATCGATCCGGCCGAGCTGTGCCCGCAGGAAGAGCTTGCGGTGGATACGGTGGACGCCATCAAGGCTAGGTTTGCCACGGCGCCGAAAAGTCCGGCCAAGGATGGTTCTTACGTCGTCCTGATCCCGAGTCCGGATGGCAGCATCGGGCGGGTGACGGTGCAGGGCAAACAGGGCCAGCAGGAACTGACAAAGGCAGGGCAGGCTGTCTTGATGGATGGCGGCGGCGCTTCATTTGATGTGGGCAAGCCGCAACTGGATCGTGATTTTGGCGCCGCCAAAGCCGCCCTGCCTGTGGTGCCGGAGCGCTTCGTGCTTTATTTCAACCGCGGCGGCACGCAGCTGACCAAGGCGTCCCAGGCCGAAATGCCCGGCATTCTGGCGCATGCACGTGCACGGAAGGCGCTTGATATCTGGTTGATCGGCCATACGGATACGGTTGGCAGCGTCGAAGGTAACCAGGCACTGGGGCTCAAGCGCGCCCAAGCCATTGCCAAGCGGCTTCAACAGCTGGGGCTGAAAGACACGGTCGTGACGGTCGACTCCTACGGCAAGCGCAACCCGCAGATTCCAACACCCGACCAGACTGACGAACCGCGCAACCGACGCGGCGAGGTTTTCCTGCGCTGAATTGAGTTGAGCCGAGCTGCCGCGCGGCGGCTTGCGCTTGGACTTACTTCTCCGTCATCACGATCAGGTCGCCGGTCTCATTCTGCTCGAGACGGTGCAGATGCAGTTGCACGAGCGGATCGGTCGGGCGCAACGCAGCCAGCTCGCGAAAGGCGGTCAAGGCCGCGCCGGTGTCCTGCGTCAGCAGCGCATAGGCCGCGGCATATTCAGGATCCTGCGTTGCGGCGCCAGGGATTTCCAGACCGTCGTGGATCGGCTGAAACACCATCAGGGGTTGTGACTTGCCTTTGAGGACCAGACGCCCCACCGGCCGTGTCACGACCCCGGTGCAGCCTGCCAGCGTGGCTTCCGAAACGCAGACGCGCGTGCCCAGGTGCTTGTTGACGCTTTCCAGACGGGAGGCGGTGTTGACGGGGTCCCCGAGTGCGCGGTAGTCAAATATGGTCGAGCCGCCAAAATTGCCGACGATGACTTCGCCGGTATGCACGCCGATGCGCGTATAGCCGAACCCAATACCCCTAGCCTTCAGGTCGTCCGAGTAACGGGCGGCATAGCGCTGCATCTCAATCGCGCACGTCAAGGCACGTTGGCGATGGTCCGGCTGCGGCATCGGCGCTGAAAACATGATGGCCACGGCGTCTCCGACGATCCGGTCCAGTGTTCCGCTGTGGCGAAACGCAATGGCGATCATTTCGTCGAGATAGGCGTTGAGCAGTGCGACGGCCTCGCCCGGATCGATCTTTTCCATCAGGCTGGTAAAGCCCGCCAGGTCGGTAAAGATGAAGCTGCACTCCTGGCGCTTGCCGCCGAGTTCCAGTTCGGCCGGGTGATCAACGATGTGCGCCACCAAGTTGGGCGAAACGTAGCGGGAAAAAGCCTGCTTGACAAAACGCTGGCGACGCTCGCTCGAAAGATGGCGAATCACGCTCGACCAGAGGAACGCGATGAAGATGCCCAGCGCGGGGCTGACCGGATCCAGCAGCAGTTGCTGATCGACAAACGCGAACCAGCCGGCCCCGAGGACAAGGCTCATCACCAGCAGCGTCGCGACCGCTGACACCAGGGCGCCGGTCGTCAATGCCAGCGCGCCGAGCGCCAGACCGGCGACAACAAGCGTCAGGGTTTCGATCGTCGTCGCGCCTGCCGGACGATAGAGGTAACTGTTCGTCAGAACCTGTTCCAGCATCTGGGCGTGCGCCTCGACTCCGGCCATGACGCCCCCGAGCGGGCTGAAGCGCAGGTCCATCAAGCCCTGGGCCGAGGTGCCGACCATGATCAGACTGTCCTTGAGCTCGCTAGCGGGCACGCTGCCCTCGAGAACTTTCCAGGCGGGAATCGTGCGCTCCTTGACCTGCCCGGTGTAATGCACCCAAACCTCGCCATTGGAAGTCGTCGGCACGGTCAAGTCGCCGATCCTCACTTCATTCAATCCGATGTTGTCGCTTGATCTGCGCACCATATAGTTGTGCTCACCCTGCCCGACCCGCAGCACCTCGGCGGCCAGTGACGGCACAAGTGTGTTACCCAGCCCGAACAGCATCGGAACCCGCCGCACCACGCCATCGCTGTCGGGTTCAAAGGTCATCACGCCATTGCCCGCCGCAGCCAGACTAAGCGCCGGCAGGGACGCCACGGCGCCGTCAAAATGGAACACGAAAGGCAGTGCGGGCCCGCCCAACTCGACATAACGATACTTTTGCGCGGGCAGCGGCGTCGCTGATTTTGTTTGATCGAGGGCCATGCCCAGGACAACCCCGCCGGGCTCGAGCGCCGCGGCGAGCAGGTCGTCATGGTCGGGCAGCTTCGCGAGCTCGCGGCGAGTTGCATCGGGCAGACTCCAGATGTCGAGCATGGCTTTGGGCGAGGTCCGATCCGGCTCCGAGAACATGACGTCGAATCCGATCGCCGCGACGCCAGACTGGCGCAGGCGCTCGACCAGTTCGGCAATCCTGGTGCGTGGCCAGGGCCATTGACCGATCTTGGCCAGACTTGCCTCGTCGATATCAACGATGCGAACCGGCGTCGGCTGATAGGCCCGCGGATGCAGCCGCTGGTATTGATCGAAAACGGCCAGGCGCAGGGTCTTGAGCAGCGGCGGATCCAAGAAAAGCAGCGCAGCGCCAATGCTCACGGCCAGGACTGGCGCCAGCAGGTTGAGGCTCCAAATTGACCAGTTGCGCATGATGTCTTCTCTTCTTCAGTTCAGATATTGGGCGATGTTCACATCGTCGATCTGATCGGGCCTCAGGAAACGAGCTGCGTAATTCTTGTAGACGCCTGAGGTCAGGAACAGATCGAAGAGATCGGGGTCGATGTGCCGGTCCCTCTTGAAGGACGCCAGAATCCGGACGGATTCCGACAGGGTCTTGCTGTCCTTGTAGGGTCGGTCGGACGCGGTCAGTGCCTCGAAGATGTCCGCAATGGCCATGATGCGCGACGGGATGGACAACTGCTCGGCACCGAGCTTGCGCGGATAGCCCGAGCCCGTCAGCGTCTCGTGGTGGGTGCCCGCATATTCCGGGACACGGCGCATGTTCTTGGGAAAGGGCAGGGCGTCGAGCATCATGACGGTCTGGATGATGTGTTCGTTGATTTTGTAGCGTTCTTCCGTGGTCAGTGTGCCGCGGCTGATCGACAGGTTGTAGACCTCGCCGAGGTTGTAGAGATTTTCCGGAACCGGAATCTTGAAGCCGTACCGGGGGTCCTGTGATTTCTCCACGCCCCGTGGAATCACATGTTCGGGCCGGTCGGACAGGAGATGTTCGGTTGCAGGCAGAGGCGTCGCGGAAACACACAGGAAGCGCCGCTGCGCCGCGCGGGAGATGCCGATGCGGTCATCAAAATGGCGTTGCCATGTCTGCTGCGCAATCCGTTGCAGGCGCTCGACGCGCTGTGGCGCCATGAACTCGCCACCCTCGTTGGTCTGGGCGATGAAGGCGTAGTCATCCTGGAGCTCGGCTTCGCGACGGGCCAGTTCCGCACGCGCCTGCGATGCATCTTTGCCGTCGAGGCAGGCCTGCAGGCAATCGATCCGGGCGTCGCGCAGCAGTACTTCAAACCGCGTCCGGACTTCATGAATGCGGTCGTAAATGGTCTCCAGCTTGGTTGCCTTGTCGACCACGTATTCGGGCGTGGTGACCTTGCCGCAATCATGCAGCCAGGCGCCGACGCGAAACTCGCGCCGGGCATCGTCGTTGACCCATCGGAAATCGGCAAACGGTCCGCTCTCCTGGCGCTCGGCCTCTTCAGCCAGCATGATGGCCAGTTCAGGCACGCGTTCGCAATGACCGCCCGTATAGGGGCTCTTGGCGTCAACGGAACCGGCAATCAGCTTGATCAGGGAATCCATCAGGTTTTGCTGCGCCTCGACCAGCTGATGGTTGTCCAGCGCCACCGCCGCCTGCGCCGCCAGTGCCGTGACAAAACGGACCACGTCGGGGCCGAAAGGGATGATCGCGCCGGTGTGCGGATCCTGCGCATTCATGAACTGGATGACGCCGATGACTTCGCCGGCACGTGGTGACAGGGGCAGGGTCAGCATGGATACCGTGCGGTGTCCCGTCTGCGCGTCGAACTTGCGCGTGCCGCTGACGTCAAAGCGCGTCTCCGTGTAGATGTCGTCAATGACCACAACCTCGTTGTGCAGGGCGACATAGGTTGCAACATAAGTGTCGTTTGGTTCACCCGTGTCCGGTTTGTAGAGCGGGATTTCGAACGATGGCAGTTCGTCGCTGCGTGTCCGCATGGCAAACGTGAGTGTCTTCTGCTCGGTCAGCAGGTACAGCGTGCCGCCGTCACTGTTGGTCAGATCCTTGCCGCCAAACATGAGCCCTTTGAGCAGGGCCAACCGGTCGCGCTCGCGGCCCAGGTCAAGCCCGATGTTGATCAGGTATTCAAGCTTGTCGTGGGTTGCCTTGAGCGACTCGGTGCTCTGCGCCAAGGAGGACTTCATCACCGTTTGCGACTTGCTCAGCGAGTCAATCTCCACGAAGGCAGATTGAATTTCCGGTGTGCTTGAAAAATCCATGTGGCGTATGCGCTGCGCATCGCGCGCCAGTGCACGCAACGCCGCTGTGACTTGCCTAGAACCCCAGATCACCACCGGCACGGCGGCCAGCAGAAGCAGCAGCGCAATGCCCAGCATCTGGTTTCTGGCCGCGCCAATGGCACCGTCAAAATCGCTCAGCGGAGCGAAGGCCAGCATGTGGTAACGCGTCGCCTCGACGAGTTGCACTTCGGCCGAGGCAAATACAAAGCTTTTTTCCGCTACATGCGCGATCTTGACGGGACCGTCCGGCAAGCCCGTGTCCGCAAAGAGCGAAAAGTACGGATTGCCGGTATCTGACAGTCTTGTGAGTGCCTTCAAATTGCCGCTGGGCGATGCCAGCTTTCCGGTGCCCATGGCGATCAACCTGCCTTTCGTGTCCGTGAGGGCAGAGACGGTGTAAGCGGTGCTGCTCGTTGCGGCCAGGCTCTGGTTGAGCGTCGCCAGATTGACGTCGATGCCGACAACGCCATTGCCGCCGCTGAGCTTGCGTGAAAAGGTCATGCCCAATTCGCCGGTGGATGCGAACGCATAGGGGTCGGTCAACGTTGCATCGCTTGCGGCCATGGCGGCCTGGTACCACTCGCGTTGCCGCGGGTCGAAAGTTGAGGTTTCCCTCCGCTCGCCGAGCAATTGGTGGTCGGCACCGAAAAAGCGCCAGTACTCCTCGCGGCGCGAGGCACTCCCGGCGTGCGCAGCCTTGTTGGCGACGGCATCGGCCGGCACATCGCGGATCAGGCGAATTGCCGATTGTGTCCATTGGGGGGCTGCGAGCGATTTGATGAGGCGGGCGTTGCCGCGCACGGCGATCGCCTGGAAGAATTCTCCATTTTGGAGTCCGACATAGTAGGCGTAAAGGTCCGGGCGCTCGCGCAATTCGGTGACGAAGCGCTGTTCAATGGCAAGTTGTTCCCGGTCGCCTGGCGCAACAGCCTTCGGGTATCCTAGCGCGGATTGAACGTCGAGCGTCCTGCGAACTGACAGCATGGAGGCGGCAAACCTGTCGGCGTTGCCCTGAACCAGCTGTCCGAAAATCAGTCGAGCATTGTCCCTGGCCATCTGTCCAAACTTGACGTAGGCCGACAGCATCAACCCGCATGTCAAAAGGACAAAGAAAGCGACTAGCAGCAGCGTGGTGACGCGGTCAAGGCGGAATTTCATGGTTCTGATCATTTGCATGGTGGGCCTGAAACAATCGCGTCCTGAACAAAGGTTGAACCGTCTGCGCAGCATCGTAACAGCGTGATGACTTCACGCAAGAGGGTAAGGACATCGCGCAAACGGTACGACTGCGGCAACGAGCACTCTGCGAATCGCATACGCTCGGACTTGGCCATCCGATACTTTCTAGAATGCAACTGCGCCGGATCATGACAGCAAGTCTGTCGCGTGCCTGATTCATCCAACCTCCACTGCTCATGACCACTGGCTCCGCCACCATTGCCGCGGCGACGCGTCGCTCCATCCTGCTCCTGTCGTTTGCAACGTTTTCCAGCATGATGGCGCAGCGCATTTGCGACGCGATGCTGCCCGAACTTTCCCGTGTCTTTGCCGTCAGCCTGCCGCAGGCGGCGCGGGTGGTATGGGTGTTTGCCGTGGTCTACGGCCTGGCGCAACTGTTCTATGGCCCGCTGGGTGACCGGTTGGGCAAATTCCGCGTCGTGACCTTTGCCACACTGGCGTGCAGCGTGGGCAGTCTGGTCGCGGTGTTCGCCATGAGCCTAGACCTGCTGGTCATGGCGCGTGTGCTGGTGGCGCTGGGCGCGGCAGCCATCATTCCACTGTCGCTGGCCTGGATTGGGGACGCAGTCGCATCCGAACAATTGCAGGAAACGCTGGCGCGGGTCGGGCTCGGTACGACGCTCGGTATCGGGGGTGGGCAGTTGTTGGGGGGATTGCTGACCGACAGGCTGGGCTGGCGCTGGGCCTTTGGCTTCATGACACTGCTTTTCAGTGTTGTCGGTCTCCTGCTTCATTGGCATGGACGCCGTACGATGGGGTTGACCGCGAGCAGCGCAGGCAAGCCCCAAGGCGCGCGGTCGGGTTTTGCAGCCCAGGCCCTGCGCATCGTCACTGGTCGCTGGTCACGCACCGTGCTGCTGGTGGCGTTCATCGAAGGTGCGATGGGTTTTGGCGTGCTGGCCATGTGGGCTTCGCATTTGCACCGCGCGCTGGGCCTCTCGCTCTCGGTGGCCGGCGCCATTGTGGCCTTGTTCGGTCTCGGCGGCATGCTCTACATGGCCGTGGCGCGCCCCCTGATCCGGCGTTTTGGTGAGCGGGGCCTGGCGGTGCTGGGGGTCTGCATGCTCGGGCTGGCGGCCCTGCTGGTCGCCTTTTCGCCCTATTGGCCGCTCACCATTCCAGCGAGTCTGCTGGGCGGTTTCGGTTTCTTCATGTTCCACAACACCATGCAGGCCAATGCCACGCAAATGGCGCCCCAGGCGCGCGGCACGGCTGTGTCGCTGTTTGCTGCCGCCTTGTTCATGGGCCAATCGGTTGGCGCGCTGCTGGCCGCCAACCTGATCGAACGCATCGGTTCGGCAGCGGTGATCGCGCTGGGCGGGGTGGTGATAACGCTGCTTGGCTTGTTCTTCGCGCGTGCGTTGCGTCGGCGCGATCAGTTGCTGAGCCCCGGCTGACAGGGTCATTTGGCCACGTCGGGCACCATGCCCCTGCCAAGGGCATGGTAGATTCTTCCGGCGACACCTGAGGCGTGTTCCAATCGCTTGCGCAAGATCCCCGAATCGAAGAATGATGTCCAAGAAAGTCTTTATCAAAACCTTTGGCTGCCAGATGAACGAGTATGACTCGGGCAAGATGGCTGATGTGCTCCATGCTGCGCAAGGCTATGAGCCGACCGACAACGTGGAGGAAGCCGATCTCATCCTCTTCAACACCTGTTCCGTGCGCGAGAAAGCGCAGGAGAAAGTGTTCTCCGATCTGGGGCGCGTCAAGCACCTGAAGAAAAAGGGTGTCCTGATCGGCGTCGGCGGCTGCGTGGCGAGCCAGGAGGGCTCGGCCATCATTGAGCGCGCACCCTATGTTGACTTTGTGTTCGGCCCGCAGACACTGCACCGGCTGCCGCAGATGCTTGCCGCGCGCGATCTCCAGAATCGCTCCCAGGTCGACATCAGTTTCCCGGAGATTGAGAAGTTCGACCACCTGCCGCCAGCACGCGTGGAAGGTGCGACCGCCTTTGTCAGCATCATGGAAGGCTGTTCCAAGTACTGCAGCTACTGCGTCGTGCCTTACACGCGCGGCGAAGAGGTCTCGCGGCCGTTCGAGGACGTTCTGGTGGAAGTGGCCGGACTGGCCGATCAGGGCGTCAAGGAAGTCACGCTGCTGGGACAGAATGTGAACGCCTACCGCGCGCGCATGGCCAGCGACGCTGCGTCGTCGTCCGGTGAAATGGCCGACTTCGCCACGCTGCTGGAGTACGTGGCCGATATCCCGGGCATCGAACGCATCCGTTACACGACCAGTCATCCCAACGAGTTCACGCCGGCCCTGATTGCCGCCTATGAAAGGATCCCCAAACTGGTCAGCCATCTGCACCTGCCGGTGCAGCACGGTTCGGACCGGATTCTGATGGCGATGAAACGTGGCTACACAGCGATGGAATACAAGTCGACCGTGCGCAAGCTGCGGGCGATCCGACCGGACATGGCCATGAGCAGCGACTTCATCGTCGGCTTCCCCGGTGAGACGCAGGACGATTTTGACAAGATGATGCGATTGATCGACGAGGTCGGTTTTGACAATTCGTTCAGCTTCATCTTCAGCCCGCGCCCCGGCACGCCCGCTGCCAATCTGCACGACGACACGCCGCATGAAGTCAAGCTGCGCCGGCTGCAACACCTGCAGGGGGTGATCAACGACAGCATCCGCCGCATCAGTGAAAGTCGCCTGGGTACGGTGCAGCGCCTGCTTATTGAAGGGCGCTCCAAGCGCGACGAGAGTGAACTGATGGGGCGCACCGAGTGCAACCGGGTTGTGAACTTTCTCGGCGATGCGACGCTGATCGGGCAACTGATCGACGTGAAGATAACCGAAACGCGCCCGTATACGCTGCGCGGGGAAGTGCTCGGCGCGTAGCTGCGGACGGTCCCGCAAGGGGGGCATCCGACATCCCGGTTCAAGTTGGGGACAGAGCTTGCTCGCTGCGCGTAGCTGCGGTCTGTCCCAAAAGGTTTCAGAAAGGCATTTTCGGCATGCCTTTCATGCCGCCCATGCGCTTCATCATCTTCATCATGCCGCCGCCCTTCATCTTCTTCATCATCTCCTGCATCTGCTCGAATTCCTTGAGCATGCGGTTGACTTCCTGAACTTGCACGCCAGCGCCGGCGGCAATGCGGCGTTTGCGCGTGGCCTTGATGAGTTCCGGTTTGCGCCGCTCCAACGGCGTCATGCTGTGGATGATGCCCTGCTTGCGCTGGATATCCTTCTCGGCCCGTCCCATGTCCATCTGCCCGGCCTTGGCGGCGATCGACGCGGGCATCTTGTCCATCAGGCTGGAGAGTCCTCCCATCTGCTTCATCTGCTGGATCTGCGCCAGGAAGTCGTTCAAATCAAAGCCGCCGCCGCTTTTGACCTTGGCCGCGAGTTTGTGCGCCGCGGCCATGTCGACGCCCGATGTCACCTGCTCAACCAGCGCCAGAATGTCGCCCATGCCCAGAATGCGTCCGGCATGGCGCTCGGCATCGAACACTTCAAGGCCGTCGATCTTCTCGCTGGTGCCGGCAAACTTGATCGGCGCGCCGGTCACCTGACGCACCGACAGGGCCGCGCCGCCGCGTGAGTCACCATCGGTCTTGGTCAGGATGATGCCGGTCAGCGGCAGTGCCTCCTTGAAGGCCTTGGCCGTATTGACGGCATCCTGGCCCTGCATCGCGTCCACGACAAACAGCGTCTCCACTGGATTGAGCGCGCTGTGCAATTCGCGGATTTCCTGCATCAGCGCTTCATCGATCGCGAGCCGACCGGCCGTGTCGACCAGCAGCACGTCAAAGAAGTGCTTGCGCGCGTAGTCCAGCGCTGCCAATGCAATCGCAACCGGCTTCTGGTCCGGCGTGCTGGGGAACCACTCGGCACCGGCCTGCGCGGTGACGGTCTTCAACTGTTCGATGGCGGCCGGACGGTAGACGTCGCCCGATACCGTCAACACTTTCTTGCGGCGCTTTTCGATCAGGTGCTTGGCCAGTTTTGCCGTCGTTGTGGTCTTGCCGGCCCCTTGCAGACCCGCCATCAGGATCACCGCCGGTGGCTGGGCCGCCAGGTTGATGTCGGCAACGCCTTCGCCCATCGTCGCAGCCAACTCCCGGTTGACAATCCCGATCAGGGCCTGCCCCGGGGACAACGAACCCAGCACGTCCTGCCCCAGCGCCTTTTCCTTCACCCGGGCGATGAAGTCGCGCACCACGGGCAGTGCCACGTCGGCCTCCAGCAAGGCCATGCGCACTTCGCGCAGCATGTCGGCCACATTGCTTTCGGTGATGCGCGCCTGACCACGGATTTCCTTGACTAGGCGGGAGAGTTTTTCGGTGAGGGCGGAGGCCATAGGGATATTCCGATGTTCGGAACCGGTGTTTGGAGCCAACCGGGATTGGCAATATGCAAAACGCTAAACTGTGGGCATGATTTTAGCCAGTGCTTCCCCTCTCGGTTTGACCTTGGCAGTCGGGGCTGCCATCGCCTATTCTGTGTCGGCCATCGGCGCTGCCCGCTTGGGCATGCAGGCGGCGAAAACGGCGGTTGTCCTGGCCTGGTTGGCACACGGCTTGTTGCTGGCCGTCGGCTTGTTTGGCACCGAGCCGCGTTTCGGCTTCGCGCCGGCTCTGTCCGTTACGGCGTGGCTGATTGCGGCGGTGTACGCCGTCGAAAGCCATGTCTATCCGCTGCTGGAGACGCGCTGGGCCTTGTCGGCTTTGGGTGCGGTCGCGGTCGTGCTGGCGGCGCTGTTTCCGGGCAGCCCGTTGCACCCGAATGCCTCTCCTTGGTTGCCGCTGCACTGGGCGCTGGGCATTGCGTCTTACGGTTTGTTCGGCGCCGCTGTCGTGCATGCATGGTTCATGACACGGGCCGAGGAACGATTCCGGGTGGCCGCAGATCCGCACAGTGGCATGCCACTGCTGACACTTGAACGGCTGACGTTCAGATTTGTGGCTGCCGGCTTTCTGCTGCTGACAGCAACCCTGCTGGTGGGTGTTCTGTTTGGCGCTGAACTCTATGGTTCGACCACCGGTCTGAAATGGAACCACAAGACGGCGTTTTCCGTCTTGTCGTGGTTGACGTTTGCGGTCTTGTTGACCGGGCGTGCGCGTTTCGGTTGGCGCGGCAAGCGCGCGGTGCGGGTCCTGTACATCGGTGCCGGATTGCTGCTGCTGGCCTATGTCGGTTCGCGATTTGTCATGGAGATCGTTCTGGGACGAGCGGCATGAAAGTCATCCTGCTTTTGGCGGTGCTGGTGCTTGCCATCTGGCTCTGGCGCTCCGGCCGTGACGCCGACGCGGGTTTGAATTCGAAGCGGCAGACAGCCAGTCCGGAGCCACTTGAGATGATCGGCTGCACTTTGTGCGGGGTTCATTTTCCGAGGGCAGACGGACTGCAGGGGCGAAATGGTGTCTACTGCTGCCACGAACACCGCCAACGCGCGGAGTCTTGAATGAGTCTGCAGGCGCCAGCGCAAGCCTGGTTTGAGACCGTCCTGCCGGAGTCGGACACGGACGCGGCAGCCAAGCCTCTGGAATTCGAGCGATTGTGGCGGGGGTTCATGACGGCTCGGGTCGCGCTGGGGTTCGGGCTGTTCTTGTTTCAAGGCGTCGTCTACGCCCTTGGGCCGACCAAGGACAGCAGCCTGATCCTGATTTCTGCAGCCTACAGCGCCGTCGCCTTGGGCGTGCGGCTCATGGCGATCTCGCGCCTGCCAGGAAAGGCATTCACTCCGCAGTGGATTGCAACCGGCGGGGTTGATGTCGTGGCATTCGCGATGCTGCAGATTGTCCAGGGCAGCAGCATCAATTACGCGCCGCTGTTCGTATTGCCCGTCCTGATGGCGGCGGTCCTGGGGTCGTTGCTGCTGGCCATGGCTGCTTCAGCGGGCGTAACCCTTCTGTTGCTGGCTTATGCGACGTGGCTTTCCTTCCAGGTTCCGGCCGACACGGCAGCGCATTTCCTGCAAGCGGCTCTGACCGGCGCCGGCTGTTTCGCGATTGCCTTTCTGGCAAACCAGATTGCGATCCGGCTGGTCGATGTGGAGCTGCTGGCCAAGCGCAGCCAGTTGGCCGAGCGTGTCCAGAGACGGGTCAATGAACTGGTGATCGAGTCTCTGACCGATGGCATCCTGGTGCTCGACTCGCGCAGCATGGTGTGGGCGGCAAATCCCTCAGCGCGTCATTTGCTGGGTGCGCAAAGCACGCCGGGGGCCAAGTCTTTCAGCCTTTCCGCCATCGCTGGCTGGCGGGAACTCGTCACTCTGGCCGGGCACAGTTTCTCCGACCAGACAGCCCGACAGGCGGATGTCACCATCCACCACGTCGGGCAGGGGCCCAGGCGGCTGCGGGTGCGAACCCAGCTGACTGCGGCAGCCGAGGAAGATGGCGAGATCCTGTGCGTCATGTTCATGCAGGATCAGCGCGAAATGGAGGCGCGTATGCGATCCGACAGGCTGGCCAGCTTGGGGCGCATGTCGGCTGCCGTTGCGCATGAAATTCGCAACCCGTTGGCCGCGATCGCGCAGGCCAACGCGCTCCTTGACGAAGATCTGCTGGAGCCTCGGCACAAGCGACTCACCCAAATGGTGCAGCAAAATGCACGGCGGCTGGAAAGAATAGTGGAGGAAGTCCTGGACATCTCTCGGGTGCAGGAGCGTGAGAATGGCGTCAAATCGAGTGCGCTGGAGTTGCGCAGCGAAGTCGCCAGAATATGTCATGACTGGCAACGGCAGACGAACAGTGCGCAACGGCTCAGGCTTGATCTGTCGGGGCAGGGCATCGAGGTCAGGTTTGAATCGGAGCATCTGCGCCGGATCCTGGTCAATCTGTTGGACAATGCGCTGCGCTATTCGGATGGCGACACGGGTTCCATTGAGGTTTCGGTCCGGGCCTTGGATTCGGGATCGGGCGCGTTGCGCGTGTGGAGCAACGGGCAGCCCATGGATCAATCGGTTGAGCGGCACTTGTTCGAGCCGTTCTTTTCCTCGGAGAGCCGTTCCACCGGGTTGGGCCTTTATATCTGCCGCGAGTTATGTGAAGAACAGGGCGCCTCCATTGCTTACTTGCGAGCGCCTCGCGAGTTCAGTGGTGCGCCGATGGACGGTAACGAATTTTTGGTGATTTTCCAGACCAATCAACGATGACACCATGGATTCAAAAACAGCGTTGAGCCCGGCCCGGATTCTCGTCGTGGACGATGAGCCTGATTTGCGCACGCTCTACGAGTTGACGTTGCTTCGCGAGGGTTTCCGGGTTGATACCGCTGAAAGCCTGGCGCAGGCCTTTGCGTGTCTGCAGGAGCAACGCTTTGATCTGGTTATCACCGATATGCGCCTGCCGGATGGCCTGGGCTTGGAGTTGATTCGCTACATCCGGGCGCAACAGCGCAGGGAGCGCTGCATCGTCATCACGGCCTATGGGTCGGCAGAAAACGCTGTTGAATCGCTCAAGGCTGGCGCTTTTGATTATTTGACCAAACCGGTCGATATCAAACAATTTCGGTCCGTCATTGCTTCGGTCGTGACCGATCCCGTGCCGCCGGCTGGTCGCGGTGCGGGCGCTGTCTCGCTGTCTGGCATTGTGGCGGGCGGCGCGGTCCAGCCTTCCCTTGGCGAAGCTGCGTTGCAACGGCTGGTGGGAGATTCCACCGGCATGCGAGCGGTGAAGGATCGCATCGTCAAGGTCGCTCGCAGCATGGCACCGGTGATGGTGACGGGCGAGTCGGGCACCGGCAAGGAGCTGGTGGCAAATGCCATCCACGCGAACAGTCACCGCGCAAATGCCGCATTGATCGCCGTGAACTGCAGCGCCATTCCCGAGAATCTTCTCGAGACCGAGTTCTTTGGAGCCAAGAAAGGCGCCTACACCGGCGCCACCCAAGATCGGGATGGCTTTTTCCAGGCCGCCCGCGGCGGCACTTTGTTTCTCGATGAGATCGGTGATCTGCCGCTTGCCATGCAGTCCAAACTGTTGCGAGCCATTCAGGAGCGATGTATCCGGCCCATTGGCTCGCCTCAGGAAGATCCGGTCGATGTGCGGATCATCAGCGCGACACACAAGGATTTGGCCGCCGAAGTGCAGGCAGGGCGCTTTCGTCAGGATCTGTACTACCGCCTGAATGTGATCCAGATCGTGATCCCGCCCCTGCGTGAGCGACGTGACGACTTGCCTGCCTTGTGTGCAGTCTTGCTGCGGCGAATTGCGCTGGAGTCCGGCATCGCCGTGCCCACGCTGTCTGATGCCGTACTCCAACAACTGGCCGGTGATCCTTTGCCCGGCAACGTGCGTGAACTTGAAAACGTGCTGCACCGGGCGGTGGCCCTTAGCGAAGAGGATGACCTGCGCATTGAACCTTCCGGCTACCAGTCGCTGAGCCAGGACGCTGCGACTGCGGGCGCTGGCGCGGTGCTGGCGGAAGATGACCGGGTCACCATCCCGAGCGATCTGCAAAGTCATCTTGATGCAGCCGAGCGCGAGATACTGATCCAGGCACTGAATGAAACCGGATTCAACCGTACCGCTGCTGCGGCCCGACTGGGCTTGAGCCTGCGTCAAATGCGTTACCGCATCGCTCGTTTGCATATTGAAACACCGAACAATGGTGAGGCAGCCGATGAGTCTGACTGATCCAGTTGTCGAATCCCCGCTTTGGCGCGGTGGCTGGTATCAGTTTGCAGCGCGCCGGGACT
The DNA here is from genome assembly GCA_903828665.1 of uncultured beta proteobacterium. Classification (GTDB taxonomy): domain Bacteria; phylum Pseudomonadota; class Gammaproteobacteria; order Burkholderiales; family Burkholderiaceae_C; genus Rhodoferax. Next base: position 21,756 of record CAIKMZ010000165.1, read on the forward strand.
CTCCAAATTTCGGCCCGCGGCCGCTCGATGTCCGGGCCGACCTGATCGTGCTGCATTGCATCAGCCTGCCACCGGGATGCTTCGGCGGCGACGAGGTGGAACGCCTCTTTGCCAATGCGCTCGATTGGAGCCTGCATCCCTATTTCAAGAGCATCGAGGGGATGCAGGTGTCGTCCCACTTCTACATCCGCCGCCACGGGGAACTGCTGCAGTTCGTCAGTGCCGACGACCGTGCCTGGCATGCTGGCGTCTCCAGCTACCGTGGGCGCAGCAACTGCAACGACGATTCCATCGGCATTGAACTCGAAGGCGTCGAAGGCGGCCTGTTTGAAGATAGTCAATACGAATCATTGGTCGGTTTGTGTGCCGCGCTCTCGCAGCGCTACGCGATCACGGATATCGCGGGGCATGAACATATTGCGCCTGGGCGAAAGTCCGACCCGGGGGCTGGCTTCGACTGGCTTCGTCTGCAGCAAGCTTTGGGTTTGCCGTCGCAGTTCTTTCCCTTCGACCCAGTGTTCGGGAAGGCGCGCTGAGTTCGTCCGACTTGCTGAGTCGTCCAAAATAGCCGGGAATTCGGTTTTGGTGAGAGACGCTATGGGTAGTGGCTTGCAATCAAGGAAGACACCATATATAGTGTCTTCTGCTTTCAAGCGTAAACACCCGATGAAGCACCTCTGGTGACGAGAATTCAATGCAAACTACTTTGACGTCAGTGCCCATTTGTCAACTTGCGAGGCACGCTTGTGAAGGATGAAGCGGTCTTGCGTGTGCGGCGCTGCGATGCTGCTGCACAACACTTGCCAGTCCAATCGCATAGCGATGTGAATGAATACTTTTCATTTCATTTCGCTGCTCTCATAATCCGCTGACTGGAACTATTTATGTTGACCTGGGACGAAGATATCAAGCCTGCCTTGCCATCGTTCAGTGCACGCGGCTCATCGGACAGCCGCTTGTTGCACTCACCTGCATCGACCGCCGCAGTCGCCGGCATTCTGCATCGCGTCTCGCGAAAATCGATGATCGATTCGCAGACAAGAATTTCGCAAACAGTCGATCCCCTCTTCGGGGATCGGTTTGTTTGCGCACCCGAGTTCATGATGCTGGGCTTGAGCCCAACACCATGGATCGCTTCATGCTCTCCAACTCGCGTGAAGTGCTCTTTGTAAATTGATCAAGGAGAAAATAATGGCAACTGCAAAAAAACCGGCCGCGAAGAAGGCCGCTCCCGCAAAGAAAGCGGCACCAGCAAAGAAAGTAGCGGCTAAGAAAGCTGCGCCGGCCAAGAAGGCGGCACCAGCGAAGAAAGTAGCGGCAAAGAAAGTGGCTGCGAAGAAGGCTGCGCCGGCCAAGAAGGCGGCACCAGCGAAAAAGGTAGCAGCAAAGAAAGTTGCTGCGAAAAAGGCTGCACCGGCCAAGAAGGCTGCCGCCAAGAAAGCTGCGCCCGCCAAGAAGGTAGCCGCCAAAAAGGCGCCTGCCAAGAAGGCTGCTGTAGCGAAGAAACCAGCCGCCAAGAAACCAGCAGCCAAGAAAGCAGCCAAGAAGCCGGCTGCGAAGAAAGCCGCGAAAGCACCCGCTGCCAAGGCAGCGCCTGCCCCCGCCGCTCCTGCTGCTCCCGCTGCTCAGACCACATTGAGCCCGCAAGCAGCTTGGCCTTTTCCGACGGCCAGCAAGCCCTGAATCGTTAAACCGGTTTGGCTATAAGCCCGATGCCTGAAGCATCGGGCTTTTTTTGCGCCCATGTCCGTTCGCCCGGCTTTAGATCGGGCTCCTGACCGTCAAGCGTGTAGTTTTGCGGACTCTGCTGCGCAATCTTGAGTGCAACCAGATGGCTGCCGAGGCCGGCGCAACGCGCCAGGGGCCAATCCCGCTCGAGCCCGTACAACGAGGCGCCGCGAAATGCATCGCCACAACCGGTCGGATCGACCAGCGCAAAAGCCTTGACCGAAGGAATATGCTTTTTTTCTGCGCCGACCCAAACTTCACTGTCGTCGGCGCCCAAGGTCACAACCGGCCCCCGCACCCGACGTGATATGTCCGCGTAGCTCCAGCCGGTGCCTTCACTGAGCATCTTGCCTTCGTAATCGTTCGCCGTGACCCAGGTCGACCGCATAACCAAGGACCTTAGTTCGGCGCCGTCAAAACGCGGCAATTGCTGGCAGGGATCGAAATGGTGTCGAACGAGTTCAGGGATAAAAGGCAAGCAGCCGATAACCGACGATCCGCTCGGCCGTGCTCGCGGTCTTGACCGTGATGGCCATCGACGCCGTCCACTCGGACGCGGGTGTCAGTGTGCTCGACGCCTTGCCAAGTTCGGGCGCCAGAAAGACGCGCCGCACGATCGGCTGATCGAGTGAATCGGTCAAAGTCAGTTCGATGGCGGGCAAGGCCAGCACCGTTGCTGCTGTGTTTCTCAGTGTGAAATTCAGGCGGTAGGCATCAGGCCTGATCTTGGTAAACGAGGCGCCGTCAATCACCACCGCGTTCTTCTGTTGCAGCGGCGCCAAGACACAGTTCATAGGCCGGCAAAGTGTCATCAACAGTCCCCTGAGACGGGGCTCCAGGTTCACGATCCGGTCACGTTCATGCACAGAGATTTGAGCAGCCAAACCCAGCAGCAAGGCAGCACACAGAACCAGCAAAAGGATTCGAACCATTGGGGTGCGCCAAGATGCGCCAGTGGGTGGCTGACGCAGGAAGGACAGTTCTTGGATTTGGTTTGCGCGCTGGAGATTTGCATCTTCCAGATCGTTCAAATCAATGTGAGCCGGCGTTTCATCTGCGACGCAGAGAACTGGATCGACATCGCTGGACGCGTTGCCCGTCTGCCAGGCTATCGCGTCGTCGGAATCTGAATCCACTGCGTCCGGCGTTTGCCGCAGAGTCGATAGCGAGGGCGCATCGATCGCGCTGTCCTCGGCCATTGCAGCGGCTGGTGCAGCCGGCAACAGATGCAGCGAGGCATCAAATGCTTCGCCACATTGCCCGCAACGGACCCATCCTTCGGAGATCCTGAGTTGATCGGGCACGACCTTGAATAGGGTCTGGCAGGCCGGGCAACGTGTGATCAGGCTCATGGGTCGTAAATTGTAGAGCCGTCCCCCAGTGCAGATCAGCGCTTCGCTGCCATCAGTATCCAGCCATCTTCCCGGTCGGAAACGACAAGCTGGCAGTAAGGCGCATAAGCGGCCTTCAATTCGTCTTCCTGGCGTTCCAGAATGCCGGCCAGCACCAGGGTTCCGCCGGCGGCAACGCGTGACCACAGCAAAGGTGCCAGCACCTTCAACGGGGTTGCCAGGATATTGGCCAGGACCGTTTGATACAGGCCTGTCACGATGACCGGCAAGCCAACGTTAAGTGCGACCTGGTTGGCCTGTGCATTCCGCAGGGTCGACTGCACGGCAGCCTCGTCAATGTCAACTGCGTCAACCTGCGAGGCGCCGTGCTTGGCTGCACCGATCGCCAAAATGCCAGAGCCGCAGCCGTAGTCAAGAAGCCGCCCCAGTGCGCTTTCAGCGTGATTGTTCGCTGCTGAGCCGTGTTGTGCGATCCAGCGCAGGCACATCCGGGTTGTCGGATGGGTGCCGGTGCCAAACGCCAGTCCCGGGTCAAGCCGGATGATGACTCGCGCCTGCTGAGGTGGCTCGTGCCAAGTCGGGACAATCCAGAACTCGGGCGTGATTTCGACTGGCGTGAATTGCGACTGCGTCAGGCGCACCCAGTCCTGCTCCGGCAGTTCCTGCACCGCCAATACCGTGCAGTCGGCAAAGAAATCCTGCACCTTCAATAGCGCAAGCGCTTCCAGGGCCGAGGCCTGCGAGTCATACAGCGCCACCACGCGCGAGCGCTGCCAACCCGATTTGGGTGGCGGCATGCCGGGTTCGCCAAACAAGGCCTGTTCGGCGTCGGTCTGGGCGTCCGCATCTTCGACACTGACGCTCAGGGCGTCCAGTGCATCGAGGGCGTCGCACAGGGTTTCGACCCGGCTCTCGGGACACATCAAGCTCAATTCAAACATGCAGGGTCCGGCTCAGCGCTGGTGGTGGCTGAGCCACTCTTCAAGGTAGTGGATGTTGGTGCCGCCGGCCATGAACTTGGCATCCACCATCAGTTCCCGGTGCAGCGGGATGTTGCTGTTGATGCCTTCGACCACGGTCTCACCCAGTGCGGTCAGCATGCGCGCCAGCGCCTGTTCGCGCGTATCGCCGTGCGCGATGATCTTGCCGATCATCGAGTCGTAATTGGATGGAACAAAGTAGTTGCTGTAGATATGCGAATCCACACGTATACCCGGGCCGCCGGGGGCGTGCCACATGGTGATGCGGCCCGGCGACGGGATGCACTTGTAAGGGTCTTCCGCGTTCAGGCGGCATTCGATGGCGTGCCCACGGATCTCGATCTGGCGCTGCGTGAACGGCAGCTTTTCGCCCGCCGCCACCATGATCTGTGTCTTGACGATGTCCACGCCCGTGATCATCTCGGTCACCGGGTGTTCGACCTGCACGCGGGTGTTCATTTCGATGAAATAGAACTCGCCGTCTTCATACAGGAATTCGAAGGTCCCGGCGCCGCGGTAGCCGATCTTCTTGCAGGCGGCCACGCAGCGCTCGCCGAGTCGCTCGATCTGCTTGCGCGGGATGCCCGGTGCTGGCGCCTCTTCGATGATCTTCTGATGCCGGCGCTGCATCGAACAATCGCGCTCGCCCAGGTAGACCGCATTCTTGAACTTGTCGGCCAGCACCTGGATCTCGATGTGCCGGGGATTCTGGAGAAACTTCTCCATGTACACAGCAGGGTTGCCGAAGGCGGCACCCGCCTCCGCCTTGGTCATGGAAACCGCGTTGATCAAGGCTGCCTCGGTATGCACCACCCGCATGCCGCGGCCACCGCCGCCGCCCGCGGCCTTGATGATGACCGGGTAGCCAACCGCCTTGGCAATCCGGCGCACCTGCGCCGGATCGTCGGGCAGTTCCCCTTCCGACCCCGGAACGCAGGGCACGCCAGCCTTGATCATGGCCTGCTTGGCTGAGACCTTGTCGCCCATAATGCGAATGGACTCGGGTGTGGGACCGATGAACTGAAAGCCGCTCTTTTCCACCCGTTCAGCAAAATCAGCGTTTTCACTCAGGAAGCCGTAACCTGGGTGAATGGCTTCGGCGTCGGTTACTTCCGCCGCCGAAATGATGGCCGGCATGTTCAGGTAGCTTAGTGCCGATGGCGCCGGTCCGATGCAGACGGCCTCTTCGGCCAGTTTGACGTACTTGGCATCACGATCGGCCTCGGAGTAGACCATGACAGCCTTGATGCCGAGTTCGCGACAGGCGCGTTGAATCCGCAAGGCGATCTCGCCCCGATTGGCAACCAGGATTTTTTTGAACATAGAAATTGGGTGTTGACGCTATTCGATGATGAACAGGGGCTGACCATATTCGACCGCCTGTCCATTGACACAGAGAATCTGTGTCACAACACCAGACCGATCGGCTTCAATTTCGTTGAGGATCTTCATCGCCTCAATGATGCAGACGGTTTCGCCTTCCTTGATCGAATCCCCGATTTCAACGAAGGCCTTGGCTTCTGGCGAAGCGGCACGGTAGAAAGTTCCAACCATCGGTGACTTGACGGTATGACTGGTGATCACCGGGGCTGCGGGTGCGACCGGTTCCGCAAGGGTCGCTACCGGTGCCGGCGCTGCTACCGGCGCTGGCGCGGCGGGTCCCGCATACTGCACAGTTTGCATCGGGTTGCCCTTGACGATGCGAACCTTGCCTTCCGCCTCCGTGATTTCCAGTTCCGACACATTTGAGTCTGAAACGAGGTCAATCAAGGTCTTCAATTTTCTTAGATCCATGAGGTCTCCAGCAAATTCTAATAACAGGGCACTAATTTACTCTATTTCTCGTTAAAATATCGACATATTCGATTATTTCAATCAAGACACTGGTCTGGTGCAAGAGCCGATGGACTTGTCTGCATCTGAATACAGGGGCGGCGTAGGCCCTATTTCGCGTCAGGCCGCGGATGTCCACCTGAGCAGATCATCGGCTGAAATTTGCCCTATTTTACGATGACGCACAGAACCGTCCGATCCAAGGACTACCGTGAATGGTAGTCCGCCTGCGGCATTCCCCAGTGCCCGGCTAATTTCAATGCCCGGTAATCCGGCCAGCACGACCGGAAAAGTGACCGGTGTCTGCGCGAGAAAGCGTCGCACAGGATCAGATTGATCAACTGCCAAACCGAGTACTTGCCAGCCTTTGGCTGAATTTGCCTGATAAAAGCGGCTCAATAGCGGGAGTTCCTCGACACAGGGTGGACACCAGGTAGCCCAGAAATTGAGCAGCAGGGGCTTGCCACGCAAAGTGTTCATGGGTAGCGATGTGTCGTTCAGGGTCATGAAGGCGGCTTGCCAAAAATCGGGATTGGCGGTTTCGTCGACCTCTTTCGAGCGGTGGTTTTGCCACCAAGCCGCGCCAGCCCCGCCCAGCACTGCGGCTCCGGCGAGCGCACCGGTCAACCAGCGCCGACGGGGCCAACTGGAGGCTGGTGCGGTTTCCGAGGGTGGATTGGAATCTGTCATGTGCCCTGATCATGCAACAAAGCCTGAACCGCTGCCAGATCCCCGCGCGGCGTGCGTCCTTTGGCGTCTGGTCGCAGCGCACCGCGCACGTCATCGTGGTCGTACACCAGCAGGTGAATCGCGGTCATGTCATTCAAGTCCGGGCAGAAGGCGTTCAGGCTCAGCGCCTCGACCGGCGCACCATGAAATCCGGTGATGGTGCGCGCGATGTACCTCACACCATGATCGATCAACGCGATCTCGGCCGATTTGCAGTCATCGCAAAACAACTGAATATAAATGTCTGAAAGTCGCGTTGCGTTGCCATGCCAAACGCCGCCTCCTAGATGGGGCCTGAACGACGCCAGGCGCTGCATCCAGGTCAGCGCCAGTCGGCGCAAGGCCCGCAACTCGCCCGGCTGCGTTTCAGCGTAAAAGAGAGAGATGTAGTCGATCACAGCTTCTTCGACAGCATCGTTATCCGGCAAGGCCGTGCGTCCGGGCAATCCCATCTGTTTGACCGCGCGATGCTTGGCAGGCCCGTATTCCTGGCCTTCCTCAACCACGATGCGGGCTGCGACAGCGGCAATTTCAGCTTTCAACGAGTCCATTGACTCTATTTTGCGCCGCATTGGTCGCACACGCGCCAGCCTAGAATCCCCCCATGCACATTCATATCCTCGGCATTTGCGGCACCTTCATGGGCGGGCTGGCCGCGTTGGCGCGCGAAGCCGGCCACAAGGTCACCGGTTGCGACAGTGCTGTCTATCCGCCGATGAGCGAGCAGTTGCGTGCGCTCGATATCGGCCTGATCGAAGGCTTTGGCGCCGAGCAGCTGGCGCTTGCGCCTGACATGTTTGTAGTGGGCAATGTGGTCAGCCGCGCGCGTCTGCCCGACGGCAGCCCGAAATTCCCCTTGATTGAGGCGATCATGGACGCCGGTCTGCCCTACACAAGCGGGCCGCAATGGCTGTCCGAGCATGTCCTGCAGGGGCGGCATGTGATTGCCGTCGCCGGCACCCATGGCAAGACCACGACAACCGCCATGGTCGCCTGGATTCTGGAGAGTGCGGGCCTGCAGCCCGGCTTTCTGATCGGTGGCGTGCCGCAAAACTTTGGCGTGTCGGCCCGCCTCGGCGGGCAACCGGCCTTCGTGATCGAAGCGGACGAATACGACACCGCCTTTTTCGACAAGCGCAGCAAGTTCGTGCATTACCGCCCGCGAACGGCGGTCCTGAACAACCTTGAGTTTGACCACGCCGACATCTTTGATGACCTTGCTGCTATCGAGCGCCAGTTTCATCACCTGATCCGCACCGTTCCGGGCACTGGCGCGCATGGATCGGGGCGGGTCATCATCAATGGTCTGGAGGAGAGTCTGGCGCGCGTGCTGCATGCGGGTTGCTGGAGCGAGGTGCGCAGCTTTGGCGCGGCGGTCAGCGATTTCACCGCGGTTGGCGAACCCGATGCGTTTGACGTGCTGTACCAGGGGCGCGCGGTTGCGCAGGTGGCTTGGGAACTCAGCGGTGTGCACAATCAGCTCAATGCGCTGGCGGCGATCGCCGCCGCCCAGCACGTGGGGGTGCCGCCGGAACAGGCCGGGCGTGCCTTGAGCGGCTTTGAAAATGTGAAGCGACGCATGGAGGTGCGTGGTCGAGTGCAGCGCCCCGACGGCGCCATCACCCTCTATGACGACTTTGCCCATCACCCCACCGCCATCCGCACTACGGTCGACGGACTGCGCCGCAAGGTGGGTCCGAATGAACGGATCCTGGCCGTCTTTGAGCCGCGCTCCAACACCATGAAGCTCGGCACCATGAAGGCGCAACTGCCCTGGAGTCTGGAGGGCGCCGACCTTGCGTTTTGCCATGGCGGCGGCCTGGGTTGGGATGCGCATGCAGTCTTGGCTGGCATGGGCGACAAGGCGCTGGTTGCCGACACCATCGACGACCTGGTGGCCCAGGTGCTGAGCCGCGCCCGCGGTGGGGACCACATTCTGTGCATGAGCAATGGCAGCTTTGGCGGCATTCACCTCAAACTGCTGCAGCGATTGGAGCACAAGCCAGGAGCCTGATGCCAGCCGCTTGAACTCGCGCCGCGAGATGCCTCAAGCTTTGGCAGTGCGTCGGTTCCGGCGTGTCACGACGGCGGTGGACAGCACTTCAAGGGCCTGCAATGAATCGCCCCAGCCCAGACAGGCATCCGTGATGCTCCTGCCGTATTCCAACTGAGATGCCTTGTCCTTGCCCGGCGTGAACTTCTGGGCGCCAGCCTGCAAATGGCTTTCCACCATGACACCAAATACGCTGCTGGAGCCGCCCGCCAGTTGCGCGGCAATATCGCGCGCCACATCAAGCTGCTTCTCGTGCTGCTTGCTGCTGTTGGCGTGACTGCAATCCACCATCAGCGTCTCTGGCAGCTTGGCCGCCCGCAGGTCTTTGCAGGCGGCTGCCACGCTGGCGGCGTCGTAGTTGGGGGCCTTGCCGCCGCGCAGGATGACATGGCAGTCCAGGTTGCCGTGAGTTTGCACGATGGCCACCTGGCCATTCTTGTGCACCGACAGAAAGTGGTGGCCGCCGGCCGCAGCCTGGATCGCGTCGGTCGCAATCTTGATGTTGCCGTCGGTTCCGTTCTTGAAGCCGATCGGTGCCGACAGGCCTGAGGCCAGCTCGCGGTGCACCTGGCTTTCGGTCGTGCGCGCCCCAATCGCGCCCCAGGAGATCAAATCGCCAAGGTATTGCGGCGAAATCACGTCCAGGAATTCGCTGCCGGCCGGCAGTCCCAGCCGGTTGATCTCGATCAGCAACTGGCGCGCCATGCGCAGGCCTTCATCGATGCAGAAAGTTTCATCCAGGTAGGGGTCGTTGATCAGGCCCTTCCATCCCACAGTGGTGCGCGGCTTCTCGAAGTACACACGCATCACGATTTCCAGGGTTCCTGCATATTTGTCGCGCTGCGCCTTGAGCCGCTGTGCGTAGTCGAGTGCTGCCGCCGGATCGTGGATCGAGCACGGGCCGATGACGACAAGCAGGCGATCGTCCTGGCCCGTCATGATGTCGTGAATACGCCGGCGTGTTGTGCTGATCAGGGTTTCGGTGGGCGTGCCCTTGATTGGGAAGAAGCGTATCAAATGCTCTGGAGGAGGCAACACAGTGATGTCCTTGATGCGTTGGTCGTCGGTCTGACCGTAGCGGTCAGTGAGGGGGGCGGCGACGGGGTTCGCATACCAGGCATCGGTTCCTGTGGCGGTGGCTTTGGCATTCATGACGAGGCTCCTAGTTCAATCGGATAAAAAGTCAAACAGGCACAAAAAAACCGCCGGGCTGCGGCGGTTTTTGGAAGATCAGGACGTTTTCTTTGGGTACGTTCAGAACTCTCTACCGCCACAGGCGCTTGAGAACCAAAAATAGCTAAAGTAAGAACGGGCCAACTTCATGGTCCCGAATGTAGCACAGTCCGCCGCGTTCATGCCGTGCCACCGACGGTCAGTCCGTCAATGCGCAGGGTCGGCTGGCCGACGCCGACGGGTACGCTCTGGCCTTCCTTGCCGCAGGTGCCCACGCCGCTGTCGAGCTTCATGTCGTTGCCGATCATGCTGACGCGCGTCAGCGCGTCGGGCCCGTTGCCGACGATGGTCGCGCCCTTCACCGGATACAGGATCTTGCCGTTCTCGACCCAGAATGCCTCGCTCGCCGAGAACACGAATTTGCCCGATGTGATGTCAACCTGACCACCGCCGAAGTTGGTCGCGTACAAGCCTTTCTTGATGCTCGCCACGATTTCTTCGGGCGATTTGTCACCCGCGAGCATATAGGTATTCGTCATGCGCGGCAGGGGTACCGACGCATAGCTTTCGCGCCGCCCGTTGCCGGTTGGCGCCACTCCCATCAGGCGCGCATTCATGGCGTCCTGGATGTAGCCTTTCAGAATCCCGTCTTCAATCAGCACATTGCGCTGGCTGGTGTTGCCCTCGTCATCGACATTGAGCGAGCCGCGTCGCTGTGGCAGCGTGCCGTCATCGAGAACTGTGACGCCCTTGGCTGCGACGCGCTGGCCGACGCGTCCCGAAAATGCGCTCGAACCCTTGCGGTTGAAGTCACCCTCCAGACCGTGGCCGATGGCTTCATGCAACAGGATGCCAGGCCAGCCGGGACCGAGCACGACGGTCATTTCGCCCGCCGGCGCCGGACGCGCTTCCAGGTTGGTCAGCGCCGCCTTGACGGCTTCATCAACGTATTGCGTGATGATGGCCTCGTCAAAATAGGCCAGACCGAAGCGCCCGCCGCCACCGGCCGAGCCCACCTCACGGCGGCCTTTGTGCTGCGCGATCACCGTCACCGAGAGACGCACCAGCGGCCGCACATCAGCTGCCAGCGTGCCATCGGCACGCGCCACCATCACCACGTCGTATTCGCTGGCCAGCCCGGCCATGACCTGCGCCACGCGCGGATCTTTGGCGCGGGCCTGTTGCTCCACTTTCTCCAGCAGGTTGATCTTGGCCGTGCTGTCGAGCGTGGCAATCGGGTCGAGTCCGGAATATAGGGCGCGCGAAGCAGCGATCTTTTTGGTCACGACCTTGGCACGCCCGGTCTGCGCCGCCGTTGAAATGGAGCGCACCGTGCGCGCTGCGTCCAGCAGCGATGCCTCCGAAATGTCATCCGAGTACGCAAACGCAGTTCTTTCACCGCTGACCGCGCGCACCCCCATGCCCTGGTCGATGCTGAAGGAACCGGTCTTGACGATTCCTTCTTCCAGACTCCAGCCTTCGGAGCGGGTGTACTGAAAATACAGATCGGCCTCGTCCATCCGGTTGGTCCTGATTTCGCTCAGCGCGCGCCCCAAGTGGGATTCATCGAGACCAAAGGGGGTCAGCAACAAGGACTTGGCGATGGCCAGTCGTTCGAGGGTGGGTTCGCGGGAGATCATGATTTCATTCTAGTCAGTTGCCTTTGCCATTACCGGCGGGTGGTCGGAAATGCGCGGCCCGGATGATGGCGCGCGCCTTGTGCGTGGCACTGGTTTCAGGACTGCACCAGACGCTTGGACTTGGCGATCGACATCAGGATGCCCAGGCCCATGCCCAGCGTGACCATAGCGGTGCCGCCATAACTCACGAAGGGCAGGGGCACACCCACGACCGGCAAAATGCCGCTGACCATGCCCATATTGACGAAGGCGTAAGTGAAGAAGATCAACGTGATGCTGCCGGCCAGCAGCCGCGAGAACAGCGTTGGCGCCTCGACGGCAAGCGCCAGGCCGCGCAGAATCAGAAAGCCAAAACCAGCGATCAACAGCAGATTGCCGAACAGGCCGAACTCTTCCGAAAAAGCGGCAAAGATGAAGTCGGTCGTGCGCTCCGGAATGAACTCCAGATGAGTCTGCGTCCCCTGCATGAAGCCCTTGCCCCAGAAACCGCCCGATCCGATGGCAATCATGCCCTGGATGATGTGAAAGCCTTTGCCCAGCGGGTCGCGCGAGGGATCGAGCAGTGTGCAGATTCGCTGTTGCTGGTAATCGTGCAGCACCGGCCAGCGCACGCCGTCGGCACACAACTGAGGCTCAAATCCAACCACCAGAGCCACGCCCAGCACGCCCAGCAGCACGGGCGGCACGATCCATTTCCATGACAGGCCGGCGAAGAAGATGACCGACAGGCCTGCCGACAGCACCAGCACCGCGGTGCCCAGATCCGGTTGACGCACGATGAGGGCAATCGGGAGCGCCAGTAACAGCGCGGCCACGGCAAAGTCGAGCGGGCGCAATTGCCCCTCGCGTTTTTGGAACCACCAGGCCAGCATCAGCGGCACAGCGATCTTGAGTATTTCGCTGGGCTGGATCGTGACGCCGACATAAAGCCAGCGCCGCGCGCCTTTCTTGGTGACGCCAAAGACAGCGACGGCGATCAGCAGGGTGACCCCGGCAACGTACAGCGGCAGTGCAAGCGCCATCAGCCGCTGCGGAGGAATCTGTGCCACGACGAACAGGATGGCGCCGGCCAGCAGCATGTTGCGGCCATGGTCCTCGAATCGGCTGCCTTGGTCGTAGCCGGACGAATACATGGTCAGCAGGCCGGCGCAGGCCAGCGCAAAGATGGCGAAGGCCAGCGGACCGTCGAAACCGCGAAACCAGGGTGTGATGAGTTGCCAGAGCGTGGGACGCTTGAATACGACTGCCATGCGCGGATTATCCCTTGCGGTGCTCCCTTATGATGTCCCGATGACACTTGCACTGCCCGCGACCCATCTGTTGTACCTGCACGGTTTTCGCTCGTCACCACAGTCAGCCAAGGCGCGGCTGATGGCCGAGCGGGTGCGAAGCGAATGCCCAGGCCTGATCTGGTGGTGCCCGCAACTGCCGCCCTCGCCGCGTGAGGCGATGGCGCTGCTGATGAAGGGCATCGCGGACTGGCCACGCGAATCGATTGCCGTGATCGGCTCCTCACTGGGCGGGTTTTACGCGACCTGGGTCGCCGAGCAGACTGGTTGCCGGGCGGTGTTGCTCAATCCGGCTGTCAATCCGGCACGCGACCTGGCAAACCATATCGGCGAGCAAAGCAACTGGCATGATCCACAGGATCGCTTCTACTTTCAACCCGAATTTGTACAGGAACTGCGCGAGTTGACCTTGCCGGGCATGACGCGGCCGGATCGCTATCTGGCGGTCATCGCCAAAGGCGACGAATTGCTGGACTGGCGCGAGATGCACGCACGCTATGTTGGCGCCCACTTGCATCTGATCGAAGGCAGCGACCATGGGTTGACTGACTTCGAACAACATCTGCCAGTGGTCCTGGCGTTCCTCGGTCCGGGTCGTTGAGGTGGTGCGACTGCCTTGGGTGGTCCATTGAATAGGCGCAATCGAGTAGGGTGAGGGGTTGCCCCCTCAGCCCTCTCACACCACCGTACGTGCGGCTCCGCATACGGCGGTTCAAATGGGACGCTGGAGTTGCTGATGAGTTACCACCAGCGAGACCAGCCCGAGTTGTGTGAAGTACC
>CAIKMZ010000166.1 GCA_903828665.1 uncultured beta proteobacterium
GCGTGCACGGTTGCCCAGCGCCGCCGACAACGAGCGGCTGCGTGCGAACGACTGCAATTGCGATCGTTCGTCGTCACTCAATACCAATTCGGATTTCGGTCTGCCTGTTTTCATCGCGGTATCTCCGTTCCAAAGATACCGAAAATGCATGCAATACTAATGCCAGTTATTTGCGGGACAGGACACTAGCGCAGCGAGGCCATGTCGATGACGAAGCGGTAGCGCACGTCGCTCTTGAGAATGCGCTCGTAGGCTTCGTTGACCTGGTCGATGCGGATGGTCTCGATATCGGAGACGATGCCGTGCTCGGCGCAGAAGTCGAGCATTTCCTGCGTCTCGCGGATGCCGCCGATCAGCGACGCTGAAACGCTGCGGCGCTTGAGCATCAGGCCGAATGCGTTGAGCGATATCGGGCCGTCCGGCAAGCCCAGAATGACCAGGCTGCCGTCGCGCTTGAGCAGGTTGATGTAGGCGTCGTAATTGACGTTGGCCGACACCGTGTTGAGGATCAGGTCGAAGGTTCCGGCCAGCCGCTTGAAGGTCTCGGGCGCCTTGGTGACGGCGAATGCGCTGGCGCCCAGGCGCAGGGCATCGGCCTGCTTGCTGTCGGTCGTGCTCAGCACGGTCACCTCGGCGCCCATCGCGGCGGCGATCTTGACCGCCATGTGGCCCAGGCCGCCCAGGCCGATGACACCGACCTTGCTGCCCTTGCCGATCTTCCAGTGCCGCAGCGGTGAGTAGGTGGTGATGCCGGCGCATAGCAGGGGGGCCGCCGCCGCCGGATCGAGCTTCGGTGAAATCTTCAGGACAAAGTTCTCATCGACCGTCATGCGCGTCGAGTAGCCGCCGTAGGTCGGCGTCTTGCCATCGCGCTCCAGTGCGTTGTAGGTGCCCACGCGTGCATTGCAGAACTGCTCCTCGCCGTGATGGCATTCGCCGCATTCGCGGCAGGAATCGACCAGGCAGCCAACCCCGACGGTGTCGCCGACCTTGTGCCGGCTGACGGCGCTGCCGACGTGCGTCACCCGGCCGATGACCTCGTGGCCCGGCACCATCGGGTAGATCGAGCGCGGAAACTGGCCGCGCGACATGTGGATGTCGGTGTGGCAGACGCCGCAAAAGAGGATGTCGAACAGCACGTCGTGGGGACCGGGCTCACGCCGGTCGATCTCCAGCGGCGCAATCGGTGAAGTGGCGCTTTGTGCGCCGTAGGCTTTGGTTGACAGCATGGATTGTTCTCGCAAGAGGTGGCTGCGGGGCGCGGCCGTGTTTGATTTGAACGCCGATTCTGCCAGCACGCTGCGCAACCGGCTGTCGCATCCGTAAAGCAAGCCACGGGGCAAATGTTTATCATCACGATTGTGAGCAAGATCAAAGACCAATCCAGCACCTATGCCAAGTTCCTGAACCTCGTGCAGGCGATCAGGGACCTGCCCGCGTTTCCGAAGCTCGACCCTCTGGAAGAGCGCCTGCTCAACCAGTTGGCCGGTCGATGGCACGCGGGCGCCAGGGTCACCGTTCTGGAGGCGATGCAAATGTCCACCGACGTGTCGGCTGCGACCGTGCATCGGCGCCTGAAGACCTTGCGGCAAAAAGGCATGCTGGCCGTGCGCGAGCATGAGACCGACAACCGTATACGCTACCTGGTCGCGACCGACCTGAGCACCAGGTACTTTGCCCGAATGGGACAGTGCCTGGACAAGGCCCTGCGCGATCGAAGCCGGTGACAACAATGGGTCCATGGTCTTCCCGCATTCCCTAGCATTGGATGAATTCCACTATTCAGGGGCGAAACATGAGTGACGACACCAACGACCGGCCACTGCGCAAAGTATCCATATCCCCGACGGGTTGCTACCTGCTCGACGCCCTCAATCCGCCTGCCGTCAATGTCGACTCCGAGGCCATTCTCGTCATGACCGACCTGTCCCGCGTGCCTTCCGCCACCATCGTGGCCGATGCCACGCTGGAGGAGGCCAACCACTCCATGCTGGTGCGCGGTGTGCGCCTGCTGTTGGTGGTCGCGGAGGACAACAAGATCGCCGGCCTGGTCACCACCGTCGATGTGCTCGGCGAGAAGCCGGTGCTGGTCGCGCAGAAGCGCCAATCCACGCGCAGCGAACTGCGCGTCGCCGACGTCATGGTCTCGGTCGACAAGATGGAGGCGATGGCGATCGAGGACGTGCGCAAGGCGCGTGTTGGTAACATCGTGGCCTCGCTGAAGTCGGACGGCCGCGCGCATGCGATCGTGGTGGGTCAGGGGCCGGATGGCCGGCAGTGCCTGCTGGGGATTTTTTCGACGTCGCAGATCGCGCGGCAACTCGGCGTGCAAATCCAGACCCATGAAATCGCGAGGACCTTCGCCGAAATCGAAGCCGTCATCGCGGGCGTCTGATTCGATCCGGACACATTTACAAACTCTTACCGAAACGAGCGTCTCCTGTCGACGTTCGTCTGCCTATACTGCGCCCCAGCCCACGAACTGTGGTTCCATTTTTCATTCATGGAGCGAAGCATGAAATCAACAGCTGATCAAGTCTCCCGCTACAAGCTGCTGCTGCCGATGGCCGCGGCGTTGGCCATCGGGCTGAGCGCTTGCGGTGGCGGTGCAGGCGGCGCAACGCCTTCGATTGCGACCGCAATGTCCTCTGGCGTTATCACCGGCTTCGGGAGCGTCTTTGTAAATGGACACGAATTCGCAACCACCAATGCCCGGTTCATCGATGACGACAGCGGCAACTCGACGACGACAGCGCAGGGCCTGGAAGTCGGCATGGTGCTCGATGTCAAGCCCAGTGCCAACAGCTCCGCCATGGCGCCCGAAGCCAGCGAGCTGCATGTGCACCCCCTGGTGCGCGGCTACGTCGATGCGGTCGATGCAACGGCGGGCACGCTGTCGGTGATGGGCCAAACGGTGCAGCTCACCGCAGCCACCAATTTCAGCGACCACCGCGCTTGCGCCGCGGCAACGCCCGCCACCTGCACGGCCGTCACCGGCTCGTCCGGGCTCGGCTCCACAACGGGCGGCGGCGCGACGGCCAGCCCGGGCAGCTACATCACCGTGCACGGCTTCCTGTTCGGCACCTCGGCTTCGAGCGCGAACGTCGTGGCAACGCTGGTGTCGGTGGCCGATGCGCCGGCGTCCACCAGCACGGGCGTGAATTTCAAGGTCGAGGGCGAGATCAAGGTCGGTGCCACATCGACCACCATCGGTGGCCTGGCGCTTGACCTGTCCACGGCCGACTGTCTTGTCGCCCGGGTGAAGACCGCCTGCGCCAGTGCCTTCACGTCCGGTCAGGTGGTCGCGGCCTGGTCGTCCGCGTCGCCTGCCTTGCCGGCGGCGACGTTCACACCGGGTGTGGCCCGCCAGGCTGCCAAGGTCGTGCTGGAGAGCAGCGGTGCCACGGTTGAAGTGGAAGGCGCAGTCTCGGCCGTCACGGCATCGCCTGCCAGCTTCGTCGTCGACGGCGTCACGTTGGACGCAGCGGCGCTGCCGGCGGGCAGCACCCTGCCGGCTGTGGGAGACATCGTGCGCGTGGTCGGAACGGTTGCCACCACCGGCAAGTCGGTATCCGCCAGCAGCGTGACGGTCCTGCACGCCGTCAGCAGCGTGGACTTCGGAATCGAGGGCGATGCCGTCGGCGTGGCCGCAGGCCCTGCCGCCAACACCTACACGCTCTCCGTTCTGGGCCAATCGATGGCGGTCAGCGCCCGCACGCGCCTGGCTGACAGGTCGGTGCGCGGCTGGGACCGCAAGGATCCGTCCGTCAACCCCTTCAACATCAACACCTTCAGCAGCTACCTGAGCGCCAGCGCTTCGCAGCATGTGGTGGTCCGCGTGCAATCCGATGGCAGTGGGAAATTGATCGTCGAGTCCCTCACCATCGTCCCGGCATCCAAGGTTGCAGGTGTTGCAGGCCGCGTTGATGCCACGCCGGCCGTCGTCAACAGCACCAGCAGCGGGACCCCCAGCACCTTCTCGGTCGACGGCATTGCCGTCAGCGCGGATCCGGCCGCCGTGACCCGGTCGCGCGGCATGACGGGGCGGGGATTGATGGCGGGTGCGGCCTCAGGCCTGCTGCCGATTGCCGCGGGCGACCGCGTGATCGTCATGGGAACCTATGCCAACGGCGTGATCAGCGTCGGGGCAACGGTCACGGATGTGAATCGTGTCTTCGATATCGGTGCGCCTGGCGAGGATAACCACGATCAGGGCGATTTCTGACGCGGCACGGCGGCGTCCCCCGCTGAGCCGGGGGACTGCCGCCTGATGGTGCATTGGCAACTCCCTTGCGGGCGACTGATTCGATAATCAACAGCATGATCGGATGTCCCCAGCAGAAACAGGAATTGCCATGACCAGATCAACGCGTGTCCGCACGGTTCATGTCGGCGATACGAAAGTATTGACCACTCGTCATCCGCACGGACGGCTCAGCGATCCGTACCACATGGTGCTGACGCTTAGTTGGCCGCTCTTCTTCACGGGCCTTGTGCTGGTCTTCGTGCTGGTGAACCTGCTGTTCGGGCTTGCCTACTGGTCGCTGCCCGGCAGCATCGCCAATGCGCGGGAGGGCCATTTTTCGGACTACTTCTTCTTCAGCGTCGAGACGCTGGCGACGGTGGGCTATGGCAGCATGTCGCCTGCCAGCCTGATGGGCCACACGGTGGCCTCGATCGAGATCCTGCTCGGCATGGTGGGCGTGGCGATCACCACCGGGCTCGTGTTTGTGCGCTTCTCAAAGCCGACGGCGCGCATCCTGTTCAGCGACCGGGCCATCATCCGCGAGCTCGACGACGCGCGCTTCCTGATGCTGCGCATGGCCAACGAGCGCTACAACAGGATCGTGGAAGCCACCGCGACGCTGTCGTTCATCCGGCTCGAGGTCAATGCGCAAGGCGAGAGCTTCGTCAGGATCCACGACCTGCAACTGGTGCGCCAGCGCACGCCGGTCTTTGCGCTGACCTGGACGCTGATGCACAAGATCGACGATGGCAGCCCGCTGTTCGGTCTGGACCGCGCGCAGCTGATGGCGGCGCAATGCCGGATCCTGGTGTCCGTCACAGGGCATGACGAAACGGTGGCGGCGGCGGTCTACGCCGATAAGAGCTACGGCGCGCAGGAGGTGGTTTTCGATCGCCGATTCGCCGATATCCTGGAACTCGACGCGGCCGGCGACCGGACCGTCGACATGACGCGCTTTCACGAGCTCGAAGACATGGTGTTCGCAGCGCAGGTCGTGCGGCCGTAGGGGCCTTTCTGCGGCGCCGCAGCGCGCCCGATTGCGCGTAATGCCGGAGTCCCATCCGCAATTCATGAACCGCGACTTGCGATCCGTCAACTCCTTGACGGCTCAATCATCCTATCGTGATTGCGACTGTTGAAAAACTACAGGAGCAGCCATGAAACGCTTATTCCGCTGGATCGCTATCCTGACCCTGGCGTTCGCCGCCGCTGGCACGGTTGCAGCACCGCAGGACGGGATCGACGTGCGCCTTTCGGTGCCCAACCCGGTCGTGCAGGGCGAAGTGGATGTGGTGCTGACCGTGATCGTGACCAACCTGAACCGGCATCCGGTCAACCTGCTGCGCTGGCAATTGCCGACGGAGGAACTGGAGGGCGCGCTGTTTCGCATCGAGCGCGACGGCGAGAAGGTCTCCTACACCGGGCCGCTCGTCAAGCGGCCGGCTCCCGGGCCTGCCGACCGGGTTCAGCTCGACCCCGGCGCATCCGTGAGCTACCAGGTCGAACTGACGGGCGCGTACGACCTGTCGCGCAACGGCCTCTACACCATCGAGTACCTCAGCCGGGGCACCCATGGCCAGTACAAGGCCACGCTGAAGTCGGAGAAACTGTACCTCTGGCTGGAAGGACGCAGCGCGAAAGCCAAACCCGCATCGACGCCAACACCGCCGCCCGGCGGATCCATCTCGTACTCTGGCAACTGCTCGGCCAGCCAGCAGGCCACGCTGCAATCAGCAGCGTCGCAGGCCGCGAAATATTCGGTTGATTCCAGGAAATACCTCGCGACTGTGTCGTCCGGATCACAGCGCTATCCGGAGTGGTTCGGCACGTACACGCCAGCGCGGGGCGCCATGGCGTACGACCATTTCGTGAAATTGACTGACGCCTTCACCAACAAGTCTGTCACGCTCGACTGCAAGTGCAAGAAGCCGTACTACGCCTACGTCTACCCCAACGACCCTTACAAGATCTACGTCTGCAGCGCGTTCTGGCAGGCTCCGCTCACGGGCACGGACTCGAAGGCCGGAACGCTGGTCCACGAGATGTCCCACTTCATGGTGGTCGCCGGCACCGATGACTGGGCCTACGGCCAAACGGCCGCGATGAGTCTGGCCGTCACCGATCCGGACAAGGCGCTCGACAACGCCGACAGCCACGAGTACTTCTCAGAGAACAGCCCCAGGCTGCCGTGACGTGCCGCCCTTTTCAAGCGTGGCGCTGCAGCACGGGGGAGTCCGGATACCGGGCACCGAAGTCGCCGGTATGGTGGATCCGGAAAGCGTTGCAGGAAGGTAGTGCGATGCTCAGCCTGTTCCGCAATCACGATTCCTCACCACGGCTGGAGCGCTTGCGTGCGCTGTCCTTGTTCACCGATCTCTCGTCCGATGAACTGAAGATCGTCGACGGCCTCTTGCATGAGCGCGATTTCGTCAAAGACGAGGTGATCTTCGACAAGGGCGAGGAGGGGCAGTCGATCTACATCATCATCGAGGGCACCGTCCTGATCCGGGACCAGGGGCAGTCGGAGGAGGGCGGCAAGCTTGTGGCGCGCCGGCGTGGTGACAGTCTCGACGGCCAGATCGCCGTGCTGGGGCCGGGCACTTTCTTCGGTGATCTGGCGCTGCTCGACAATTCGCCGCGCGGAGCGCAGGCGCGCGCCGCGAGCAATTGCAAACTGGCCGTGTTCTTTCGCGCGGACTTCATGCGCCTGCTGCAAACGAATGCGCTGATCGGCTCCAAGATCTCCCTGCAACTGGCGCGCCAGCTTGGCCTTCGACTGCGCGAGGCCAACCGGGGTGCGCCGGTCGGGCAGCATTTATGAAAGCGCGAAGTTCCGGGCCCGGTGCCTGGGTGTCCATCATCGGCGTCACCTGCCTGCTGCTGTTCGCGCTGGACAAGATCCTGTTTCTGGTCGTGCCATTTCTGCTGGCGCTGATCATCTACTATTTTTTGTATCTGCCCATGCAGCGGCTGGTGCTGCTGGGCATGAGCCGCACGGCAGCGGCCTCGCTCGTGACCCTCGCGTTCACGTTACTGCTGCTGTTGTTTGGCGCCTTGATGCTGCCCCGCATCTCCACGCACATGGCCGACTGGCCGGCGTCGGTCGAGCGCTATCTGCACGGAGGCTTCTCCCTGCTCGAACAC
>CAIKMZ010000167.1 GCA_903828665.1 uncultured beta proteobacterium
TACCTTCTCGAGCGCAATGCGGCCGTTTTCAGCGACATCGACGATCAAGCCGACGCCCGTCAGCAGTTCCCTGGCGACTTCCTGATTCAGTTCGTTGTCCTCCACCAGCAGGATGCGGGCGCCCTTGATCGCGGCGAGCGATTGCGTTTCCCTTGACGATGTGGTGACCGGCCCGACCTGTTGACGACGGTCGCCGCCCACCAGTTGCATCGCGGTATCGAACAGCAACGACTGCGTCACCGGCTTGATCAGATATCGCTCGATTCCCGCCTTGCTCGCCTCGCTCGTCACCTCTTCGCGCATGTAGCCTGTGAGCATGACCAGGTGCGGCGCGGGCTCCAGTTCAAACGCGCGGATTCTGCGGGCGGTTTCGACGCCATCCATGTCAGGCATGCGCCAGTCCAGAAAGACAATGGCGTACGGTTTCGCGTCGAGCGCCGATTGCCTGACCGCCTCAATCGCCTGCGCCCCGGATGGGGCTTCGTCGACCATGAAGCTCATGTAGGTCAATTGGCGCTGAAGTAAAAGGCGGGTCGTGTCGTTGTCATCGACCACCAGGACGCGCAGGCCGCGCAGGTCCGGCCGTGGCATCAAGGCACGCGCATCACCGGTGCCGATGCCCATGCGGGCGGTAAACCAGAAGGTGCTGCCCCGGCCCAACTCGCTTTCGACACCGACCTGTCCACCCATCATTTCGGCCAGGCGCTTGGCAATCACCAAGCCCAGACCGGTGCCGCCGAACTTTCGGGTCGTTGATGTGTCTGCCTGCTGAAAACTCTGGAAAAGAGAATCCTTTTGTTTCTCGCTCAGGCCGATGCCTGTATCCTGGATCATGAAGTGGAGCAGGGCCTCGGTCTGGCTGCGCTCCTTGACGCTGACAACAATGCGGATCTCACCTTTTTCTGTGAACTTGACTGCGTTGGAGCCGAAATTGAGCAGTATCTGCTGCAGCCGCATGGCGTCGCCGACCAAGTTGCGCGGCACATCGGGGCCGATGTCGATGCTCAGCTCCAAGCCCTTGTCGCTGGCCTTCTCGGCCAGCAGTGTGGCGATCTCGGTGGCGATCTTTTCGAGCTCGAACTCGGCGCGCTCCAGACTCAGCTTGCCGGCCTCGACCTTGGAGAAGTCGAGGATGTCGTTGATGACACCCAGCAGATGCTGGCCGGCGCCCTGGATCTTGGCCAAGTAGTCGCGCTGGCGCGGCGTTAGCTCGGTTCTGAGCAGCAGATGAGACATACCGATCACCGCGTTCATCGGCGTTCGGATCTCGTGGCTCATGTTGGCCAGGAATTCAGCCTTCGTGCGTGCCGCGGTCTCGGCCAGCGCCTTGGCTTGACGCATCTGTTCCATCGCGGCGCGCTCGATGCTGATGTCGTCGATGACCCAAACCGTTCCCTTCGAATGATCGGCCACATCCACGGCCGTGCCGGTCAGGCGCGCCCAGAACAGGCTGCCATCCTTGCGCATCAATTCCTGTTCCCGGCGGTTGACTTCACCGCGCCAGATCTGTTCGTAGACCGCGCCACCCCCGGCGGCATCGGCTGCTTCGTCGGGGTACCAGATGCTTGTTTGCTGGCCGACCATCGTTCCGCTCGGCCAGCCGAACATCTCGTGCAGCCTGCGGTTGCCGCGCTGGATCACCCGGTCCTTGAGCAGCACGATGCCCGAGTTGGCGCTGTCGAAGATGGCCTGCTGCTCGCTGCTTGTGGCCCGCAACTCGGTCGTCCGGCTTTCCACCAGCTGCTCGAGGTTGTGGCGGTGGCGCTCCAGTTCGTCAGTCATCCGCTTCTTTTCGGTGATGTCCTCCTTGATGGCAAGGTAGTGCGTGATCTGGCCGTCCGGTTGCCGTATCGGCGCCAAGCTGGCGAATTCAACGTATTCGCTGCCGTCCTTGCGCTTGTTGATGAGCTCTCCGCGCCACATCTCGCCACGTGACAGGCACGCCCACATTTCGTCGTAGACATCCTTGGACGTTCGTCCAGACTGGAGCAGCCGCGGATTCTGACCCAGGGCCTCGTCACGGCTGTAGCCGGTGTTGCGTACGAAGGCGTCGTTAACATACTCGATGCATGCGTCCCGATTGGTGATGACGATGCTCTCGGGGCTCTGCTCGACCGCCATGGACAGCTTGCGCAGCTGGTTCTCCTGAAGCTTCTTGTCGGTGATGTCCTGCTTGATCGCCACATAATGCGTGATCCGCCCATCGGGCTGGCGCAATGGAACGATGGTGGCCGCCTCGATCTGCTCTTGTCCCAAGTGCGTCCGGTTCACGAATTCGCCCTGCCAGGTTTCGCCCCTGAGCAGGGTTTGCCACATGCCCTGATAGGTCGCCGCCGGTGTCTTGCCGGATTTGAGAAGACGGGGCGTCTGACCTATCACGTCTTCTCGGGCATAGCCGGTATTTCGGCCGAAGGCATCGTTCACGTACTCGATGCGACAGTCCAGATCCGTGATCACAATCGAACTCGGGTTCTGCTCGATGGCCAGGGACAGTTTCCGTATTTCGGCTGCCGCTGCCTTCTCCGCCGTGATGTCACGCCAGCTTGACAGCAAGTGGTCACGGTCGTTCAAGCGCAGAGTTCTTAGACTGACACGCACATCAATGAGACGGCCGTCCTTGCGTCGATGCCGAGTTTCGAACTCGGCACCACCATTCGCCATGACGTCGCGTGTAATCGAAGTCAACTGATCTGGTGTCATCTCCGCCTGAATGTCTGGCACGCTTTGGCGCAATCTTTCCTCACGCGTGTAGCCAAGCAGTTCGCAACCGGCTTTGTTCACTTCGATGAAACGCAGAGTGTTCGGATCGGTGAGTTCAATCGCGTCCGGCGCCTGCTCGATGATGGCCTGGGCCAGCACCTGGTTGTAGCGTGCTGCAGCCTCGGCGTCGTCGCGCGCTGCCCGTATGCGCAGGGTTCTAATACCGAAGGCAAGATCGTTGGCCAGTTCGCTGAGAAGCGCCAGTTCGGCGCCGTCGAAGGCGTCAGTTTCAGCGGCGTAAAGAGTCAGCGCGCCAAAGCAGCCCTTGTCATCCCCGAGCAAGGGCAGGGCGATGGCTGACTGATAACCGCGCTCAAGCGCGGCTTCGCGCCAGGGTACGCCCGATGCCTGGGTTCGGGTGTTACGTAAGACGACCGGGCGCGCCTCGCGGATCGCGGTACCCGTAGGGCCTCGTCCGGTTTCCACATCGGCCCAGGAGATCTTTGCCAATTCGAGATAGTTGTCCTCGAAACCGGAACTTGCTACCGGACACACCGTGCGCACCTCGTCCATTTCGGCAAATCCGACCCAAGCCATTCGATAGCCCCCGCTTTCGACCATAATGCCGCAGATTCCTTGCATCAAGTCGACTTCGGTTGCAGCATGCGCCAGCAGTTGATTGCATTCGTTGATCGTGCGCAGCGCCCGATTGGAACGCTCCAAGGCGTGTTCGGCCTGCTTGCGCTGACGGTTTTCTGCATCCAGCGCCTGAACCGATGCCCGCATTTTGTCAAATACCCGGGAAAGCGGTCCGATGATGCCGGCGATCGCAATGGCTGCAACTGCGATTTCTGCCGCTGGTGGCGTTGGGAACAGTTTCGGAAATGTGATCCCGGCCATCGGTGCCAGAAGCACCGCTACAGCCGCAACAATGTAGCTGGCGCCAAGTCCGAGGGCATAGCTTCTGCCACAGATCGTGGCGTATGCAGGCAGTATGGTCGCCATGATCAGCGTTGGCGCTGTCATATGGACTGATAGCGCCATGAACGGAATTGAAATGAGCGCAACGACTATGGCAAAGCCGTGCATAGCCAAGCGCTGGCGTCCGTGCAGCGCGTTGACCCGCGCCCACAGGGCGGCGATGGTCAGCAGCGCAAATATGCCAGTGGTGGCCAGCTTGTTGACCCAGAACGGCAGGCCCACGCCCATCGCCATCGCCGAGACTGTCGCCAAGGTCGTGAAAAGTGTCACCGCGATTTCTTGCGCCGGATCCTTCTGGAAGCCACTCTCGGAGACGGAAGTCGGGGTCAGGTCATTCATTGCAGGTCCGTTTGCCGATCAAGCTGAGTCGGCAAACCGCCAACTCAAAAAGACACCAATATCTACTTCATGCTAACCGTGGTGCTGATGAATTTCAAGTGCAATGCCCAGGTCCGCGTTCCTTGTGCGGGCCATCCCGTTCCACTTCATATCCAATATGCCGACCTCTCTAGCCTGACAGGAACAGATGAAACTTAATCTAGTAGCGCTTGGTCTGTTTGAATGAGTGCTTAAACAAGGTTTCAATGAGTTTTGTCAATGCGCCGCCGTTCGGCAGCTGCAGAATCTTCTTGCAGCATTCCGGGCTATGGGTGTAGGTAAGCATTTGCGTGTCTGGAGCGACTGGTTCTGTTGCCTTGCAGGCGTGTGAAGTCAGGAATGAAGGGAGGGCGTGATGGCCGATTGCGTAGACATTGCCGCCGTCATCGACAAGCAGAAGTTCGGCTCGTTTCACTTGGTCGTGGTGGGTCTGTCGTTTCTGTTAATGCTCGTGGATGGCTACGACAACATCTCGATCGCCTATATCGCGCCCGTCCTGATCAAGGAATGGGGGATCGACAAATCGGCACTCGGGCCTCTTTTCAGTGCCGGACTGTTTGGTGGCTTGTTTGGCCCGCCGTTGTTCGGCTATCTGGCGGACCGGTTCGGACGAAAGTTCGCGGTCATTCTTGGCGCATTCTTCTTTGGCTTGTTCACGCTGGCCCAAGTGTGGGCAAACTCGCTGGGCTCGATGATGGCATTGCGATTCATCGCCGGTATCGGCATCGGCGGTGTGCTTCCCATCACCGTGGCGCTCAATGCCGAATTCGCGCCGCGTCGCATCCGCGCCAGCATGACCATGCTGGGATTTATCGGGGTTACGCTGGGTAGCGCGCTGGGCGGCGTGGTTGCGTCCAGGTTCATGGGATCCTACGGCTGGCAGGTCATATTCTGGAGCGGCGGCTTTGCGCCGATCGCGGTTGGCGTCCTGGCACTGTTGTTCTTTCCGGAGTCGCTCAAGTTCCTGTCGCTCAGACCGGCGCGGCGCGCGGAACTGGTGCGCGTGCTGCACAAGCTCGCGCCCGGCACCGTCGTTTCGGCTGACACCCGCTTCGTTCTCAGCGATGAAGCGAATCGCGCCGAGTTTGCTTTCAAAGACTTGTTCGAAGGTTGGCTGGCCTGGATCACGCCGTTGTTCTGGATGGCCAATGTCATCAGCCTGCTGGTCTTTTTTTTCGTCAACCAGTGGACGCCGGTGCTGCTCGCGAGCACCGGTATTCCGGTTGATCGCGCAGCGCTGGCCACCGGCCTGTTCATGTTCGGTGGCTTTGTTGGCGTGTTGGCGATCATGCGCCCGGTGGACCGGTTCGGCCTGATTCCGGTGCCGATCCTGTTTGCCATCAGTATTCCGGCGGTGGGCCTGATCGGGTTTGCTGGTTTGTCGGAGTGGGCCGTCATGGCGCTGATGGGTGTCGCGGGGTTTTGCCTGATCGCGCTTCAGTTCGGCATCATTGCCACCGAAAGCCAGGTCTATCCGACCTATATCCGTTCCTGGGGTGTCGGTTCCTGCTTTGCCTTCGGCCGCGTCGGATCGGTGATCGGACCTCTGGTCGGCGGCGCCTTGCTGGCCAGAGACGTGCAAGTGCAGAGTCTTTTTTATGTCGCCAGCGCCATGCTCGTCATCGGGCTGCTCGCAACCATCAAACTGCTCCCCTTGTATCGCCTCAGGATGCAGGACATGCCTCGGGGCGACACGATGGGTGCTGCGAAAACGAGCAATGAAATGGAAGGAGTCCCGCTATGAACCCGACATGGATGCGCAAGCATTTGAATGAGCATTGTGGACATGTCCTCTTGACACTGGCGACGCTGGCGCTGCCGGGCGGCTTGGTCGGCGCCACTGAACTCGGTGGCAGTTCGTACCCGGTCGGAGTTGAACTCGGCTATGGCGACATGTTGCCGAGCGGCCTCTACAACCTGGCCTATTACAGCCGCTCGCAGGCCGCGTCGCTCAGAGGCGAGGCCGGGCAGGATCTCGGCTGGGCGCGCTATCGGCTGACAGCAGACACGATTTCCTACCGTCTCCAATACGTCTGGGATGCGACGCTGATCGGCGCCAGTGCCGAATCGGCGCTGGTGCTACCGTTTCCATCGATCGATCTGGAGAAACAGGTGGCCAGCAGCTTGCCCGATACCAGCGGAACCCGCTTTGGCCTGACCGATCCGCTGATCGTTCCACTGCGCCTGGCCTGGAAGGGTGATGGTCTCAATCAGTCCTTGGCACTGGAAGTCGTGGTCCCGCTGGGCGCTTATGACGTCAACGCCAGAGTCAACACCGGGCGCAACTACTGGCAGTTCGCACCCGCCTACGCGCTGAGTTACCGGCCCGGTGCCGACACGACGGTCGGCTTTAAATTGCGCTTTGGCATCAACAGCAGGAACGACGCCACCGGCTATCGTTCCGGCAATGAACTCACGCTGGAATACAGCGCAGGCTACAAGTTGACGGACGCCGCCAGCTTCGGCCTGCAGGGCTATTTCTTCAGGCAGACAACGGATGACGAACTCAACGGGCAGCCGACCTCGGCGACCAATGGCCGGCTCATCGGCAGCGGTATTGGAAACCGCGGCAGTGCCAATGCCATCGGACCCTTCGTGAGCTACAGAATCTCACCGCATTTTGTTGTCACCGGCAAGTACCAGCATGATTTCGACGTCAGGAACCGCGCCGAGTTCAACCGCTTTTGGCTGCAGACCATGCTGCCGTTCTAAAGGGCCACGCCGACCGCCAGCAGCGCCGAGTAGATAAGCGAAAGATAGGAAGCCATGGGCGACATCATGAGCAGGTCCTTGGTCTGATCAAACCGGCATACCGCGCGCGCCACCTTCCAGGCCAATGGCAGGCTGAGCAGGGGGAGAAATATCCAGACACTGAAGCCGAGCCAGAGCCAGCAGGCCAGTGGCATCGCATAGGCAAACGCGCACAACGAAATGTATTCGCCACGGATGCCACGCAAGCCGAAGCGCACGGCAAACGTGTGCCAGCCTTTCACGGCATCGAAGTGACGGTCGCGAATGTCGTCGACCAGCATCACGTTGGTAACCAATGCACCAACGGGCAATCCGACGAGGAACACGTCGCCTGGCAGTTGCTGCATCGCATCGAGGCCATGGGACGCGGCGCTGTGCATGGCTGCCCACTGGATGTAGTAGGTTCCGGCAACCGCGACAACCCCGAACATGGCGATGAAGATCGGGTCGGCCAGCCCATGCTTGACGTACGGTTGCGGTCCACCGGCATAGAAGTAGCCCGACGCGATGCCGATGATGCCGATGACGAAGGCCAGGCTCCCGCCGATGCCCAACAGGTAGGGTCCGGTCAATGCCGTCAACGCGAAACAGACCAGAATCGCATTGCGAAGGCCGGCCGAAGTCAGCGTCCCGCTTTGCAAGGCTTGCAGGAGTTCCGGATGCTCGGGGACATTCGAATGCCGGTGCAGCAGCTCATAGTTGTCATTGAAGACGCCGCCCACATGAACCAGCCAGCTTGCCAGGAAGCCGATCAGCATGGGTAGCGGCGCGAATATGTGATCGCGCACCGCGAGCCCGACACCCACCAGCACCGGCGCGGCTGCAGTCGGCAGCGTGTGGCTTGGATAAAGCAGCAGTCGGATCCAGATCTCGCGGGCAGAGAGTGCGGCGGCTTCAGTCATCAACAAATCCTGTCAAGAGGCCAATACGTCAAACGACTTACCGGGATGTCTGCTTGGGTAGCGCAGGAAGTACCGGCAGGTACTTGACCAGCACGATGTAGGCCAGCAGTTCAAAGGCGATCAAACCGATGGTCAATGTCAGTTCCGGCAGCGCCGGAAAGTAATGCCAGCCTTCGCCATTGTGAAAGCCCACCAGATAGCCATTGACCCGCAACATGAAGCCACCCAGGATCAGCAGCACGGCGGCGCCGAACAGCTTGCCGGGGTTGCGGCGATCGCTCGGTCTGGCCAGTATCAACAGGGGCAGGAGAAAGCTGGTCATCTCGATCCAGAACGATAGATTTTCTGATGAAAAATAGGTGGCGTTGCCGATGGCGCCGCGCTGAACCAGGCCGCCGATGCGTACGGCGAGATAGACCAGAAGCACACCCCACATCAGCTTCGCCAGTTTGGTCAACAAAGGGGTCTCCAGAGGCCGCTTGAAGCCGACCGAGACCAGCGTCGCCTCGACCACGACCGCAGAAAACCCGAGCAGTATGGCGGTCAACAGGTATTCGAGCGGCAACATGTAGCCGGACTGCCAGAGCGGATTGACCTTGCCGCCGAAGATCACGAGCATGGAGCCAAGCGAGGACTGGTGCATCGATGGCAGCACAACGCCCAGCGCAATGAAGAAGAACATCCATTTGGAGAGCTTTTTTTTCACCCAGCCCAGGCCGAGCTTGTCGAGGAAGGCGGGAGAGAACTCGATCCACATAACGAGGATATAGAACGTGATGCAGGTCGCTACCTCGAACAGCACCGAGTTGAACTGCGCGTAGCCCGGCCAGAATATGTGCCAGGCATTCCAATAGCGCCCCATGTCCATCATGACCGAGACACCGGCCAGGGTGTAACCCATCAGGGATGCGAGCAGCGCCGGGCGCACCAGCGGGTGGTACTCGCCCTTGTTGAAGATGTACACGAGCAGCGCCATGACATAGCCGCCGCAGGCGAGTCCGGAGCCGATGACCACGTCATAGACGATCCAGATGCCCAGAGAGTAGCCGTCGCTCATGTTGGTCACGGCCCCGAGACCGAGAATGAAGCGAACCAGCGCAATCACGCCGGCAATCAGCGACAAGACCGCAAGGAACAACGTCACTGGCGTTACCAGTTTCCCTCCGAGCGCGACCGGAGCATGGGTGGTCGTATGTTCAGTCATGGTGAACTCCTTCCTGGCAAGTATTTTGCACGTTGCGCAAGCGGGGAGGTGAAGCAATTCACCGTTTGTTGATCTTGCGCGGTGCCGGCGCACGCCGGTTGCGGGGCGCAGCAGTTGCTTGCGATATGAATTACATTTGGCGCAACAAAACAGCGGAAGTTGCCGAATGGAAACCTTGGACAAGCTTGACAAGCAAATATTGAGCACGTTGCAGGCGAATGGCCGCGCGACTTACGATCAGATTGCCGACTTGGTTGGACTTTCTCCCAGCGCAGTTTTGCGTCGCGTCAAGCGGCTCGAAACCGAGGGGGTGATCGACCGCTATGTGGCCCTGCTCAGGCCTGAGCAGGTCGGTCTGGGTCTGATGGCCCACATCAACGTCCGACTCGAAAAGAGTCCGGAAAGCCAGCAGCGCAATCCGCGTGATCTGTTCCGCGCCAGCGTGCAAACCTGGCCGGAAGTCGTCGAATGTGACGCCTTGAGCGGTGAGATGGATTACTTCTTGAAGGTGCTGGTTCGAGATATGAGTGCGTACTCACATTTTGTTATGGACACACTGCTCATGCATCCCAGTGTCCAGGATTGCCGAACCAGCTTCGTTCTTGACCGCATCAAGGGAACCACAGCCGTGCCGTTGTAGGGGAGTGGATAGACACTTTGGACAGTGCAGTCTAGGGAAAACCCTTATAGTCTGAGGGATGGAAGAAACAAGCAGCTTCACCAAAACACCGCCGGTCGTGGTTCCGATCCGGTCTTTGGGGCCGAATCATCGAGAACGCATCAGGGGGCATCTGATGGCGCTCGACGAATACGACCGCTACCTGCGTTTCGGTTTTGCCGCCAACGACGAGCAGATCAAGCGCTACACCGACAGTCTGAATTTTGAGCGTGACGAAGTCTTCGGCATTTACAACCGGCGTCTCGAATTGATTGCGATGGCGCATCTGGCGTTTACAGCCGACGACAATCTGTCGGCCTGCGCCGAGTTTGGCGTGTCGGTCTTGAAGACCGCGCGCGGACGCGGTTATGGCGCGCGACTTTTTGACCGGGCCGCGACCCACGCCCGCAACGAAGGTGTGAGCCGCATGTTCATCCACGCCTTGAGCGAAAACGCGGCCATGCTCAAGATCGCTCGCAACGCCGGCGCCATCGTCGTGCGCGACGGGTCCGAATCCGAGGCGCATCTGCATCTGCCGCCAGCCACGATCGACACGCGCCTGAACGAGCTGGTGGCCGAGCAGGTGGCCCAGACCGACTACCGAATCAAGGCCCAGGTCAAGCAATTCTGGGACCTGATGGCGGGCATGCAAATGGACCGGCGCGACGCGCACAACGCTGAGCCCAGCAACTCAAAGTGACGCCATTGCGCTGGCCGCGATGAGCGGTTCGGCGCGATCCGCTATCCTAGAGGGTCCCAAACAACCGCATGTCCTGCTTTTCTGGCTGTGTCAGACCCTCACCCCGCGCGTTTTCCTGACAGGGAAGACAAGCGTACCTTTCTGCAGAAGATTGCCGAATTCATTCATCCGGGGCCCGACTCTGCCGACGAGCTGATCGAAACCCTGGCTGAAGCCCAGGAGAACAACATCATCGGGGCCGAGTCGCGCGCAATGCTCGAAGGCGTGATCCGCATGGCGGACATGACGGCAGGCGACGTGATGGTGCCGGCGACGCGGATGGACCTGGTCCATATCGACGAACCCTACGATGTGCTGCTGCACGGCGTGATCGACACGGGTCACTCGCGTTTCCCGGTCTACCAGGGCGAGCGCGAGAATATCATCGGCATCCTGCTGGCCAAGGATCTGCTCAAGTTGCAGCGCGCACCCGAACTCAATATCCGCGCGCTGTTGCGCCCGCCGGTGTTCGTGCCGGAGAGTAAGGGCTTGAACGATCTGCTGCGCGAGTTTCAGAGCAACCGCAACCACCAGGCCATCGTGATCGACGAGTTTGGGCGGGTCGCCGGTCTGGTTACGATCGAGGATGTGCTCGAACAGATCGTCGGTGAGATCGAGGATGAGTTCGATATCGCCGAGGATGAGGGCGATATTTTCGGTTTGGCCGATCGCACCTACCGTGTCAGCGGCGACACCACCATCGAGCGGGTCGAAGACGCCTTCGACGTCAAACTGCTCAGCACGGATCCGGCCGATGAATTCGACACCATCGGCGGCCTGATCGCGCACGAGATGGGGCATGTTCCCAAGCGTGGCGAACGACACCGGATGGCGGGCCTCGAATTTGTCGTCCTGCACACCAAGGGCGGTGCCGTGAAATGGTTCAAGGTGTCACCGGTCGCCGATGAACCCGTTTGAGTCGCAGGCCCGCCACCGGGCCGTTGCGGCATCGTCAACCTCAACTTCCATGTTGCAAATGTTGCTGGCCCTGGCAGCAGGCGGCGCGCACGCGGCCAGTATTGCCTGGCCCTTGGCCGGTGGTCGCGTTCTGCCCGGCATGCAGCAGGGCCAGCCGGTCTGGTGGCTGCAGTTGCTCGGGCTGACCTGCCTGGCCTGGCTTGTGCAACGCAACGCCGACTGGCGCCGGGCTGCGCTATCAGGCTGGCTGTTCGGCACGGCATGGCTGGCTGGCACCGTGGGCTGGACCTTTGTCGCCATGCATACCTATGGCGGCCTGCCCGCCCTGCTGGCAGGCCTGGCGGTGCTGGCCCTGACCGGCCTGATGGCCTTGTTCTACGCTGGCACAGCGGGCTTGTTTGCGGTGCTGGCGCCGGGCGGGCGGGCCGGGCGCTCGCTGCTCTTTGCCGCACTTTGGGTACTCGCTGAACTGGCGCGCGGCCGCTGGCTGACCGGCTTTGGCTGGGGCGCCAGCGCCTATGCGCACGTCGATGGCCCGCTGGCAGGCTTCGCGCCCTGGCTCGGTGTCTACGGCCTGTGTGCCATCGCCGCGTGGCTCGCCATGACGCTGGCCCAACTTGGGCGCGGGGCGGCTGGTGACGGGTGGCGCGCTCGCGCCATCGCTTTGTTCACGGTGATGGTGGTGCTGGCCCTGCCCCTGTTGCTTCAGCGTTACCCGAGCGGCGCGGCAGCGCAGACGTCTTCAAGCGGACGCCTGGGCGTCACGCTGCTGCAAGGCAATATTCCCCAGGACGAAAAGTTCGAGCCCGGCAGCGGCGTGCCGCTGGCCCTGCGCTGGTATGCCGAGCAGTTGCAGGCCAGCCGCACATCGCTGGTCATTGCGCCGGAAACCGCCATTCCGCTGCTGCCGCAGCAGTTGCCGCCAGGGTACTGGGAAGTGCTGCAGCAACGCTTCGGCGCGGGCACGCAGGCGGCGCTGATCGGCATACCGCTGGGCAACTACCAGCAGGGCTATACCAATTCGGTACTGGGTCTTCAAAGTGGTCAGACACAGCCCTGGCGTTACGACAAGCAGCATCTGGTGCCGTTCGGCGAGTTCATTCCACCCTTGTTCAAATGGTTCACGGAACTGATGAACATCCCGCTCGGTGACTTCAATCGCGGGGCGCTGCGCCAGGCGCCGTTTGTATGGCAGGGCCAAAGGCTCGCAACCAACATCTGCTATGAAGACCTGTTCGGCGAGGAACTGGCCTTGAATTTTCTCGATCCGGCGCAGGCCCCCACCATCTTCGTCAATATCAGCAACCTGGCCTGGTTCGGCAACAGCATGGCGATTGACCAGCACCTGCAGATTGCGCGCATGCGGGCCATCGAGTTCGACCGCCCCTTCTTGCTGGCCACCAACACCGGCGCGACGGCGATCGTCGATCACAGCGCGCACATCACCAGTGCGTTGACGCGTGACACGCGCTCCGTACTGGTCGGCGCGGTCGAGGGGCGGACCACGGTCACACCGTACGCTTGGTGGGTTGCACGCCTTGGCCTGTGGCCTTTCTGGCTGCTGGCCCTGGGCCTGGTATGGCGGGCACAACGCATGAAGACCCGTAAAATCATGTTTTGACGCGTGAGCGTCGTTTCTTTTCAAACCCGAGGCACGGCCCGTCCAAGCCCACCATTCATGTTGACTTTCCAGCAAATAATTTTGAAACTGCAGTCCTACTGGGACGGCCAGGGCTGCGCCTTGTTGCAGCCCTATGACATGGAAGTCGGGGCCGGAACCTCGCATACGGCGACGTTCCTGCGCGCCCTCGGCCCCGAGCCTTGGAAAGCCGCCTATGTGCAGCCGAGCCGGCGCCCGAAAGATGGCCGTTACGGCGAGAATCCGAACCGGCTGCAGCATTACTACCAGTATCAGGTGGTGCTCAAACCCGCGCCCAGCAACATTCTGGAGTTGTACCTGGGTTCGCTCGAGGCGCTCGGCTTCGACCTGCAGAAGAACGACATCCGCTTTGTCGAGGACGACTGGGAAAATCCGACGCTCGGCGCCTGGGGTCTGGGTTGGGAGGTCTGGCTCAACGGCATGGAGGTGACGCAGTTCACCTACTTTCAGCAGGTCGGCGGCATCGACTGCAGGCCCATCACCGGCGAGATCACCTACGGGCTGGAGCGCCTCGCAATGTACCTGCAGGGCGTGGACAACATCTACGACCTGGTGTGGACCGATGGCCTGAGTTACGGCGATGTCTACAAGCAAAACGAAGTCGAGCAATCAACCTACAACTTTGAGCACAGTGACGCGGACTTCCTGTTCACCGCCTTCGCGGCGCACGAGAAGCAGGCCAAGTACCTGATGGAGCAGCAGCTGGCCTTGCCGGCCTATGAGCAGGTGCTCAAGTGCGCACACAGCTTCAATCTGCTCGATGCCCGCGGCGCCATCAGCGTCACCGAGCGCGCCGCTTACATTGGCCGCATCCGTAACCTGGCGCGGGCCGTGGCGCAAAGCTACTACGACAGCCGCGAACGGCTTGGCTTTCCGATGGCGCCGCGCGCCTGGGTGGAACAGTTGACGAAGAAGGCGGCATGACCATGAGCACGCAAAACCTTCTGGTTGAACTGTTTGTCGAAGAGCTGCCGCCCAAGGCGCTCAAGAAGCTCGGTGACGCCTTTGCCGGTGAACTCGCCGCGCAGCTGCGCAACCTCGGTCTGGCCGATGCGAACTCGGTGGTGACGCCCTATGCCGCGCCGCGCCGCCTGGCGGCCCACGTCACGAACGTCTGGCGCAAGGCGGCGGACAAGACCGTGCAGCAAAAGCTGATGCCGGTCAGCGTCGGCATCGATGCGGCAGGCCAGGCAACGCCGGCGCTGCTGAAGAAACTGCAGGCGCTCGGGGCCGATCTGTCGAAACCGGCACAGGCGGTGGCCGCGCTGCGGCGCGCGCCCGATGGCAAGGCCGAAGCCCTGTTCTACGACAGCGTGGTCACGGGCGCCACTTTGGATACCGGATTGCAAAAGGCGCTGGAAGAAGCGATTGCGCGCTTGCCGATCCCGAAGGTCATGAGCTACCAGCTGGAGACCGATTGCGAACTGCCGGGCTGGAGCAGTGTGCAGTTTGTGCGTCCGGCCCACGGCCTGGTGGCGCTGCATGGCAGCAGCGTCGTGCCGGTCGATGTGCTGGGGCTGAATGCGGGCCGACATACGCAAGGTCATCGCTTTGAAGCCAAAGTGTCGCCGGTGCGGATTGCCGATGCCGACAGCTATGCCGACAGCTTGCGCGAGGACGGCGCCGTGATCGCCAGCTTTGCCGAGCGCCGCGCCGAGATTGCACGCCAGCTCGCCGCCGCAGCCGTCATGGCCGGTGGCGGCGCGGACGGCGCGCGCGCGGCGGTGTTGCGACCGATCGAGGACGAGGCCCTGCTCGATGAAGTGACGGGCCTGGTCGAACGCCCGAACGTGCTGGTCTGCGCCTTCGAGCCCGTCTTTCTTGACGTGCCGCAGGAATGTCTGATCCTCACCATGAAGGCCAACCAGAAGTACTTTCCGCTGCTCGATACGGCCGACAAGTTGAGCAACAAGTTTCTGGTAGTCAGCAACATCAGCCCGGCTGACGCCAGCGCGGTCATCGGCGGCAACGAGCGCGTGGTGCGCCCGCGCCTGGCCGATGCCAAATTCTTCTATGACCAGGACCGCAAGAAGACGCTCGCATCGCGCGTGCCGGGGCTGGACAAGGTGGTCTACCACAACAAGCTCGGCACCCAGGGCGAGCGCATGCAGCGCGTGCGCGCGCTGGCCGGCGCGATCTGCGGACAGCTCGGCGACCCGGCGCTCGGCGCGGTGGTCGACACGGCCGCCCGTCTGGCCAAGACCGATCTGCTGACCGACATGGTGGGCGAGTTCCCGGAACTGCAGGGCATCATGGGCGGCTACTATGCGCGCCATGACGGCCTGGGCGATGTCGTGGCGCTGGCGATCGAGGACCACTACAAGCCGCGCTTCGCCGGCGATGAATTGCCGCGCAACGCGGTCGGCGTGGTCGTCGCTCTGGCCGACAAGCTCGAGACCCTGGTCGGCATGTTCGGCATCGGCAATCTGCCCACCGGCGACAAGGACCCGTTTGCCCTGCGCCGGCATGCGCTGGGCGTGCTGCGCATGCTGATCGAAAAGGACTTGCCGCTTTCGCTCGAGGCGCTGATCGGCAGCGCGGTTCCGGTCTTCGGTGATCGTATCGTGGATGCGAGTGCGGCGCTGACTGATTTCATCTTTGAGCGCCTGGCCGGCATCCTGCGCGAGCAGGGTTACAGCGCGACGGAAGTGGATGCCGTGCTGGTGCTGCGACCGCAGCATTTGGGCGATGTGGCGCGCCGCCTGGCCGCCGTGCGCGTCTTTGCCGCCCTGCCCGAGGCGCCGGCGCTGGCCGCAGCCAACAAGCGCATCAGCAACATCCTGAAGAAAGCGCCGGATGTGGACGCGCATGTCAGTTCGTTGCTCCTGCTTGAGCCAGCCGAAATCGCGCTGTACGCCGCGATGCAGGACCTTGCGCCGCAGGCGCAGGCGCAGTTCGAGGCCGGTGACTACACAGCCTCGCTCAAGACCCTGGCGGCCTTGCGTGTGCCGGTCGATGACTTCTTCGACGCGGTCATGGTCAACGCCGACGAGCCGGACCTGCGCCTGAACCGCCAGGGCCTGCTCAAGAGCCTGCACCAGGCGATGAACCGCGTGGCCGATCTGTCCAAACTGGTGGCCTGAGGTGTCCGGCATGAAACTCGTCATCCTTGATCGCGACGGCACCGTCAACCAGGACAGCCCGGACTATGTCAAGTCGCCGGAAGAGTGGTTGCCGCTGCCCGGCGCGCTGGAAGCCATTGCCCGGCTCAATCATGCGGGCTGGCATGTCGTTATCGCGTCCAACCAGTCGGGCCTGGGGCGCGGTCTGTTCGACGTCTCCACACTCAACGCCATGCACGCCAAGATGCACGCGCTGCTGGCGGCGGTCGGGGGGCGCGTAGATGCCGTGTTCTATTGTCCGCATACCTCGGACGAGGGCTGCCACTGCCGCAAGCCCGAACCGGGCTTGCTGGAACAGATCGGCGAGCGTTATGGGATCGACTTGCGTGGGGTCCCCATGGTGGGAGATTCGGCGCGCGATGTGATGGCCGCGGTGTCCGCCGGCTGCGAACCGCACCTGGTGCTGACCGGCAAGGGCGTCACTTATCGCGGGCGCGACTTGCCCGAGAGCTTTCCGAAGGCGACCCACGTGCATGCCGATCTGGCTGCGTTCGCCGATTTTCTACTGGCGCGGGAAAGCGCTGGCGTCTGATGCGCTTGCTGCGCTCCCTGCTGCACATGGGTTGGCTGGTGATCACGGTCATTCCGTGGGGGCTGGCGCTGGTCTTCATCTCGCTGTGGGTACGGCGCACGCCGCTGTGGTGGTTCGCCGTCGGCTGGTTCCGGCTCGTGGTCTGGGGCACGCGCGTCATTCTGGGCGTGCGGGTGCAGGTCAACGGCATGGGGAATCTGCCGCAAGGTGCGACCAGTCCGGCCATTCTTCTCTCCAAGCACCAGTCGGCGCTGGAGACGATGCTGCTGCCGACGCTGATGCCGCACCCGCTGGCCTTTGTCTTCAAGCGTGAACTGCTGCGCATCCCGTTCTTTGGCTGGTCGATGGCGCGGCTCGACATGATCCATATCGACCGCACATCGCGCGCCCAGGCGCTCAAGCAGGTGGTGACACAGGGCAAGGCGCTGCTGGCGCAGGGCACCTGGATCATCCTGTTCCCCGAAGGCACGCGGATCGCGCGTGGCGAACGGGGGACTTACCAGACGGCGGGCACCCGGCTTGCCGTGGAGTGCGGTGTGCCGGTGATTCCGATTGCCGTGTCATCGGGCCAATGCTGGCCGCGTCAGGGATTCATCAAGCACCCGGGCCTGGTCCAGGTATCGATCGGAAAGCCGATTCCGAGCGTGGGCCGAGAGCCCAAGGAATTGATGCGCGAGGTCGAGGCCTGGATCGAATCCGAGATGCGGCGCATCGATCCCGAAGCCTATCGCTAGACCCAAACGCATGCATCCGCTGCTTCGCTTCACGCTCGATCTCTTTGAACCGGCGCCCGAGCCTGAAGCGGCGCCTGCCGAGCCGGGCGCGCCAGCGCTGTTTCGCCATCCCCGCGCCAACCGTGAAACGCGGCTGTCCGGCACGTCCGTGGCCTATGAATTCAAGCGCGCCAAGCGGCGCAGCATCGGGTTTGTGGTCGGCCCCGAGGGTCTGGTCGTGCGCGCGCCGCAGTGGGTCACGCTGCGCGAAGTCGAAAGCGCCCTGCAGGAAAAGTCCGCATGGATCCTGCGCAAGCTCGGCGAGACGCGCGAGCGCCATGAGCGGCTGCTGCCGCAGCCCATCGAGTGGCGCGACGGCACGACCATTCCGTTTCTGGGTCAGGCCGTGACAGTGCTGCTTGATCCGCGCCACGCCTTCGATGCCGTCGGCGCACAACTCAAGGCCGAGGCCTCGTCACCCGTGCTGCAGGTCGGCTTGCCGCATGCGGCCACGCCAGAGCAGATCCGCGACGCCGTGCAGGCCTGGTTGATGCGCCAGGCGCGGCGCGTCTTCATCGAGCGGCTGGACCACTTCGCGCCGCAATTGCAGGTGCATTGGCGCAAGCTCACGCTCAGCAATGCCGGCACGCGCTGGGGCAGCGCCAGCATCGACGGCTCGATTCGCCTGAACTGGCGGCTGATCCATCTGCACCAGTCCGTGATCGACTATGTGGTGGCGCACGAGCTCAGTCATCTGCGCGTCATGGACCATAGTCCACGCTTCTGGGACACGGTGGGCAGCGTGCTGCCCGATTACGCCGCGCTGCGCCGGCAACTCAAGGACGACGCGGTGCCGCGCTGGCAATAGCGCCTGAGGGTCAGGCGCTGGCCTGAAAACGGTATACGCCCGCGCCGTCCCGTGTGCGCCGCAGCCGGCCGGCGAACCACAGCAGATGCAGGTGGGCGATCGATTCACCCATGGCGAACGTGGTCTGGTGCAGGTCGAGCGGGCGCGGGAACAGCACTGCGATCATTTCAGCGGCGCTGCGCGGCTCGCCCCGGCAGGCCTGCATCACCTCGGCCAGGCGTTCGCGGTGGTGCTGGTGCAATTGTTCGATTCGTTTGTGCAGGCCGGTGAAGGGTTTGCCGTGGGCCGGCAGGGTCAGCGTGCGTTCGCCGAGCGCGCGGAATTTGTCGATGGAATCCAGAAACAGCTTGAGCGGATTCGACTCCGGCTCCTGCTCGTAGACGCTGACATTGGTCGAGATGCGCGGCAGCATCATGTCGCCACCGATCAGGATGGCGAGTTCTTCGCAGTAGAGCGAGATGTGCTCGGGCGCGTGGCCGTGGCCGCTGATGCAGGTCCAGCGCCGCTCACCGATCGTCAGGACGTCGCCGTCCATCATGCGCCGGTAGTGCGGCGGCACGTCGGGCACCAGCGTCCGGTAGTAGTCGGCGCGGCCCCGGATCTTCTCGACGGAGGCCGGGTCGTTCAGGCCATTGATGGCAAAAAATGCCGCCGCTGCGTCGCCGCCGAAACCGGTCTCGCCCTTGCTGCCGATGCGCGCGATCGCGTAATCGGTGGCGCTGATCCACAACGCCACATCCCAGCGCTGGCACAGCCAGTACGCCAGGCCGATATGGTCCGGGTGCATATGGGTCACGATCACGCGCAACACCGGCAGGCCGTCAAGTTCATTGGCGAAAATCTGTTCCCACTGCGCCTTGGCGCTGTCGGTGCTGATGCAGCAGTCCACCACGCTCCAGCCGGAGCGGCCGTCGATTTCATCGCGCAGCAGCCACAGGTTGATATGGTTGAGCGCAAACGGCAAGGCCATGCGGATCCATTTCACGCCGGGTGTCACCGTCAGCGACGCGCCGGGCAGCGGCAGCGTGTCGCCCATTGGGTAATGCAGCTGCAATTCGAGTTCGTTGGCGGGTGGATTCAAGGCGGCTCCTGATTTGCGACATAATTGACGTTAACGTAAACGTCAATCAGACTGGACATTGTAGGTGGGGGGTCCCGCTTGCGCAGTCACCTTTGTCGAACACCTTTATGGCGATCACCTACAGCATCAGCGATTTGGCTCGGGAATTCGACCTGACCACGCGGGCCATGCGCTTTTACGAAGACATGGGCCTGTTGCAGCCCGAGCGTTCCGGCCCGGGCGGGAGAAGCCGCGTCTACAGCGGGCGCGACCGCACGCGTCTGAAGCTCACGCTGCGCGCCAAGCGACTGGGCTTGAGCCTGACCGAGGCCAAGGACATCATCGACATGTACGACAGCCCCCGCGATACCGGGCCGCAGTTGCGAAAATTTCTGGCGGTGATTGCGGAGCACCAGAAGCAGCTCGAAGCGCAGATGACGGATCTGCAGGCCAATCTGGATGAGCTCAAGGAGCATCAGCGCGAGGCGCGCGCCCTGCTGGCCAAGACGCGCGACAAGGCGGTTTCCAAAGCGACCGCCAGCAAAGGAAAAGCAAAAGATGCCGGTTGAAGAGACTTTCTGGTCGCGCGTGCAGACCAGCTTCGAGCGCCAGGGCCTGATGCAACACATCGGCGCGCGCCTGCTGCAGGTCGAGCCGGGCCTGTGCGCGCTCGCCCTGCCGTACTCGGAGCAGGTGACGCAGCAGCAGGACGGCTTTCACGGCGGCGCCATTGGCGCCCTGGCTGATATTGCGGGCGGCTATGCCGGCCTGACGATGGCGCCGGCCGGCATGGAAGTCGCCACCATCGAGTACAAGATCAATTTCATGGCCGCTTTCAAGGGCGGTGAGATACAGGCCAGGGGGCGTGTCGTCAAGGCCGGACGCCGCGTCATCGTGACCACGGCCGAGGTTGTGCATCTTGATGCCAGCGGCA
This sequence comes from uncultured beta proteobacterium, assembly GCA_903828665.1. Lineage (GTDB taxonomy): Bacteria > Pseudomonadota > Gammaproteobacteria > Burkholderiales > Burkholderiaceae_C > Rhodoferax. Next base: position 20,121 of record CAIKMZ010000167.1, read on the forward strand.
AGGAAACGGCTTGCGCCGTGATGCAGCAGACGCTGATGGTCGTGCCAAAAAATTATTAACCAGGAGAGACAGATGAACAAGTTGCCAGGACTCAACTTTCAACTCGGTGAAGACATCGACGCGCTGCGCGACGCGGTGCGTGAATTCGCGCAGGCCGAGATTGCCCCGCGCGCGGCCGAAGCCGATCGCAGCGACCAGTTCCCGATGGATCTGTGGCGCAAGATGGGCGATCTGGGCGTGCTTGGCATCACCGTCAGCGAAGAGTTCGGCGGCGCCAACATGGGCTATCTGGCGCACATGATCGCGATGGAGGAAATCTCGCGCGCTTCGGCCTCGATCGGTCTGTCCTACGGCGCCCACAGCAACCTGTGCGTGAACCAGATCAACCGAAACGGCAGCGCCGAGCAGCGCGCGAAGTACCTGCCCAAGCTGATCTCGGGCGAGCACGTTGGCGCGCTGGCCATGAGCGAGCCCGGTGCCGGCTCCGATGTCATCAGCATGAAGCTCAAGGCCGAGGACAAGGGCGGCTACTACCTGCTCAACGGCAGCAAGATGTGGATCACCAACGGGCCGGATGCTGACACCCTGGTGGTCTATGCCAAGACCGAACCGGAACTCGGGGCACGCGGCGTCACCGCCTTCCTGATCGAAAAGGGCATGAAGGGTTTTTCGGTCGCGCAAAAGCTCGACAAGCTCGGCATGCGCGGCTCGCACACCGGTGAACTGGTGTTCAACAATGTCGAGGTGCCGGCGCAAAACATCCTGGGCGGCCTAGGCAGCGGCGCCAAGGTCCTCATGAGCGGGCTCGACTACGAGCGCGCCGTGCTCACCGGCGGGCCGCTGGGCATCATGCAGTCGGTGATGGACAACGTCATCCCCTACATCCACGACCGCAAGCAGTTCGGCCAGAGCATCGGCGAATTCCAGCTGATCCAGGGCAAGGTTGCCGACATGTACACGGTGCTGCAGGCGGGTCGTTCATTCGCCTACACGGTGGCCAAGAACCTCGATCTGCTCGGCCTGGAGCACGTGCGCCAGGTGCGCAAGGACTGTGCCTCGGTGATCCTGTGGTGTGCCGAGAAGGCGACCTGGATGGCGGGCGAGGGCGTGCAGATCTTCGGGGGCAACGGCTACATCAACGAGTACCCGCTGGGGCGCCTGTGGCGTGATGCAAAACTGTATGAAATCGGTGCCGGCACCAGCGAGATCCGCCGCATGCTGATCGGGCGCGAACTGTTTGCCGAGACGATGTAAGACTTGGCAGGGCAAAATGACATTGCACAGGGGCGCCAGGTCCTGTCTACTACCGAGCCATCCATGACGACGCCACTTCTTCACCTGCTTGACAACAACCGTGCCTGGGCGGCGCGCATGGAGCGCGAGCGCCCCGGATTTTTCAGCAAGCTGGCGCAGCAGCAGACGCCCAAATACTTGTGGATCGGCTGTTCCGACAGTCGGGTCCCGGCCAATGAAATCACCGGCCTGGATCCGGGCGAGGTGTTCGTGCACCGCAATGTGGCCAACGTGGTGGTGCACTCCGACCTCAACGCCTTGTCGGTGATCCAGTTCGCCGTCGATCACCTCAAGGTCGAGCACATCATGGTGGTGGGCCATTACGGTTGCGGTGGCGTGCTGGCAGCTTTGCGTGGCACGCGCGTCGGCCTGGCTGACAACTGGCTGCGCCATGTGCACGACGTGAAGCTGCGCCATCGGCGCCGCATCGACCACTTGTCGGTGGCCGAGCAGGAAGACGTGCTGTGCGAGATGAACGTGATCGAGCAGGTCGGCAACGTGGCCTTGTCCAATGTCCTGCAGGACGCCTGGGGGCGCGGACAAAAGGTCGCGGTGCACGGCTGGTGCTACGGCCTGGCCGACGGACTGGTCAAGGACATGCAGGTCAGCATGCAGGGCCCGCAGGACGTGGTGAATGTCTTTCGCAACGCGCTCAAGCGCTATCCCAGAGGCGCACTGCCGTCATCCTTGACGGACTAGCCATTCGGCAAAGGCCTATTGTGTTCCCGCAACGCCTTGACTCGACGCTCGCCTACGATATTGCGAAAGCCATGCTTGATGGCTTCAATCGGCACTACCGGCTGTTCCGGACCGAGTCGGCGCGCGCCAAGCACCGGTTCGAGACCGCCGACTGGCACGGCCAGCAGCGCGCGCAGCGCGATCGCATCGAGTTTTACGACCTGCGCGTGCGCGAGTGCTCGAACCGGCTGGAGCGTGAATTCAAGGCCGACGCGCAGCCGATGGACATCTGGCAGCAGGTCAAGCTGCATTACATCGGCCTGCTGGTCAATCACCACCAACCGGAACTGGCCGAGACCTTCTTCAACTCGGTCACGACCAAGATTCTGCACCGCAGCTATTTCCAGAACGAATTCATCTTTGTGCGCCCGGCGGTCAGCACCGAGTACATCGAGAACGGCGAGCCACAGGCGCGCCCGACCTACCGCTCCTACTACCCGACGTCCGGCAACGTGCGCGAAGTGCTCGTGCAGTTGATCCGGGACTTCGACTTGCGTGTGCCATTCGAGCAGTTGGAGGCGGAGGCAGCGCTGGTGCAGTCCGCCATGCTGTCGCGCCTGGCCGACGCCAAACTGCGCGCCAATTTTCAGATTCAGGTGCTGACGGGCCTGTTCTTCCGCAACAAGGGCTGCTACATCGTCGGCAAGCTGATCAACGGTTTCAACGAGTTTGCGTTTGCGTTGCCGGTGCTGCATAACGGCAGCGGCAAACTGGTGATCGACGCGGCCCTGTTCGGCGAAGACGACTTGCTGATGCTGTTCAGTTTTGCCCGCGCCTACTTCATGGTCGATATGGAGATTCCGTCGGCCTACGTGCAGTACCTGCGCAGCATGATGCCGCGCAAGCCGCGCAACGAGATCTACAACGCGCTCGGACTGGCCAAGCAGGGCAAGACCCTGTTCTACCGCGATTTCCTGCACCACTTGCGCCACTCGACGGACAAGTTCCGCATCGCTCCCGGGATCAAAGGCATGGTGATGCTGGTGTTCGACCTGCCGTCCTTCCCCTATGTGTTCAAGCTCATCAAGGACTTCTATCCGCCGCAAAAGGACACCACGCGCGAGAAGATCAAGAGCAAGTACCTGCTGGTCAAGCAGCATGACCGGGTTGGGCGCATGGCCGACACGCTGGAGTACAGCGGCGTCGGTTTTCCGCGCGACCGTTTCGAGGACGATCTGATTGCCGAGATCGAGCGGTTTGCGCCGAGCCAGTTGGATATCGGTGACCGCGACGGTGATGGCAACATCGAAGTCGTCATCAAGCATGTCTACATCGAGCGGCGCATGATTCCGCTCAACATCTATCTGCAGGAAGCGTTCGACGCTGGCGGGGCCGAGCCCGACCCGCAGGGCGCGGCAGCGTTTGCCCGCGAGCAGATCGAGCGCGTCGTCATCGAGTACGGCAACGCGATCAAGGACCTGGTGGCCGCCAACATCTTTCCCGGCGACATGCTGTGGAAGAACTTCGGCGTGACGCGCCACGGCAAGGTGGTCTTCTACGACTACGACGAGATCGAGTACATCACTGACTGCAACTTCCGCCGTGTGCCCGCGCCGCGCACCGAAGAAGAGGAAATGTCGGGCGAGGTCTGGTACAGCGTGGGGCCGAGGGATGTCTTTCCGGAGACCTTCGGCCCCTTCCTGCTGGGCAACCCGGTGGTGCGCGACGCCTTCATGAAGCACCATGCTGACTTGCTGGATGTGGCGTTCTGGCAGGGCCACCAGGCGCGCATTCTGGCGGGCCATGTATTCGACGTCTTCCCGTACGAGCGCGACAAGCGCTTTCATCCCGAGCAGGACAAATAGTTTCATTCACTTCACAGGAGATCAACATCATGACCGATTCCATTGTTATCGTTGGCGCCGCCCGCACCCCCATGGGCAGCTTCCAGGGCGATTTTTCCGCGCTCGCAGCGCACGACCTCGGGGGCGCTGCCATCAAGGCCGCCGTCGAGCGTGCCGGCATCACCGGCGCGCAGGTCGATGAAGTGCTGTTCGGCAACTGCCTGATGGCGGGGCAGGGTCAGGCGCCGGCGCGCCAGGCCGGGTTCAAGGGTGGCCTGCCGATCAGCGCCGGCGCCGTGACGCTGTCCAAGATGTGCGGCTCGGGCATGCGCGCGGCCATGTTCGGCCACGACATGCTGCTGGCGGGCAGCGCGGATGTGGTGGTGGCCGGCGGCATGGAGAGCATGACCAACGCGCCCTACCTGTTGCCCAAAGCGCGAGGCGGTTACCGCATCGGCCATGACCGCATTTTTGATCACATGATGCTCGACGGTCTGGAAGACGCCTACGAAGCCGGACGCTCCATGGGCACTTTCGGCGAGGACTGCGCTGCCAAGTACAGCTTCACGCGAGAGCAGCAGGACGCTTTTGCGATCGCCAGCGTGCAGCGCGCCCAGGCCGCCACCAAATCGGGCGCCTTTGCCGCCGAGATCACGCCGGTCACGGTCAAGGGCCGCGCCGGTGACGTGGTGATTTCGATCGACGAAGGTCCAGGCAAGGTCAAGCTGGAAAAGATCCCGGCACTCAAGCCTGCTTTCAAGAAGGACGGCACCATCACCGCCGCTAGCAGTTCAAGCATCAACGACGGCGCCGCCGCGATGGTGTTGATGCGGGCCTCGACCGCTGCCAAGCTCGGCCTGAAGCCGCTGGCGCGCATCGTCAGCCACGCGGTGCACGCGCAGGAGCCGAACTGGTTTGCCACGGCCCCGGTCGGTGCCGTGAAGAAGGCGCTGGCCAAGGCCGGCTGGAGCGTCAAGGACGTCGATCTGTGGGAGGTCAACGAAGCCTTCGCCGTCGTGCCCATGGCCTTGATGCATGACCTCGGTTTGAGTCACGACATCGTCAACGTCAACGGCGGCGCCTGCGCGCTGGGCCATCCGATCGGCGCATCCGGCGCCCGCATCATGGTGACGCTGCTGTACGCCCTGCAAGCGCGCGGCCTGAAGAAAGGCGTTGCCACGCTGTGCATCGGCGGCGGTGAAGGCACGGCCGTCGCGCTGGAACTGCTCTGAGGTGATGCCCGGCCTGTCATTGCGGACCTGATCCGCAATGACAACGAAGAGATGTTGTTTGATAAACGCTGGAGATACATGCCCCATGTTGCTGACCCAAGACCAGGAAATGATCCGCGACGCGGTGCGCGCGTTTGCCCAAGCCGAACTGTGGCCGAACGCCGCGCGCTGGGACAAGGAGCACTGCTTTCCCAAGGAGGCGCACCAGGGGCTGGCGGCCCTGGGTGCCTATGGCATTTGCGTGCCCGAGGAATTCGGGGGAGCCAACCTGGACTACCTGACGCTGGCCTTGGTGCTGGAGGAAATTGCCGCCGGCGACGGCGGCACCAGCACCGCGATCTCGGTCACAAACTGCCCGGTCAATGCGATCCTGATGCGCTACGGCAATCTTGCGCAGAAGCACCAGTGGCTAGAACCGCTGGCGCAGGGCAAAATGCTGGGTGCGTTTTGCCTGACCGAGCCGCATGTGGGCTCGGATGCGTCGGCGCTGCGCACCACGGCGGTGAAGGACGGCGACAGCTATGTGCTCAATGGCGTCAAACAGTTCATCACCAGCGGCAAGTACGGCGATGTGGCGATCGTGATCGCGGTCACGGACAAGGGCGCCGGCAAACGCGGCATGAGCGCCTTCCTCGTTCCGACGAGCGCGCCGGGTTACGTCGTGGCCCGCATCGAGGACAAGCTTGGGCAGCACTCCAGCGACACGGCGCAGATCAACTTCGACAACTGCCGCATTCCGGAAGAGAACCTGATCGGCGCCGAGGGCGCGGGGTACGGCATTGCCCTGGGTGGCCTGGAGGGCGGGCGCATCGGCATCGCGGCCCAGAGCGTGGGCATGGCGCGCAGTGCGCTGGAATTCGCGATCGGCTACGCCAAGGAGCGCGAAAGTTTCGGCACGGCGATCTTCAATCACCAGGCCGTTGGATTTCGACTGGCCGAGTGCGCAACGCGGATCGAAGCGGCGCGCCAGCTCATCTGGCATGCCGCGTCCTTGCGCGACGCAGGTCGCCCCTGTCTAAAAGAAGCTGCGATGGCCAAGCTGTTTGCCAGCGAGATGGCGGAGCAGGTCTGCAGTGTGGCCATCCAGACGCTGGGCGGCTACGGCTACGTCAGCGACTTCCCGGTGGAGCGCATCTACCGCGACGTGCGGGTCTGCCAGATCTACGAAGGCACGAGCGACGTGCAGAAGATCATCATCCAGCGCGCGCTTTAGTCTGCTTAGCGCCCGTAGACATCCTCAAAGCGCACGATGTCGTCCTCGCCCAGATAAGAGCCCGACTGCACTTCGATCATCTCCAGCGGCACGCGGCCCGGATTTTCCAGGCGGTGCGTCGTGCCCAGCGGGATGAAGGTGGATTCGTTCTCCGACAGCAGGAAGGTTTCTTCGCCCTTGGTGATCTTCGCTGTGCCGCTGACCACGATCCAGTGCTCGGCGCGGTGATGGTGCATTTGCAACGAGAGGATGCCGCCCGGCTTGACCACGATGCGCTTGACCTGAAAACGCTCGCCCGCGTCCACGCCGTCATAGGAACCCCAGGGTCGGAAGACCTTGCGGTGGATCGAACTCTCGCTGCGGCCCTGTTGCTTGAGGCGGTCGACGATCTTCTTGACGTCCTGCGTCCTGTCCTTGTGCGCCACCAGAATCGCATCGGCTGTTTCAATCACCACCAGATCGCTCACCCCCACGCAGGCCACCAGGCGGCCCTCCGACAGCGCCAGTGTGTCATGGCAGTCCTGCAGCAGCACATCGCCCTGGGCGACGTTGCCGTTGGCATCCTTTGGTAGCACCTGCCACAAGGCGTCCCAAGCGCCGACGTCGGACCAGCCGGCCGTCAAGGGAATGACGACGCCGGGTGGCAGCGCTGCGGCCCCAGCAACCTGTTTCGCAATGCGTTCCATGACGGCGTAATCGATCGAGTCCGACGGGCAGGCGGCAAAGGCGTCCTTGCCGACACGGATAAAGTCGCCATCGGCAGAACCCGAGGTCCAGGCGCTTTGGCAGGCCGCGAGGATGTCCGGTCGGCAAGCGCCCATTGCCGCGAGCCAGACCGAAGCCCGCATCATGAACAGGCCGCTGTTCCAGAAGTAGGTGCCCTCCTTCAGATAAGCCTGAGCTGTTGCCAGATCAGGTTTCTCCACAAAGCGCGCAATCAGCCGGGCTGATTCGGATTGGGCCGTGAAGGCCGCACCCGACTGGATGTAGCCGTAGCCGGTCTCCGGCGCTTCGGGCGTGATGCCGAAGGTGACAACCGCGCCGCCATCGGCCAGCGCTGCACCCTGGCGCACGGCGCGCTGGAACGCGGCAATGTCGATGATGACGTGGTCAGCCGGCATCACCAGCAGAATCGGGTCGGTCGCATGCTTGCTGGCCGCGAGCGCGGCCAGCGTCAGGGCCGGCGCCGTATTTCTGCCGGTGGGCTCCAGCACGATGCTGCCCGGTTTGCCCATCAGTCGAAGTTGTTCGGCGATGACGAAACGGTAATCTTCATTGCAAACCACCATCGGTGGCGCCAACTCGCAGTCCGCGATGCCCTCCACACGGCGGACCGTGGCCTGCAATAGCGAGTCCTCGCCGATCAAGGGCAACAACTGCTTTGGGTATTTTTCTCGTGACAACGGCCACAGACGGGTGCCGGAACCACCGGACAGGACAACGGGTTGGATCAGCATGAAAACTCAGTTCTTCAATCAGTTGGAAAGGACAGGAAAGGCAGCGCGAGCCTCAGGCGCGGGCATCGCCCCAGCGCAGTTGGGCCGTGTCGTCACCCCGGTAAATCGTATCTCCATGGCGATCGACACAATACTCCGGGGAGACGATCATCTCGGAAAAACGCATGTCGGCGGCGATGCGCGTGTACTCAAACAGGATGCTGCGCACCACCTTGGCGCCGGTGCGGATGTGGCTGCCGTGGCCGATCCACGCCGGCCCGGTGATGGTGGCGCCGGGCTCGATGCGCACGCTCGACCCGATGTAGACAGGCCCCTTGATGGTGACCTTGTCCCACGGAATCGACGTGTTGAGGCCGACCCAGATACCGGGCTTGACCTGGCGTCCGGGCATGTTCATGTCCGCGACCTCGCCGCGCAGGACGCGTTGCAGCACGGACCAGTAATCGCTGACGCGGCCGATGTCGATCCAGTTGAACGGACGGTTCTGCGCAAAGAACGGCAGCGCTTGCGCGACCAGTTGCGGAAACAGTTGCGAGCCGATGTCGTAGACCACGCCCGATGGCACCAGGTCCAACACCGCTGGTTCGAAGATATAAATGCCGGTGCTGGCCAAGGTGGACTTGGCCTCGGCCGGCTTGGGCTTTTCCTGAAAGGACAGGATGTGGCCGTCTGGCGCCGCCACCACAATGCCGTAGTTCTGGACATCGGCCAGCGGCACATCAAGCGCCACGACGCTGGCAATGGCGCCCTTGGCCTTGTGCTCGGCCAGGGCCGCCGTGATGTCGAGGTCGATCAGCGCATCACCGCACAGCACCAGCGTGGTGTCATCGAAGAAGCCGCCGAAGTCCTGGATGCGCCGCATGCCGCCTGCCGAGCCCATCGGGCGCGGCAGGATGTCGCCGTGGTCCCGGATCCCTTCGTAGGCGTAGCCGATCTGAACCCCCCAGCGCCGGCCATCGCCAAAATACTCTTCGATCTTCTGATGGTGCCAGGCGACGTTGACCATGATTTCGGTGATGCCGTGGCGCGCCAAGTGCTCGATCAGGTACTCCATCACCGGCTTGCCCAGGATCGGCACCATCGGTTTGGGCAGATCGTGCGTCAGTGGGCGCACGCGGCTGCCCTGGCCTGCGGCCAAAATCATTCCCTTAGCCATGCCATCCCTTGTTGTTCGTGTTCATGTTCTGCTGACTCAGCCTCCCGATTCGACCGTGAATGCCGCATGCTGGTCCTGTCCCAGCAGGCTGACCAGTTGTGGCAGCGCCAGTTGGAGCGCACTCTTGAGTGTATGCGGCGGGTTGATGATGAACATGCCGCTGGCAGGCAGCCCCGGGCGGACGGTCTCGCCCGCATCATCGGTGGCCAGTTTGCTCGATTTGACCGTCAGTGTCGCGTTCAGCCAGCTCTTGCCCGCTTTGTTAGCCAGGGTCTTGAGTTTGCGCGGCACATCGTGCGCTTCGGGCCGCGGAATCAGGGGGTACCAGACAGCATAGGTGCCGGTGGCAAAGCGCACCATTGAATCGGCGATCATCTCGACGACACGACCATAGTCGGACTTGATCTCGTAGCTTGGGTCGCTTAGCAGCAGGGCCCTGCGTGATGGCGGCGGCAGAAATTTCTTCACGCCTTCAAAGCCATCCTCGCGCAGCACAGCCACCTGCCGCCCGGCCTCAAGCTGGGCGATGTTGGCTGACAGGGTCTTGGCGTCGGTCGGGTGCAATTCGAACAGTTTGAGCTTGTCGCGCTCACCAAGCAGACTTTGGATGATGAAGGGAGAGCCGGGATAAATCCGGTGGCTGCCGGCCGTATTGAAACTTGCGACCAGATCCACGTAGTCCTGCAGCAAGGGCGCCAGGCCGGCTGCAAATGCTTTGGTCGATGCAGTGGGCTTGGCTCCTGGTTGCGCCTTGGCGGCGGCGCTCAGCAACTTTTCCTTCTCGGTCAGCAGGCGCACGAAGCCGTTGGCCGCCTCGCCGCTGGTTTCAGCGTAGTCGCCATCAAGCCGGTACAGACCGGCCCCGGCATGGGTGTCGAACACAGTGAGTGCCGTGTCCTTCTGCCTCAGATGCCTCAATATGGCAATCAAGATGGTGTGTTTGAGCACGTCGGCGTGATTGCCGGCGTGGAAGGCGTGACGGTAACTGAACATGGGGGAATGGTAACCCGCAAAATTCAACCTCGGTGGCTTGCGCCGGCTAAGGCGTCTTGTTGGCCCGTGCTGGCTCGTCTGCCGGGTTTGGCTGGAATTTCGTATAATGCTCGGCTTCGCAGCGCTTTTGTGGCTCCGCGGCGAAGCCTGTCCCCCACCTAAGAGATTCCCGTCAGAGGAACGCCGACCGTGGAAAAGAGCCCGACAAACCCTCTCAAAAGAGAAAACTCATGACCAAAACTTTCAGCGCCAAACCCGCTGACGTGGTGCACGAGTGGTTTGTGATTGACGCGACCGACAAGGTCCTCGGACGAGTAGCCAGCGAAGTTGCTCTCCGTTTGCGCGGCAAACACAAGGCCATTTATACGCCTCACGTCGATACCGGTGACTTTATCGTCATCATCAATGCAGCTCAGCTGCGCGTCACCGGCGCCAAGTCGATTGACAAGGTGTACTACCGCCATTCGGGATATCCTGGCGGGATTACTGCCACCAACTTCCGTGACATGCAAGCCAAGCATCCGGGCCGCGCTTTGGAAAAAGCCGTCAAGGGCATGCTGCCCAAGGGCCCGCTTGGCTACGCCATGATCAAGAAGCTCAAGGTGTACGGCGGTGCTGAGCACCCGCACACTGCCCAGCAACCCAAAGTGTTGGAACTTTAAGGAGCCTTGAATGATTGGTGAATGGAACAATGGTACCGGCCGTCGCAAATCCAGCGTCGCCCGCGTATTTCTGAAAAAGGGCTCCGGCCAGATCGTCGTGAACGGCAAGGACATCGAAAAATTCTTCGGTCGTCAAACCTCCATCATGATTTGCAAGCAGCCGCTGTTTTTGACGAATCACGCCCAGACGTTTGACATCATGGTCAATGTTGCCGGTGGTGGTGAGTCCGGTCAGGCTGGCGCTGTGCGTCACGGCATTACCCGTGCCCTGATCGACTACGATGCGACGCTCAAGTCCGAGCTCAGCAAAGCTGGCTTCGTGACCCGCGATGCCCGCGAAGTCGAACGCAAGAAGGTCGGCTTCCACGGCGCGCGTCGCCGCAAGCAGTTCAGCAAGCGCTAATTTCAGCAGAACTTGCCATGCAACAGCCACCAGGATGCAGATCCCGGTGGCTGTTTGCATTTGGGGCGCAATGGCGTGGCAAAGCCCCCACTGCAGTCAGCGTCAAATGTGGTTTCGCTGGATTCCTGAGCGAATTGCTGTAGTATTACCCCATTCATATTGAAAATGCAGGAACAGGCCGCAGATAGCTCAGCAGAGCCCGCTTTGTTCCCCATCATCCAGGAGTAGCCATGAGTGCTGTTGCAGAATCCGTTGTGACCGAAATGCCCGATCCCATTATTTTCACGGACAGTGCTGCCGCGAAAGTGGCGGACCTGATTGCCGAAGAAGGCAACCCTGAATTGAAATTGCGCGTGTTTGTGCAGGGCGGTGGCTGTTCCGGCTTCCAATATGGTTTCACTTTCGATGAAATCACCAATGAAGATGACACGACGATGACCAAGAACGGTGTCTCGCTGCTGATTGACGCCATGAGCTACCAGTATCTGGTGGGCGCCGAGATCGACTACAAGGAAGACCTGCAGGGGGCTCAGTTTGTCATCAAGAATCCCAATGCGACCACGACCTGCGGTTGTGGCTCCAGCTTTTCCTGATCCACATTGAGAGGCAAGACCCGCGCCCGAATTCAGGCCGGGTAGATTGCACCCAATATGCGGGCGCCTCTGGCGCCCGTTACTTTTTTCAGGTTGCCCGTCTTGCGCGATACGGCCTGACCTGCAAGCCAGGCGAATGCCGCAGCTTCCACCTGCAAGGGTGGCAAGCCATGCGCGTCCGAGGAGTCGACCTGAATGCCTGGCAGATGGGCCTGCAGCCGGCGCATCAACTCACCGTTGAAGGCACCACCGCCACAGACAATCAGGATCTTGCTGCTGGCTCCGTAACGACTCAAACTGCTTGCACAACTGCTCGCCGTCAATTCAGTCAAGGTCGCCTGCACATCCACCGGTGCCAGAGCGTGGAAGTGATCGAGTTTGGCGGCGAGCCAGTCGGGGTTGAAGAGGTCGCGCCCCGTGCTCTTGGGTGCAGGCAGGGCAAAGTAGGGCTCGGCCAATAGTGCCGACAACAAGTCGGGTGATACATGCCCGGCCGCCGCCCAGGCGCCATCGGCGTCAAAGTCCAGACCAAGATGGTGTTGACACCAGGCGTCCATCAGGGCATTGCCAGGGCCACAGTCAAAGCCGATCACATCGTCTGCCATCGCGGGACCGAGCACCGTCAGGTTGGAAATCCCGCCGATGTTGAGCGTGGCCACGGTTTCCCCCGGCTTTCCAAATACCGACTGATGAAAGGCCGGCACCAAGGGTGCGCCTTGGCCGCCGGCCGCTACATCCCGACTGCGAAAGTCTGCGGCAACCGTTATGCCAGTCAATTCGGCGAGCAGAGCCGGGTTGTTGAGTTGCAGGGTGTATCCCGTGCCGTCGAAACATTGGGGCTGATGCCGTACAGTCTGCCCGTGCGCGCCGATGGCGATGACGGCGGTCTTGTCGACGCCTGACCTCTCAAGCAACTGCGCGACCACATTCGCGTAGATGCGAACCAGGGCGTTGGCGGCCAGTGCGCCGCGGTGCAATTCGTTGACGCCCGGTGTATTGAGTGCCAGCAACTCCTGCGCAAGGCCGGGCGGCAAAGGTGCGCTGACGTGTGCCACGACGATGAGCGAGTCATTCGCAAAATCTGCCAGGACCCCGTCTACTCCGTCCAGCGAGGTGCCAGACATCAGGCCGAGGTAGAGCTCTGACACGCGCCCGGTCTCTTGTCGGGAGTCTATTGGGCGCTTGTTTGCTGCGCCAAGGCGGCGGCAGCGAGGGCAACGCGGTTTTCGGCCGCCAATTTGCTGAAGATCGGCCTGGCTGTCGCGGAGACCGGCACTGACTCGCTTTGCCGTGCGATCGTGAGTGGATCACGGTAGATGCCATTGACTCGGAATTCAAAATGCAGATGCGGGCCGGTGGCCCAGCCGGTTGCACCCACAGCTCCGATGGTTTGACCCTGGCTGACAGTCTGTCCCTTGCGCACATTGATGCGGCTCAGATGCGCGTAGACCGTCGTGTGATTGTTGCGGTGTTTCAGAAAGATCACGTTGCCGTAACCGTTTTGAACACCGGCAAACTCAACCACGCCATCGCCCACGCTGCGCACGGCCGTACCGATTGGCGCGCCGTAATCAACGCCCTGGTGGGCACGCATGGTTTGAAGAATCGGATGCAGTCGCATCTTGAAGCCGCTGGTTATTCTGGAGAATTCCATTGGCGAGGCAAGAAAGGCGCGACGCAGGCTCTGCCCGTCGAGCGTGTAGTACCCACCTCTGGTTGCACCGGCCTGCGCCGTGACGCTGTTTGCACCGCCAACTGTTGGCTCCTGGAACCACATGGCCTGGAAGGACTTGCCGCCGTTGACAAATTCGGCGCTCAGCACCCGTCCGGCACGCAGCGGCTCGCCGTCCCCTTCAAGCGTTTCATAAACCACCGAAAAGCGGTCGCCTTTGCGCAGGGCACGGTGGAAGTCGATATTGCTCGAGAAGATCTCGGCCAGCTGCGTTGCAACGGTGTCCGGGATCTTGGCCTCGTCGGTGGCGGCAAACAACGAGGTTTGGATGGTGCCGCCAGCGAGCCGGTTTGATGCGGTCAGTGCTGCGGTCTCGATGCGTGACTGAAAGCCTTGCGCCGTCTTTTCGATCACCAGGCGTTTGAAGTTGCCATCGTTATCAGCACTCCAGCGGGCGCTGAGCTTGTACAGATTGTTCCTGTCGTCCGTCTCGGCGGTAACGCTGCGACCGCTGCGCCCCAGTAGCAGACGGGCGACCGAGTCGGTGCGCAGGAACGCCGCGGCCGGCGCGTCGTTCACGCCCAATCGGCTGAGCAAGGTGTCGGCAGTGTCGGTTGAGCGCGTGGTTTCGGATCGGAACAGTTTGAAAGACTGGAGACCGGGGTCAGTTGCCGTCACAGGCAATGTTGCGACCGATTCCAGAACTTGGTGCACCGGCAAATCCGAGGCATCAGGCGCCAGTGCGGCTACGGCCAGGGCGCCGCCGCCAGCCCCCAGCATCAGGGCAGCCAGAAGGGCGCTGATTCGCTTGGGGTATTGTTTGATTGTGCGGCGGGAAAAAGCTAACAAGGCGCTTCCGGCGGCAACAAGACTGTTGGTCAAAAGAAAGTTTCCAAGTGAGGGTTGATGCGAGGTCAACCGAACAGACAAAGAGCATGCTCAGGCGGTCGATTTAAAATCGGTCGCTTGAGCAATGGCAGAGTATAACTTCGCCGCACCCTGTCGCATCGAGAAAAACCCTTATGAATCAAGCCCTGTCCTCCGAATTTCCTGTAACAGACCGTGTTCGGGAGGCGTTGGCCGTCTCGCTGCGGGGCTGCGAAGAGTTGATCCCGCAAGAGGACTGGGTTCGCAAGTTGGCGCGTTCGGAAGCAACCGGGACGCCTTTGCGCATCAAGTTGGGTCTGGATCCTACCGCGCCTGACATCCACGTCGGGCACACGGTGGTGCTGAACAAGATGCGCCAATTGCAAGATCTGGGGCATACGGTCATTTTCTTGATTGGTGACTTCACCACCCTGATCGGCGACCCGTCCGGTCGCAACAGCACACGCCCGCCTTTGACCCGGGAGCAGATCGAAGTCAACGCGCAGACCTATTACCGGCAGGCTTCGATGGTGCTGGATCCGTCGAAAACCGAGATCCGCTACAACAGCGAATGGGGCGACACCCTTGGGTCGCGCGGCATGATCGAACTGGCGGCCAGGTACACCGTCGCGCGCATGATGGAGCGCAACGATTTTCACGACCGCTTCAAGGCCGGTCAGCCGATCAGCGTGCATGAGTTCCTGTATCCACTGATGCAGGGCTATGACAGCGTGGCCCTGCGCAGCGACCTCGAACTCGGGGGCACCGATCAAAAGTTCAATTTGTTAATGGGTCGCCATTTGCAGGCTGAATACGGGCAGGAGCCACAGTGCATTTTGACCATGCCGCTGCTGGAGGGCTTGGACGGGGTGGAAAAGATGTCCAAGAGCAAGAGCAACTACATCGGGATTTCCGAAGACGCCAACACCATGTTCGCCAAGGTTCTGAGCATCTCGGATACGCTGATGTGGCGCTGGTACACCCTGCTGAGCTTCAAGAGCGAGGCGCATATCGCGGCCTTGAAGGCCGACGTGCAGGCGGGCGCCAATCCGAAAGACGCCAAAGTGGCACTGGCCAAGGAGATTGCTGCGCGCTTTCACTCGGTGCAGGCTGCCGACGCGGCCGAACAGGATTTCATCAATCGCAGCCGCGGTGGCGTGCCTGAGGAGATTGTCGAGATTTCCGTGCCGTTGGGTGAAGGCGGCGCGCCGCTCGGTATCGGCGCCTTGCTCAAGACAGCCGGGCTGGCAGCGTCGGCCGGCGAAGGTAATCGTCTGGTCGATGGCGGCGGCGTACGCATCGATTCCACTGTCATCAGCGACAAGGGGCTCAAACTCGGCGCTGGTTGTTATGTGCTGCAGGTCGGCAAGCGCAAATTTGCACGGGTCACCGTGGGCTGACCCGGCGTGACAGGCCTGCTACCGGAGCGATTCCTGACACCGCAACGCCTGCTGTGGGCGTCGGTGGCGGTAGCCATCGTCACCATCATACTCAAGACCCTGGCCTGGTACATCACGGACTCGGTCGGCTTGTTGTCGGATGCGATGGAGTCGCTCGTCAATCTGGCCAGCGCGATCTTCGCGCTGATGATGGTGACGATTGCGCAGCGACCCGCGGATGAAGAGCACCCGTATGGTCATCACAAGGCGGAGTACTTTTCGAGCGGGTTTGAAGGAGTCCTGATCATTGCCGCCGCTGTGGGCATCGTCTGGGCTGCCGGGCACCGTCTGGCGGATCCGCAACCAATTCAGGAAGTTGGTTGGGGTCTGGCCCTGTCGGTGGTCAGCTCGGCGCTCAACGGCCTGCTCGCCTGGGTGATGTTCCGCTCGGCCAAGACCCATCGATCGATTGCCCTGGACGCTGATGCACGGCATTTGGTTACGGACGTATGGACTTCGGTCGGGGTCGTTATCGGAATCGCGGCCGTTGCCATGACGGACTGGCTCTGGCTCGACCCGGTGGTGGCAATCGGCGTGGCCCTGAATATCCTTTGGGAAGGTGCGCACCTGATGTGGCGCTCATCGCAGGGCTTGATGGACGAGGCGGTGGAGCCCGAAGTATTGCGTGAAATCCAGAAGGCGCTGGCAGATTTTGATCATCACACCATTCGGTTTGACCACGTAACCACCCGTCGATCCGGCCAAAGACGCTTTGTCGACTTGCACATGCACATGCCGGCGAGTTGGTCGCTTGGGCGTGCCGCTGCGGTGCGCACCAGCGTGGAACAGGCGCTGATGAGCGCAGTGCCGGGTTTGCGTGCCACCATCCAGCTTTTGCCCAGCGATGTTGAAGCGCATTTCGATGACCCGAGGGACTTGCGATGATGGACTGGCGGGACGCGGCATGATTGCGCTGTTGCAGCGAGTGGCGCAGGCGCGCGTTCTGATCGACGGGCAGACAATCGGGGAAATTGCTGCTGGCTTGCTGGTGCTGCTGTGCGCCGAACGTGGCGATAGCGAGCTTGAGAGTGACAAGATGTTGGCCAAGATCATCAAACTGCGCATCTTCGGCGACGACGCGGGCAA